>NZ_SGXD01000001.1:0-300000 GCF_004216915.1 Motilibacter rhizosphaerae
GGGCGCGCACCCTGCCGGCGGGTGTTTCCGGGGGTGTTCCCCCCCGCGCCGCGTGTGTGAGGGGCGGGTCCCGCCCGCCGGGGGCCCCGGGGGGGGGCCCGGGGGGGGGCCCCCCCCCCCGCCCCGGGCCCACGACGTCGGGGAAGAGGGCTAGCCGACCGAGACGTCGACCCGCGCGACCGAGCCGACCTCGCCGACGACGACCTGGCGGTCGACGGGCGCGGCCTGCGGGACCAGCGTGCGCAGGGTCCACGTGCCCGGCGCGGCGAAGAACCGGAACTGCCCGGTCGCCGACGTCGGCACCTCCGCGGTGAACTCGCCGGTGGCGTCGAGCAGCCGGACGTACGCCCCGGCGACCGGTGCGTCACCGCGGGACACGATGCCCGCGATCACGGCCTCCTTCGCGAGGTCGACGCCGGAGAGGTCGAGGTCCTGGTCAGGAGCTCCGCACACGCGTCACTCACCGGTCCCGGTCTCGACGGGCACGCCGACGAGCGAGCCGTACTCGGTCCACGAGCCGTCGTAGTTCTTCACGTTGGCCTGGCCGAGCAGCTCGTGCAGGACGAACCACGTGTGCGAGGAGCGCTCGCCGATGCGGCAGTACGCGATGGTGTCCTTGCCCTCGAGGTCGACGCCGGCGCCGCCGTAGATCTCGCGGAGCTCGTCGTCCGAGCGGAAGGTGCCGTCGTCGTTGGCCGCCTTGGACCACGGGATGTTCTTCGCCGTGGGGATGTGGCCCTTGACCTGCGCCTGCTCCTGCGGGAGGTGCGCCGGCGCGGCGATCTTGCCGGTGAACTCGTCAGGGCTGCGCACGTCGACGAGGTTCTGCGTGCCGATCGCGGCGACGACCTCGTCGCGGAACGCACGGATCGAGGTGTCGGGCTCGGAGGCGGCGTACTGCGTCGCCGGGCGGGTCACCGCGTCGGTCGACAGCTCGCGGCTGTCGAGCTCCCACTTCTTGCGGCCGCCGTCGAGCAGGCGGACGTCGGAGTGGCCGTAGAGCTTGAAGTACCAGTAGGCGTAGGCCGCGAACCAGTTGTTGTTGCCGCCGTAGAGGATGACGGTGTCGTCGTTGGCGATGCCCTTGCTCGACAGCAGCGACTCGAAGCCCGCCTTGTCGATGAAGTCACGACGGACCGGGTCCTGGAGCTCGGCCTTCCAGTCGATGCGGATCGCGCCCTTGAGGTGGTTCTTCTCGTAGGCGCTGGTGTCCTCGTCGACCTCGACCAGGACGACCTTGGGGTCGTCGAGGTGAGCCTCGACCCAGTCGGCGTCGACGAGAGCGGTCTCGCGGCTCATGGGGCTCCTCTTTCTCTTCGGTGGCGGGTGGGAGTGCTAGGCGACCGGGGAGAGCCGGCCGGTGGTGACGTCGTAGACGAAGCCGGAGACCGCGTCGCGGCCCGGCAGGAAGGCGGAGGAGCGGACCTTGGCGACGGAGTCGCGCACGCTCGCCTCGAGGTCGGTGAAGCTGGCGAAGTCGAACGGCGGGCGCTGCCCGGTCTCGCGCTCGATCTCGTCGGCGAGCTCGGGGCCCTGGTAGGTCAGCTGCCCGCACTGGGTGTGCTGGACGACGACGACCTGGCGGGTGCCGAGCTTGCGCTGGCTGACGACGAGCGAGCGCAGGACGTCGTCCGTCACCACGCCGCCGGCGTTGCGCAGGATGTGCGCGTCGCCCTCGGCGAGCCCGAGCACGGTGCCCGGGTGGTAGCGGGAGTCCATGCAGGAGACGACCGCCACGCCGCGTCGGGGCGGCGTCGCGAGCGCGCCGAGGTCGAACCCCTCGGCGTAGCGCGCGTTGCCGGCGAGGAGCTCCTCGACGGGGATCGGGGTGGTGGCGGTCTCGGGCACGGATGCTCCTGGCAGGCGGGCGGCAGCGGGTGAGGACCGGCCGGGGGCCGGCGGTCTAGCAGGGGCGACAGAGGGAGGCGGCGACGCGGCACAGGTCGACTGCGCGGCGCGAGAACAGGCCTCCGGTCACAGCGCCATGGTAGGGCAGCGGACGGGCCGGCCCGTCCGCGGACCGCCAGGCGAGACGCCAGCATCCGAGACGCCCGTCTCAGCGCCACTCGCCGGCCCGTACGCGCGCGGTCAGGGACGCGCGCCGAGGGGAGCAGGACCGCGCTGAGCGGGGCGCACGCGGCCCCCCCGACCCCGTCCTGCTCCCCCGGGCGCGTGTCGCCCCGCCGCGCGGAGCGACCCGCCGCGACGGGGAGGAACTCCGCTCCCCCTCGCCGCGGGTTGCTCCCCCTCGCAGGGCGGCCGGCCCGCTCGCGCGCGGTCGGGACACGCGCCGAGGGGGGGGAGCGGAGCCGCGCTGAGCGGAGCGCACCCGGTCCCCGCGCCCCCGTCCTGCTCCCCCGGGCGCGTGTCGTCCGGCTGACGGAGAGGCGCGTCAGCGGGAGAGGTGCAGGTCCGTGCCGGAGACGGTGAGGACGACGCCGTTCGCGCCCGGCGTCACCTTCGTCAGGCGCACGCCGGCGGGGAGGCCGGGGACGGCGTACGAGCCGCCGAGCAGGCCGCGCACCTTGCCCAGCGTCGCGGCGGGGAGGGCGGCGCCGCCGACGACGCGGACCCCGCGCGGCACGAGCACGACGTGCGTGCCGCTCGCGCGCAGGGAGACCGTCCCCTGCACGTCGGTCTGCCGGCCGGCGACGGGCACCGTGCGGTGCACGACGAGCGCGCCGCCGGAGGACGACAGCGCGCCGGAGGGGAGCTTGGCCAGCGTCTCGAGCTCGGAGTACGGCACCCGGACCGAGCCGTCGAGCCGCCCCACGTCGACGGCCCGCGGAGAGGTCGGGTGGACGTCGCGGAGGTCGAGGTGGACGTCGCGCGTCGTCAGCCCGTCGCGCTCCAGGCTGCCGGCGCGCACCTCGACGTGGTCGAAGCGGCGGCGCAGGGCCTGGGTGAGGAACGGGAAGCCGCCGGTCTTGACGGAGACGTCGTGCCCGCCGTAGCCCTCGACCTCGTGGGCGACCGCACGGTCGAGCAGCCACACCGAGCCGCGGTCCGCGCCGAGGGCGAGCAGCAGCACGGTGACGAGCAGGACCACGAGCGGGACGAGCAGCGCCCCGAGGCAGCTGCGGCGCACGACCCCCACCTCAGCCGCCCGCGAACGGCGGGAGGACCTCGACCACGGACCCCGCGGTGAGGGCGAGCGGGTCGGTGCGCTGGACGCGGCGGCCGTCGACGAGCAGCGAGGCGATGCGCAGCACGCGCTCGAGCCGGTCGCCGTGGCGGGCCACGGCCTCGGCGAGCGCCGCGTCGACGCCGGACGCGTCGACCCGCTCCTCGGGGACGCCCGCGGCCTCGCGCGCCGCGGCCCAGTACCGCACGGTGATCTCCGCCACGTCGCGGACCCTACCCGGCGCCGGGCGCGCGCAGGGCCCGGCGCACCCATCTGCCGATGCGCTCCACCAGCTCGGGGGACGCGGCGCCCTCGGCGTGGCCGTAGCCGTGCTCGACCCAGAGCTCGCGCGGGTCCCCCGCCGCGGCGTACAGCGCCTCGGCGTGGTCGAGCGGGAAGTACCGGTCGCGGTCGCCGTGGACGACGAGCAGCGGGCGCGGGGCGATCCGCGCCGCGCACGCGGTGGGGTCCGGCGGCCAGGTCTCCGGCCGCCGCGGGTCCCAGTGGCGGGTGTCGACCCGGGTGCCGTACGCCCGGGAGAGCAGCAGCGGCCCGAGCGGCCAGGCGACCGCGCGGTGGAGGGTCCGCATCGGCCGGGTGCCCTGGTAGTACCAGCGGCTCGGCCCGCTGACGGCGACGACGGCGTCCGCGGTGCCGTGGACGCCGCCGTGCCGCACGACGCACGCGCTGCCGAGGCTGAACCCGACCGTGGCGACCTTGGCGTAGCCGAGCTCGCGGGCCCAGGCGACTGCGGCCTCGACGTCGTGGGCCTCGAGGTCGCCCAGCGTGGAGCGGCCCCCGGACGCGCCGTGGCCGCGCAGGCTGAGCGTGACGACGCCGGCGGTCCGGCGCAGCTGGTCAGCCACGCGTGTGACGGCTGGAGCCTCCATCGAGCCTGTGAAACCGTGCACGACGACGATCGCAACATCCTCGTAACCGGGACCAGCCACTCTGTGCGCGGCGGCGAGGGGGACGCCGTCGCAGGTGACCAGGGTGGTGCGGAGGTCCGGGCCGGTCCCCACGGGGCCCCCGGCGGAGGAGGAGGCGCTCGGTGCACGCTCGCCGCTCGTCCTGCTCACACGCACTATCCTGCCCGCACCCGCGCGGCAGCCGGTCGGCGGACGGAGGATCTCCATGGCGAACGTCCTGATGCTCACCAACGCCCTGCAGCCCTCGGCCGAGGTGCTGCCGGCGCTCGGGCTGCTCCTCCACAGCGTGCGCGTGGCTCCCGCGGAGGCGTCCGCGCTGCTCGACGCCCCGCCCTGCGACGTGCTCATGCTCGACGGACGACGCGACCTGCCGCACGCGAAGGCCACGTGCCGCCTGCTCCGCACGACCGGGCTCGCCTCGCCGCTGCTCCTCGTCGTGACCGAGGGCGGGCTCACCGCCGTCACCGCGGAGTGGGGCGTCGACGACGTCATCCTCGACAGCGCCGGCCCGGCGGAGGTCGAGGCGCGGATCCGCCTCGCGCTGGGCCGCGCGGCCAGCTCGAGCGAGGCCGAGCGCGGCAGCGAGGTGCGCAGCGGCGACCTCTCGATCGACGAGGCGACCTACGTCGCGAAGGTCCGCGGGCGCGTGCTCGACCTGACCTACAAGGAGTTCGAGCTGCTGAAGTTCCTGGCGCAGCACCCGGGGCGCGTGTTCACGCGGGCCCAGCTGCTGCAGGAGGTCTGGGGCTACGACTACTTCGGCGGCACCCGCACGGTCGACGTCCACGTGCGGCGGCTGCGCGCGAAGCTCGGCCCCGACCACGAGGCCCTCATCGGGACGGTCCGCAACGTCGGCTACCGGTTCGTCACCCCCGAGAAGGCCGGCGCAGCGGTCCTCGAGGAGGAGCTCGCCTGACCCTGGGCGCCCCCTCCCCCTCCCGTGGTCATGCACGTCCTGGTCGCCAGGACGTGCATGACCACGGGGAGCGGGGCTAGGGCAGGCGGGTCACCCGGTCGAGCGCCGGCGCGGCGACCGGCGAGTGCGCCGAGAGGTACGCCGCGAAGGCGTCGATGTCGATCCCGCCGTACAGCGGGTCCGTCCCGAGCTTGAAGGCCTTGAAGTTGTCGCCGCCCTCGAGCAGGAAGTTGTTGCCCGCCACTCGGTACGTGCCGGCCGGGTCGATCGGCACGCCGCCCACGCGGATGTCGGAGACGTGCGCACCGGCCGGCGCCGAGGCGCTCCACGAGTAGGTCAGCCCGGAGACGCCGAGGAACCTCGTCTGGCCCCCGAGCGGGTTGTCGAACTGCTGCTCGAGCACGGTCTTGACCTGGTCGCCCGTGAGCGTCTTGGACACGACGTAGTTGCTGAACGGCTGCACGCTGAACGCCTCGCCGTAGGTCACCTGGCCGTCGCCGAGCAGCAGGTCGTCGCGGATGCCGCCGGGGTTGATGAAGCCGATCTGCACCGGACCCCTGCCGGCCACCGAGGCGTCCTCGCGTGCGGCGTCGGCGAGGATGTCGCCGAGCTGACTCTCCCCGTTGGCGCCCTGGGTACGGGTGAGGTCCGAGCCGATGGTGCCGAGCACGCGGCCCGCCAGCGGCCCGAGGTAGGTCGTGTACTTGTCGATGATCGAGGTGATCTTCGGGTCGGGCGCGACGTCCCGGGTGACGATGACGTTGTTGGCGGTCGTCGCCTGCCGGTCGACGTCACCGGTCTTGCGGTCGATGACGAGGTCGACGTCGGTGATGAGCTTGCCGTAGTTCGCCGCCTGCGTGACGAGCCGCGGGTTGCCGGCCGGGTCGGTCAGCCGGCAGTTGTAGGCCGCGTGGCTGTGCCCCGTGAGCAGCAGGTCGACGGCCGGGCTGACAGCCGCGTTGATCGACACGATCGGCTCCGAGAGCCCCTGGCAGCCGTTGTACGGGCCGGTCTGCGCCCCGCCCTCGTGGATGAGCGCCACGATGGCCTGGACGCCCTGCGCCTGCAGCTTGGCGGCGTACGTGTTGATGACCTGCGCCTCGTCGAGGAAGTCGAGGCCCTGCACGCCGGACGCCGTCACGATCGAGGGCGTCGTCTTGGTGACGACGCCGATGAAGCCGACGCGCAGGTGCTGCGAGAAGCGCTTGACCGCCGTGGCCGCGAGGATCGGCTGGCCGGTCTTCGTGTAGACGACGTTCGCGGCGAGGTAGTCGAACTGCGCGCCGCGGAACTTCTTGCCGCCGTTGTCCCAGTCGGGGCAGCTGTTCTGGTTGTCCGCGCCCGCGCCGTCGCGGATGCAGCCGCCCTTCTGGATGCGCAGCAGCTCGTTGACGCCCTCGTCGAACTCGTGGTTGCCGACCGCGGACACCGCGACGCCGGCCGCGTTCATGGCCTCGATCGTGGGCTCGTCGTGGAAGGCGGCGGACAGCAGCGGGGAGGCACCGATGTCGTCGCCCGACGCGACGGTCAACGTGTCCTTGTGGCCCGCGCGCAGCTGCTGCAGGTGGGTGGAGAGGTAGGCGAAGCCGCCCGCGGGCGTGACGACCGGCTTGCCGTTCGCGTCGGTCCCGGTCGTGATGCCCCCGCTCGGCGGCTGGAGGTTGCCGTGCAGGTCGTTGATGGCGAGCAGCTGCACGTGCTGCAGCGGCTGGGTCTTGATGGAGACGGCGGAAGCGGGCGCGGCGAGCGCACCGCCGAGGCAGAGCGCGGCGCCGGCCGCGACCGCCAGGGGACGAAGGGGGAGGTACCTCGCGCGGCGTGTCATGCCGGGCACCGTAGCCGTGCACGCGCCTGGCGGGAAGGGGGCGGCGGCTAGGTTGTCGCGGTGGTCTCCCCTGCTGCCGAGCTGACCGTCGCTCCCGCCCTGACCGCGGCCGAGGTCGCCGAGGTCCTCGCCCTCGCCGCTGCCGCCTCGAGGGCCGACCGCGTGGCCCCGCTCGGCGAGCACGTGGAGCTGCACCTGCGGCACGGTGGCGACCCGCGCGAGCGGCACCTGCTGGCCCGTACGCCGGCCGGGGTGCTCGTCGGCTACGCGCACCTCGACCCGACCGACCCCGTCGCCGGGCCCGCCGCGGAGCTGGTCGTCGCCCCCGACGCGCGGCGGCAGGGGGTCGGCGCCGCCCTGCTGCACCGGCTGCTCGAGCTCAGTGCTGGACGGCTGCGGCTGTGGGCGCACGGTTCCCGCCCCGGTGCGGCCGCGCTCGCCGCGTCCGCGGGGCTCACCCGCTCCCGCGAGCTGCTGCAGCTGCGCCGCCCGCTCGTACCGCCGCTGCCCGAGGTGGTGGTGCCGGAAGGGCTGCTGCTACGCACGTTCGTGCCCGGGCGCGATGACGAGGCCTGGGTCGCGCTCAACGCCGAGGTCTTCGCCACGCACCCCGAGCAGGGCCGCATCACCCTGGCCGACCTGCACCAGCGCATGGCCGAGCCCTGGTTCGACCCCAGCGGCTTCTTCCTCGCCGAGCGCGCCGGGGAGCTGCTGGGCTACGGCTGGGCCAAGGTGCACGGCGAGGGCCACCCCGCGCTGGGCGAGCTCTACGTCCTCGGGGTGAGCGCGGCGGCCCGCGGGCTGGGTCTCGGCCGCACGCTCACGACGGCCGTGCTGCAGCACGTGGCCGCCCGCGGCGTCCCGACCGCGATGCTGTACGCCGACGCCGACAACACCCCTGCGCTGCGGGTCTACACGGGGCTGGGCTTCACCGTCTGGGCCAGCGACACGATGTTCTCGACGGTCGCGACCGGCTGAGCGAACGCCTCCGTGGCGGGCAGCCCGAGCCGGCGGCCCTCGTCGAGGGCGAGGGTCCGCACCGCTGCTCGCATCCCGGGTTCGCCGCCGAACTGGAAGCCGAGCTGGGACGCGTAGCAGGTGCAGGCATCCTCCTTGGCCTGCAGGGACTCCTCGTCCAGCACGAGGCCGCGCTCTCCCGGCCGTCCGGGGATGCCGTCCCGCATGACGTACGGCGTGTCCCGCCAGAGGCCGAGCGGGAACTGCCTGATACCGGCCCACTCCTCCACCGCCTCGCGGACGAGCCGGTGGTCGACGTGGTCGCCGAGCGCCTGGGGCGCGAGCACGGCCGTGATCTCGAGGTCGCCGGTCGCCCCCTCGAGCGCTGTCGCGATCTCGCCCGGCGTCTCGCGGTCCGCGTCGGCCACGGGTCCGAACAGTGCCGGCGCCGACTCGTACCCGCGGTGGGGCGCCTCGCGGAGGCCGAGGTGGCGCGGCTCGGCCCCGAGGATGCGCTGAGCAGCAGCGTCTTCAGCGCGTCGCAGGGCCATGTAGTCGACTTCCGGCCCCAGCCCCTTGTCGAGCTGGCAAGCGAGGGCGAAGCCGGTGGGACTCGGGACGCTCGCGGTGAACACCGTCGCCACGACGACCCGGCGGTCAGTCCGGGCGAGCGAGGAGAGGCTGGCGCCGAAGGAGAACGCCGCGTCGTCGAGGTGCGGCGAGACCGCCAGCACGACCCCGGTCGTCACAGCAGGTGCGGGGCCGCGCGGAAGCGGCAGTCGAGGTCGACCGGCTCGTCGCGCCACTCGTCCGCCCAGCTCGTGTCGACGGGGCGGGCGAGGACGGCGGCGTACGCGTCCTCGATGCGGTCGACCAGCGCGGGCCAGGACCACAGGGTGCGGACCTCGTCCAGCGCGGTCTTCGCGAGCGCCTCCCGCAGGGCGCTGTCGTCGAGCACGCGGGCGAGGGCATCGGTCAGCGCGGGGACGTCGTGGACGGGCACCAGCAGGCCGTTCTCCCCGTCGCGCACGCAGTCCTCGACCCCGACGGTCGCCGTCGAGACGACCGGGAGCCCGCTCGCCATGGCCTCGAGGATGGTGTTGGAGAAGCCCTCCGACTCCGTCGGCGAGACGAAGACGTCGGCGCCGGCGTAGACCGCCGGCGCGGCCTCGTGCTCGACGCAGCCCGTGTGCCGCACCAGGTCCTCGAGCCCGAGCTCCCGCGTCCGCTCCTGCGAGGCGCCCACGTCGGGCCCGATGCCGGAGACGACGACGCGCAGCTCGCGCCCGTCGTCGTGCAGGGCGCGTACGGCATCGAGCAGGTCGAGGATCCCCTTGCGGCGGTCGATCCTCCCGTGGAACAGCAGCACCGGCGGGTCCTGCAGCTCGCCGGGCTGGCGGACGGGCGTGAACGCCGTCGTGTCCGTCGCTCCGCCGACCAGCGTGAAGCGCTCCTGGGGCGTGCCGAAGCGGCCGCGTACCTCATCCGCGAAGGACGCAGACCCGATGAGCAGCGCGCCAGCACCGTCGAGCACGGCGCGCATCCCGCGCTCGTGGGTGCGGCAGCAGGAGCCGACCCAGTGCCCGTCGCCGCCCTGGATGCTCACGAGGTTCGGCACGCCCAGCTCGGCCGAGGCGCGCAGGGCGGCGAAGCCGTTGGGCCAGGCGTACTGCGCGTGCAGCAGGTCGAAGGGCTTGCGGGCGTGGAGCTCGCGCACCGCCGCGACCATGCGGTCGACGTCGCCCTCGAAGTCCGCGGGGACGACCTGCTCGCCCACCGACTCGAGCGCGACCACCTCGACCCCGTCGGGTACGCGGTCCGCCGGCGGAGGACCTCCTCCGTAGACGGCCGAACCCGCAGGGTCGCCGCGGTACTGGCTCATCAGCACGACCTCGTGCCCGCGACGCACCAGCTCGCGCAGGAGGTTCTCGGCGTAGACGCTCATCCCCGACACCGCGGGCCAGTAGCGCCGCGACAGGAAGCAGATCCTCATCGACCCTCCTCCAGCAGCGCCTGGACCGCGTGCCGGCCCGGCTCGCGGTAGAGCGGGTAGAGCGGCCCGACCACGGCGTCGACCGCCGCGCGGTCGAACCACGGGCGGCCGCCGAGCCGCTCGACGGCGTCGTCGCGCAGCAGCACCGGCACTGCGCCCGCAGGAGGGGCACCCAGCCCGGCGATCCCGTGCAGGCCGGTCGTGCCGTCCCCGGCGTCGAGCAGGCGGCGTACGTTGCGCTCCCCGATGCGGCCGTAGCTCATCGTCTCGACCTCCAGCCCGGGCACGACGACCTTGGCGGCGTACGCGTCGCCCTGCCGCGCGAGCAGCACGAGGACGTCGAGCCCCTTGCCGCGCAGCAGCTCCAGCAGCGCCTGCAGCGTCTCCCGCGGCCCGGCCAGGGCGTCGTCGGTCGGCAGGTCGGCGAAGCGGACCGTCTCCCGCCGGGTGCGGACCGCGGGTGCGACCACCTCGCGCAGCTCGTCCGTCGGCAGCGCCAGCCACCGGAGCATCTCCCGCAGCGCACGGGGTTCCTGTGCTGCCAGGTCGGGACGGAAGCGGTCGAGGTAGCCCTCGGGAGCGATGCGCGCTACGTCAGCGAGCGGGCCGTGCATGAAGGCCTTGCGCGCGCGGGCCGCGGCGAACTCGAGGACCGCCTTGCGCAGCGCGGACTCCCGGTCGAGGGAGGCGGCCTCCCCGGCGGCGGTGGCCATGACCGGTTGCGGGGGTGTGGGGTCGTCGCCGACGACGTAGAGGTTGCTGACGCCGTCCTCGGTGGAGGCGAGCTTCGGCGTCACCGCGATGCCGAGCCCGCGCAGGCGGTGGAGCAGCTCGCGGGTCGCGGGGTCCTGCACGTCCGCGTCGCCCGGCCCGAGGTCGACCACCACGCCGGCGTCGAGGGCGCGGAAGCGCAGCCCGTTGCCGTCGCGCTGCAGCAGCTCGCCGAGGGCGTGGGCGACCGCGCGCTCCGGGCTGTCGCCCGCGCCGTCGCCGTTGGTGATGAGCGTGAGCAGCCGGCCCCCGGGGACGTCGCAGGCTGCCGCGGGGAGCGCTCCGCCCGAGGGCGCGGCGACGTCGACGGGGACGAGGACCTCCTCGCCGGTCTCCCACCGCGCCATCGGCACCCAGTCGAGGACCCGGTCGTCGGAGTACGCCGACCCCGCCTCCAGGCACAGGCTCATCGGGTCGACCACGCCGCGGTCCCCGCGGTCGCGGAGCAGCGCGCGGTAGGAGGCGCGTACGGGGGTCGCCTCCTGCAGGGCGAGGGTGAGCAGGGCGCTCTCCGCAGCCTCGCCCCAGGCGCTGAGGCGCGCGGCCTCCTCGTCCACGCCGTACCCGAGCCCGGTGTGCCAGCCGTCCGGGCCGCGCCAGGCCGCCGACCAGGCCGGCACGCCGGTGACGTCGAGCGGGGTGGTGGCGAACTCCACCACCTCGCCGGGTGGGAGCTGGCGGACGTAGAAGTCCGAGCCGGTCGTGAGGACGGTCATGCGGCGGACTCCCGGAGGTAGCGGATGGTCTGCGGCACGAGCTGGTGGGCGCGGTGGCTGTCGCGGGACAGCTCGACCGTGACCAGCCGGTCGTAGCCGACGTCCTGGAGCGCGTGCAGCACGGCGGGGACGTCCATGTCGCCCTCGCCCCAGACGAGGTGCTCGTGCACGCCCTTGCGCATGTCCTCGACGGCGACGGTGCCGAGGTCGGCCGCGTAGCGGCGCACAGCCTCGTCGGGGAGCAGGTCCCCGGCGACGAGGCAGTGCCCGCTGTCGAGCGCCAGCCGCAGCGGGGGTACGCCGGAGAGCTCCGCGCGCAGCCGCTCCCAGCCCGCCGCGTCCTCGACGAGCATGCCGGGCTCGGGCTCGAACGAGAGGGGTACGCCCGCCTGCGCCGCGTGCTCCGCGACCTGCTGCACGCCGCTGACGAGCCAGCCCCAGGCCTCGTCGAGGTGGACGTCGGGCTTCGGCACCCCCGCCCAGAAGGAGACGGTCTCGGCCCGCAGCACCACCGCGAGGTCGACGACCCGCTCGAGGAACCCGGCACGGCGGCGCCGCCCGTCCGCGCTCGCGGTGACGAACGTCGGCTCGTGCTTGTCGCGCGGGTCGAGCAGGAAGCGCGCGCCGGTCTCGAGCATGACGTCGAGCCCGAGCTCGTCGAGCCGGTCCCGCAGCCGCTCCGCCGCGTCGAGCGCGTCGGGCGCGAGCGGGTCGAGGTGGTGGTGGTCGACGGTGAGGGCGACCCCGTCGTACCCGTTGTCCGCCAGCAGCTCCAGCGCGTCGTCGAGCCGGTGGTGCGCCAGGCCGTTGGTGTTGTACGCGAAGCGCAGGCTCATGCGAGCACGACCGTCCGCACCCGCAGGTCCTCCAGGGGCACCGGCGAGGAGTCCGGCGGCGCCGACAGGAGCCGGTCGACGAGGGCGAGCACCACCTCCGTGGTGATGCCGACGGCGTGCTCGAAGGGCGTGAACACGGTCTCGAAGTCGAGCGCGCCGATGACGTCGCGGTAGGTGCGCAGCTCGCCGTGGGACAGCGGGATCTGCGCGTGGAACGCCTTGTGCGCGCTGAGCGCGACCGGAGTGCCGCGCTCGTCGAGGTCGACCTTGAGCGAGTCCCCGCAGAAGAGCAGGCCGCGGCCGCTGTCGTGGAGGACGCTGTGGCCGGCGAAGTGGCCTCCTGTGCGGTGCAGGGTCAGGCCGGGCGCGAGGTCCAGCCGCTCGTCGGCCGGCCAGGTGACGCGGAACGCCTTGGTCCACACCAGGTCCTCGACGCCGACGCTGACGACCCGCGGGTCGAGCTCGTCCTGCAGCTGCCACAGGGCGCCGTAGCCGTGGACGTGGCTCGAGGCGAGGACGGCCAGCCCCCCGCGCGACCGCAGGTCCGCGAGGGCGTCCGCGGAGTACCAGGGGGCGCACTCGAAGCCGACCTGCCCGTCGGGGGTCGAGATGACCCAGCCGTGGCTGCCGAGCCCGAGGACGGGCTCGGTCCAGTAGTCCAGGACGCCGGGCACCGCCTCGCGCCACAGCGTACGGACCTCGCCCAGGTCGTCCGGCGTCACGAACGAGAACCCGTGGTCCGGCAGGGCGTTGCGCACGTCCGCGCAGACCGGGCACGTGGGCGGCGGGGCGGCCGCGAACCACCGCTGCCAGTGGCCGCAGTTCGTGCAGGACCAGGCGCGGTGGGCCGCCGACGCGCGGGTGGGCAGGGTCATGCGTGGACCTCCGGGCGGGCGGACGGGACGGAGCTCGTGCTCGGCACGTCGACGGCGTCGTGCAGCAGCCGCAGCAGCGCGAGGTCGCGGGAGATCGGGAAGGGCCAGGAAGCACTGCCCAGCAGCGCATCCTCGAAGGCCGCTGCTTGTGCGGTGAACGGGTCGAGCGTGACGTCGAACGCGATCTCGCGCTGCTCCCCGTCGCCGCCGTCGGCGAAGGTGAGCGCGCCACCCGCGGTCTGGCCCATCGTGTCGACCGCCGTCAGCTGCCCGGCCGTCCCCACGACCTCCAGCCGGCGCCGGGGCAGGACGTCGCGGGTGTTGTAGGAGACGTGGAGCGAGACGAGCACGCCGGACGCCGTCGAGCCCACGAGCACCGCACCGTCGTCCACGGAGTAGTCGTGCACCCGCCGCTGCAGGAACGTGCGCGCTGTCGACACGTCCTCGCCGAGCAGCGCACCCACGAGGTCGAGCCCGTGCGGAGCGAGGTCGAGGTAGGCGCCGCCACCGGCGCGTACCGGATCGGCACGCCAGTTGTCCCCCGAGGTGTCCCCCGGCGGCAGCCACTCCGGCGGCAGCCAGCAGCCGTAGACGATGCGGACCGCGGTCACCGTGCCGAGCGCGCCGTCAGCGACGAGCCGGGTGACCTCGCGGTGCGCCGGGTGCCACCGCTGGTCGTACGCCGTGGCCGCGAGCACGCCCGCGGCCTCCACCAGCTCGACCATGCGCTCGGCGTCGGACAGCTCCGCTGCCAAGGGCTTCTCGCACAGCACGGGGAGCCCCGCCGCCGCGGCGGCAGCGACGACGGGCAGGTGCGCATCGTTGGGCGTGGCGACGTAGACGGCGTCGAGCCCGGCTCCGGCCAGGGCGGACACGTCCCCCGCCGCCGCGGCGCCGGGGAGCATCGCCGCGAGCCGCCCGGCTGCCGCCAGGTCGCGGTCGACGACGAGCGTGACCTCGCTGCGCTCGCTGGCCCGCAGCGCGGGGACCATGTGGTCGCGGGCGACCCAGCCCGCGCCGACGACCGCCCAGCGCAGGCGGCTCACCAACGGTCCGGCAGGTCGAGCAGCACCCGGCGCCGAGCCCAGGACTCTCGCCGCAGCAGCAGGTCTTCCTCGTCGGGCAGCACCCGCGGGAGGTAGTCGGAGCGCGCGGCGTAGTCGCGCGCGTAGCGCTCGGAGGGCCAGCTCTGCCGGCCGTCCGCACCGTAGAGCGGGTTGACGCGGAGCTCCCGCCACGGCAGCGGGGCCGCAGGGTCGGGGACGGCGTCGATGTCGTCGCGCGGGCGCAGCACGAGGCTCACCGACGAGGCCTGCTCGAGCTCCCGGGCGCTGCGCGGGCGAGCCGGCTGGCCCCAGACAGCCTCCGCGACGAGCTCGTCGTCGTCGTACGCCTCCGCCCCGGGGAAGAGGTCGAGGAGCTCGGTGGGCGAGAAGTGGTGACCGCCGCCTCCGCGCTGCACCAATCGGTTCGGCACACCCCCGACGACGAGACGACCCGCCGCGCGCGCGAGCCGCCGCGCGGTGCCCGCCGGGTCGGGCAGGAAGTAGAACGCGTCGTGGCAGACGAGGACGCCGCCGTCGGACTCCGACCACGGCCAGGGGTCGGCGACCGCGTCGAAGCAGGCGAGCTCGACGGAGGACTCGGCGGGCAGCACGAACTGCCGTGCCAGCCACAGCTTCGCCATCACGACGTCGCCGCCAGCGAGGTCGGTGACCCCGTGCAGCGCGAGCTGCCGCAGGAGGACGCCGGTGCCGCAGGCGATCTCGCGCACCGGCTGCCCGCGCTCCGGCCACACCCTGCGCAGCAGCGCGAGCCCCGCGAGGAAGACCGGGTCGGACCAGCGGTGCGCGAAGTAGTCACCCACGCGCCCGAGCCGCAGCGCGGACATCGCCTCGCGCATCGTCGGCGCCGCCAGGGCCGACCGGGCCTCGGCGAGGTCCGGCGGGCGCTCGTCCCACCAGTCGTCGCAGTCGCGGAGCAGCACGGCGAGCGCCTCGGCGTCGTCCGCCGCTGCCAGCGCCTCCGCCGCCAGGTCGGCGCGGCTCCCCCGCGCGTACGGGATGCCGTCGAGGACGAGCGGCGCCCGCTCGCCGGTGGCGGTCACGCGCGTACCCGCTGGGGCAGCAGGCCGGCGCCCGCCAGCACGTCGAGCTGGTAGTCCTGCACCGGCCCGGGATGGACGATATCGAGGTCGACCAGCGCCTGGTCGGCCGTGAAGGCCGCGGCGCGCGCGTGGTGGTGCACCTGCAGGACGCGGTCGAGCACGTCGGCGGCGTGGAACGCCCTCCCGAGCGGCGTCTCGGCGTCGTCGCGCGCGGGCAGCAGGGCGGCGACCTGCCCGCGCAGCGGCTCGGGCAGCTCCTGCAGCGCCGCGCCGGTCAGCGTCGCCAGCACGTGGTCCAGCGCGTCGCCCAGGAAGACCTCGCCGGAGTAGCCCGAGTCCGGGAGCACCGCGTTGTGCAGGTGGTGCGCCAGCCCGAGGAGGTACGCGTCGGCGGGCGGCGCCCCGACCAGCGGAGCGAGCAGGGCGGCGTAGACGCCGGTGGTGAAGCAGTGGTCCCCGTGCGACTCCGGGGGCTCGACGAGCACGCGCGGCCGCCCGGGGTAGGTCGCGCCCGCCCGCGGCTGTCGGACGAGGGCACGGGCGAAGGCCGGCGGCGCTCCCTCGGCCGGGAGCGGGCCGGGGACCGGGGCCCAGGCACCGGGGAGACCCGCGGACACGTCGGCAGCGGCAGCGCCCACCACCGCGAAGGCCTCCTGCGGCGCGAGGCCGCCGCGGACGAGCACCGGGACGTCGATGCCGCCGAGGCGGGCCGCCGCGAGCGCGGCGGCCACCTCGGACTCGGCGACGTCGGCGACCGGCTCGCCCTCGACCAGGCGTGCCCACGAGCGGAGGAACGCGTCGTCCGCGACGGAACCCTCGATCGCGGCGTGGCGGACCCGCTTGAGGTCGCCGAGGTCCCGCAGGGCCTGCGCCCAGTCGGCGAGGACGAGGCTCACGCCGCCGTCGCGCGGGGCTCGAGCCACTCGAGGAGGACGCGCTCCTGGACGTGCAGGGCGTGCTCGGGCACGGCGCCGCGCTGGCGGGTGACCGGCGACTTGAAGAAGTAGCCGAGCTCCTCGACGACCCCGCCCTGGCCGCGGTGCTGGGCGAGCGCGGTCAGCCTGGCGAGCTCGATGACCAGCGGCGCGGCGAGGACGCTGTCGCGGCAGAGGAAGTCGACCTTGATCTGCATCCGGCGGCCGAGGAAGCCGACCAGGTCGATGTTGTCCCAGGCCTCCTTCTCGTCACCGCGCGGGCGGTAGTAGTCGATGCGCACGAGATGGTCCTCGACGGGGTAGCCGAGGATGCTGTCCAGCACGGACTTCTTCGTGCCGAGCTTGCTCTGCAGGCTCGCGGGGTCCTCGAGCGCCTGGCCGTCGCGGTTGCCGAGGATGTTGGTGCTGTACCACCCCTCGACGCGCAGTGCGCGCGAGCGGAAGGCCGGTGCCAGCACCGTCTTCATCATCGTCTGGCCGGTCTTGCCGTCCTTGCCCGCGAGGGGCACGCCGGCCTGCTCGGCGAGCTGGACGATGGCGGGCACGTCCCCGGCGAGGCTGGGGGTGAAGTTCACGTAGCCGCAGCCGGAGCGCACCGCGGCGTACGCGTAGAGCATCGCGGGCGAGATCTCCGGGTCGTCCGCGTCGAGGCCGGCCTCGAACGCCTCGGCCGTCTGCAGCGCGGGCGCGGCGAGGTCCGGCGTGCGCTCGGTGGAGGCGAGGTTCACGACGACGAGCCCGCCGAGCGGCGTACCACCCGGACCGCCCGAGGACCTGAACCGCTCCAGGTCGGCGACGAGGTGGCGGGCCTGGGCGCGCAGCTCGCTCTCGCCCTCGGCGCGGGCCGGGGCGATGACGTTGGCGCCGCTCACGTTGCGGCAGAACTCCACGGAGCCCACCGCCGGCCAGGGCGTCTGCTCGGCGAGGGTGCTCTGCACGGCGCGCAGCTGCGCGGGCTCGAGCACGGCGTGGACGTCGGCGGCCTTGCCGAGGTCGTCGGCGCTGAGGTCCCAGCCGCCGAAGACGAGGTCGGTGTACGCGTGCAGCCCGGGCACGTCGACGCCGGAGAACGGGAGCCCGTCGGTCGTCGCGGCACCGAGGCGGAGCAGCTCGACCCCCGCGACGGCGGTGGTCGCGACGGCGCCGCCGAGGCCGACGACGGCGACCCCCAGCGTCGAGCTGGTCGCAGCCGCGCTCGCGGGAGCGGAGGTGGAAGCGGTGGACGAGCCTGCAGCCATGGCGCGGGGCTCCGATCGATGAGGTGGGTGATCTGTGCTCGACCTCACCTTTGTGGTGGTTCGCGGGTTGTGCATCTCGAAACAGCCCTCGATGTCGTGGGGCTCAGCGGGGGCCAGGACGCGCACCAGCACCCCGACGTTCGGGGAGCGCGAGGTGGGAGCATGGCGCCATGACCGACACGCCCGTGGTGCTGGACGACGCCGCTGCGACCGCGCAGGCCGCACCCGACGGGTCGTCCGGGCAGCCCGAGCTGCCCGAGGACCGCTTCCTCGACCGCGAGCTGTCGTGGCTGCGCTTCAACCAGCGCGTGCTCGAGCTGGCCGAGGACGAGACCGTCCCGCTGCTCGAGCGTGCGCGCTTCCTCGCGATCTTCGCGAGCAACCTCGACGAGTTCTTCATGGTCCGCGTCGCGGGCCTCAAGCGGCGCATCGCGACGGGCCTCGCGGTGCGCGCGGCGAGCGGCCTGCAGCCGCGCGAGGTGCTCCGCGCGATCTCGGAGAAGACCGGTGAGCTGGTCCGTCGGCACGCCGACGTGTTCGGGGACTCGGTCAAGCCGGCGCTCGAGGAGGCGGGCGTCGCGATCCGCCGCTGGGACGAGCTGACCCGCGAGGAGCAGGACAAGCTCCACGTGCTCTTCCGCGAGCGCATCTTCCCGGTGCTGACGCCGCTGGCCGTCGACCCGGCGCACCCGTTCCCCTACATCAGCGGGCTGAGCCTCAACCTCGCCGTCATCGTGCGCAACCCCACGACCGGGCAGGAGCACTTCGCCCGCATCAAGGTCCCTCCGCTGCTGCCCCGGTTCACCAAGGCCGGCGAGTCGCGCTTCGTCCCGCTCGAGGACGTCATCGCCGCGCACCTGCACCTGCTCTTCCCGGGCATGCAGGTGCTCCAGCACCACACCTTCCGCGTCACGCGCAACGAGGACCTCGAGGTCGACGAGGACGAGGCCGAGAACCTGCTCAAGGCGCTCGAGCGCGAGCTCATCCGCCGCCGCTTCGGGCCGCCCGTCCGGCTCGAGGTCGAGGAGTCCATCGACCCGCACCTGCTCGACCTGCTCAAGGGCGAGCTCGGCGTCGAGGACGACGACGTCTTCGCACTGCCGTTCCCGCTCGACCTCACCGGGCTGCACGCGATCGCCGACATCGACCGGCCCGAGCTGAAGTTCGCGCCGTTCGTCCCGGGCACCCACCGCGACCTCGTCGACGTGGAGGCGCGCGAGGCGAGCATCTTCGCGACGCTGCGCCGTGGCGACATCCTCGTGCAGCACCCGTACGACTCGTTCGCGACGAGCGTCCAGGCCTTCATCGAGCAGGCGGCGGCGGACCGCGGCGTGCTCGCCATCAAGCAGACGCTCTACCGCACGAGCGGCGACTCCCCCATCGTCGACGCGCTCATCGACGCCGCCGAGGCGGGCAAGCAGGTCCTCGTCCTCGTGGAGATCAAGGCCCGCTTCGACGAGCAGGCCAACATCAAGTGGGCGCGCAAGCTCGAGCAGGCCGGGTGCCACGTCGTCTACGGCCTGGTCGGGCTCAAGACCCACTGCAAGGCCTCGCTCGTCGTGCGCCAGGAGGGCGACCGGCTGCGCCGCTACGCCCACGTCGGCACCGGCAACTACAACCCGAAGACGGCGCGCCTCTACGAGGACTACGGCCTGCTCACCGCGAGCGACGAGGTCGGCGAGGACCTCACCAACCTGTTCAACACGCTCTCGGGCTTCTCCTTCGGCGTCGGCTACAAGCGGCTGCTCGTCGCCCCCGAGGACGTCCGCGACGGCATCCTCGAGCGCATCGAGCAGCAGGTCGCCGCCGCGCGGGCCGGCCGGCAGGCCCGGGTCCGGATCAAGGTCAACTCGATGGTCGACGAGCAGATCATCGACGCGCTCTACCTCGCTAGCCAGGCGGGGGTCGACGTCGACCTCTGGGTGCGCGGCATCTGCGCCGTCCGCCCCGGCGTCCCCGGCCTCTCCGAGCGGGTGCGCGTCCGCAGCATCCTCGGCCGCTTCCTCGAGCACTCGCGGATCTTCGAGTTCGGCCACCGCGGGGAGCCCGGCAGCGAGGTCTGGATCGGCAGCGCCGACATGATGCACCGCAACCTCGACCGCCGCGTCGAGGCGCTGCTCCGCATCACCGCCCCCGAGCACGTCGACGAGCTGGCGCAGCTGCTCGACCTGGGCTTCGACGAGGGCACCGCCTCCTGGCACCTCGGCGCCGAGGGCGAGTGGTCGCGCCACGCCCTGGACGAGGCCGGCCAGCCGCTGCGCGACCTGCAGGACCACCTCATCGCGCTCAAGCACCGCCGGGCGCTCGCCACCCGCCCCTGACACGGCACGCCGCTGACGCCGTACGTGGTCCTGCACGGACGGCCGTGCGCGTGATCACGGCGCGGCCGACGGGGTAGGGGCGGGGGCGTACCCCAGCACGCGCGAGGAAGGACGGCAGGACCGTGGGCGAGGCTGAGCAGGGCGGCAGCGGGCACGACGCGAGCGGCGGGGCGCCGGCCCCCGACGCGACCCCGACCGGAGCGACCCCGACCGTGCACCGCGAGGTCGAGACCAAGTTCCGCGTCCACGGGCTGTTCCGGCTGCCCGACCTCGCGGGGCCGGGCGCGGTCGCCCGCGTCGAGCCGCGCGAGGCCCGCGAGCTGGTCGCGGTCTACCACGACACCGCCGACCTGCGCCTCGCCCGGGAGGGCATCACCCTGCGCCGCCGCGAGGGCGGCGAGGACGCGGGCTGGCACCTCAAGCTCCCGGCCGGCGGCACCGCGCGCGACGAGGTCCGCCTCCCGCTCGAGGCGGGCGAGGCCGGTGCCGTGCCGCGCGAGCTCAGCGACCTGGTGTTCCCCTACCTCCGCAGCGCGGCGCTCGAGCCGGTCGCGGTGCTGCAGACCGAGCGGCTGCCGTTCGCGCTGCTCACCGAGGACGGCCGCGAGCTCGCCGAGCTCACCGACGACACCGTCTCGGTGCTCGACGGCGACCGCGTGCTCGTCCGCTTCCGCGAGCTCGAGCTGGAGGAGGCGCAGGCCGGTCCGGGCGAGCTCGACGCGGTGGTCGCGGCCCTGCAGGAGGCCGGGGCGCTCCCGGGGGAGTTCGTGTCCAAGGCCGTGCGCGCCCTCGGCCCGCGCGCCACGGCCCCCGGCGACCTGCCCGAGCCGGCGCCGGTGGACCAGGACGACCCGGCGGGGACGCTGGTCACGGCGTACCTCGCCACCCACGTGCGCGCGCTGCGCCGCGCCGACCTGGGGGTGCGCCGCGGCGAGGACGACGCCGTGCACCAGATGCGCGTCGCCGCCCGGCGCATGCGCAGCGGGCTGCGCGCCTTCCGCCCGCTGGTCGAGCGGGAGTGGGCCGACGGGCTGCGCGACGAGCTGCAGTGGGTCGCGGGCGAGCTCGGCGGCGTGCGCGACCGCGAGGTCCTCCTCGAGCGGCTGGAGGGCGCGCTGCACGAGCTGCCCCCCGAGGCCGATGCGCTCGGCACCCGCACGCTGCTCAGCCAGGAGATCGGCGGCGCGCACGACGCCGCCCGGGCCGAGGCGCTCGAGGCGCTGCGCTCCGACCGCTACGCCGCGCTGCTCGACGCGCTCGTCGAGGCCGTCCGCGCTCCCCGCCTGACCCCGCTCGCCGAGGAGCCGTGCCGCTCCGCGCTGCCCCCGCTCATGGAGGCGGCCTGGAAGCGGCTCGCCCGCGACGCGAAGCAGCTGCGGCTCGACGGCGAGGACGACGAGTGGCACGAGACGCGCAAGGCCGCGAAGCTCGTCCGCTACACCGCCGAGGCGATCGCCCCGGCGCTCGGCAAGCCCGCGAAGCGGCTCGCCAAGCAGGTCACCCGCGTGACCGAGCTGCTCGGCGACCACCAGGACGCCGCGATCGCCGCCGAGACGCTGCACGGCATCGCGGCCGGCGAGCACGTCAGCGGCCGGCAGGGCTTCACGCTCGGGCTGCTCTTCGCCGACCAGCGCAACGCCGTGCTGGTCGCGCGCGTGCGGTTCCTCGAGCTGTGGCCGGAGGTGTCGCACCGGCGGCACCGCGACTGGCTGCGCTGATGAGCTCCACGGGCGAGGGCCCGGTGCTGGCGGCGGGGACCGTCGTGCGGCGCACCGGCGACGAGGGGCCCGAGGTCCTGCTCGTCCACCGCCCGAAGTACGACGACTGGTCCTTCCCCAAGGGCAAGGCGGAGCCGGGCGAGCACGCGCTCACCACCGCGCTGCGCGAGACCGCGGAGGAGACCGGGCTCGCGGTCCGCCTCGAGCGGCCGCTGCCCGAGCAGGGCTACACGGTCTCGGGGCGACCGAAGGTCGTGCGCTACTGGCTGGCGACGCAGCTCGACGGCCGGTTCCGGCCCAACTCCGAGGTCGACGAGGTCGCCTGGCTGCCGCTGGCCGCCGCCCGCGACCGACTGAGCTGGCAGCGCGACGCGGCGCTGCTCGACGACCTCGCCGCGCTGCCCGGGGAGACCACGGCGCTGCTGCTCGTCCGGCACGCCGAGGCCGTGCCGCGGGACGCCTGGGACGGCGACGACGCGATGCGGCCGCTCACGCCGGCGGGCCGCGCGCAGGCCGCGGCGCTGGTGGAGCTGCTCGACGCGTACGCGCCGACGCGGGTCGTCTCCTCCGACGCCGTACGCGCCCTGGAGACCGTCGCTCCCCTGGCCGAGGACGCGGGGCTCGTCGTCGAGGTGGACCCGCTGCTGAGCGAGGAGGGGTGGAGCGCCGGCCCGGGCGCGGAGCTGCTGCCCGCGGCGCTCGTGGGCGACCGGCGAACGGTCGCGTGCTCGCACCAGCAGGTGCTGCCCCGGCTGCTGGAGGCCCTCTGCGCCGCGTCGCCGGTGCGGCCGCCGCAGGCCGTCCCGCCCGTCGGCGGGGTCGTCGCCCTGCACCTGCACGAGGGGCGCCCGGTGGCCGTCGAGGAGCACGCGCCCGGAGGCTGCTGACCTCCTCCGGGTGGGGGAGGCGCGGCGGTGTTCACCTGTCTGTCAGGAGATGTGCAGGTCGCCGCAGGGCGATGGACACAGGTCGTTCACCCTGCGTTCACCCGCTCCCCCGGGAGCCGTCACCTGCGCTGCCTATGTTGCGGGAGCACCAAGCCCCAGGCTCCCGAGAGAGAGACCCTCGACGTGACGTTCCTCCGCTACGGCCGCGCCAGCGCGGTCGCCGTGGTCGGCATGCTGGCCCTCGCCGCGTGCGGTTCCGACAACAACTCCTCCAGCAGCAGCAGCGCCGGGACCGGCGGCTCCAGCAGCGGGGCCGCCGCCTCCGGTGGCGCCTCCTCCGCCGCCGGCGGTGCCGCTGCCGCCTGCGCCAAGGGCACCGTGAACGCCGAGGGCTCCAGCGCCCAGGCCAACGCGATGAGCGCCTGGATCAAGGCCTACCAGGGCCAGTGCTCCGGCGTGACCATCAACTACAACCCGACCGGCTCGGGCGCGGGCGTCACCGCGTTCAACGCGGGCCGCGAGCCCTTCGTCGGCTCCGACTCGGCGCTCAAGCCCGAGGAGAAGACCGCGGCCGACAAGCGCTGCTCCGGCGGCCCCGCCATCGACCTGCCGATGGTCGTGGGCCCGATCGCCGTGGCGTACAACGTCAAGGGCGTCGACGGCCTGCAGCTCTCCGCCGCGACCGTCGCGAAGATCTTCAGCGGCAAGATCACGAAGTGGGACGACGCGGCCATCAAGGCCGACAACCCCAGCGCGCAGCTGCCGTCGACCCCGATCCAGCCGATCCACCGCTCGGACTCCTCGGGCACCACGGACAACTTCACCAAGTGGCTGACCGCTGCGGCGAAGTCCGACTGGACGTTCGACCACGACAAGGTCTGGAAGGCCCCGGGCGGCCAGGGCGCGGCCAAGTCCTCCGGCGTCGCCAGCGCGATCGCCGCGGGTGACGGCACGATCGGCTACGTCGAGTACTCCTTCGTGCAGTCGGCCAGCCTGAAGGCGGCGAAGATCGCCAACGACGGCAAGAACTTCGTCGAGCTCTCCGCGGCCAACGCCTCGAAGGCCGTCGAGGGTGCGAAGCCGGCCGACGGCGCCACGGGCAACGACCTGGCGCTGAGCCTGGACTACGCGACGACCGACCCGTCGGCGTACCCGATCGTCCTCGTGACCTACGAGATCACCTGCGAGAAGGGCCTCAAGGCCGACGAGGCGTCGTTCGTCAAGTCCTTCCTCGGCTACACCTCGGGTGCGGGCCAGCAGCTGCTGACCCCGGACCTCGGCTACGCCCCGCTGCCGGCCAGCCTGCAGACGAAGGTCGCCGCCGCGGTGGCCGCGATCAGCTAGTCCCGTCTGCGCCGACTCCGGTCGGCACCCGGCCCGGCGCGGTAGCCCAGCGCCACCGACCGCTACCGGCAGGTAGCGAGGACGGGCCGGACGACGGACACGAGCCGTCCGTCGACCTGAGAGGGTCGACGGGCGGCTCGCTGGCCGTCAGACTGGGGGCAGGACGGTGCGCGGGCACGGCCCGCGGCCGCGCGCGACGTGGCGCTCCCCCTCCCCGGCGTCCACCCCGTACGGACGCCGGAGCCGTGTCCCCCGCGAGCCGCGCTGCGGCGAGCCTGCAGCAGGAGGTCGTCGTGACAGCCAGCACCACCGAACCCGCGGCGCTGGGGCGGTCGCGCTCCCGCAGCGGGGTCCGGATGGGCGACCGGGTCTTCAGCGGCCTCGCGGTGGGGGCGGGCGTCCTGCTCCTCGCGGTCATGGCCGCGATCGCCGTCTTCCTGCTCGTCGAAGCGGTCCCGGGCATCCGCGCGGACAGCAAGAACTGGCTCGTCGAGAAGACCTGGTTCCCGGACTCGACCCCCTCGGTGTGGGGCATCTCCGCGCTGGCCTTCGGGACCGTCGTCTCCAGCCTCATCGCGCTCGTCATCGCCGTGCCGGTCGCGCTCGGTATCGCGCTGTTCATCTCGCACTACGCGCCGCGCCGGCTGGCCGTGCTGCTCGGCGTGCTCGTCGACCTGCTCGCGGCCGTGCCGAGCGTGGTCTACGGCCTGTGGGGGCTGAACTGGTTCTCGCCGCACATCCTGCCGTTCGCCCACTGGCTCAACGACAGGTTCGGCTGGATCCCGCTGTTCAGCGGCACGGTCAGCGGTGCCCAGACGATGTTCACCGCGGGCGTCGTCCTCGCCATCATGATCCTGCCGATCATCGCCGCCGTCAGCCGCGAGGTCTTCCTCCAGGTGCCGCGCTCGCTCGAGGAGGCCGCCCTGGCCCTCGGCGCGACGCGCTGGGAGGTCATCCGCACCTCGGTCCTGCCGTTCGGGCGCCCCGGCATCATCTCGGCGGTCATGCTCGGCCTCGGCCGCGCCCTGGGCGAGACCATCGCCATCGCCCTCGTGCTCTCGACGAGCTTCACGCTCAACTGGCACGTGCTCGAGCCCGGCGGCAACACGATCGCCGCCAACATCCCGCTGAACTTCGCCGAGGCGCAGGGCAACGGGCGCAGCGCGCTCATCGCCTCCGGCCTGGTGCTCTTCGTCATCACGCTCGCGGTCAACATGGCCGCCCGGATCATCATCGCGCGCCGCAAGGAGTTCGTCTCGTGAGCACCCTCGTCGAGCCGACCCGGGCCGCCTTCACCAAGAAGGTCCGCCCGCTCCCGACCTGGCTGCCGGCCGCGATCTTCGTCGCCGCGCTCCTCGTCGCGTACGCCCTGCTCACCGCGGTGGGCAGCAGCGGGGGCGGCGGGCGGGTCCTGCTCGCCGCGGTCCTCGCCGACGTCATCTTCTGCGTCGCGGTCTTCGCGGTCTCCGCGCCGCGCGAGGGCAGCCGCCGGGCGAAGGACCGCGTGGTCACGGCCGTCGTCTACAGCTGCTTCGCGCTGGCGGTCCTGCCGCTGGTCTCGCTGCTCGCCTCGACGATCCACCGGGGCGCGGCGAAGCTCACCCTCGACTTCCTCACCCACTCGATGCGCGGCGTCGGGCCGCGCGACGACCTGGGTGGCGCGAACCACGCGATCATCGGCACGGTCGAGCAGGTCGGCCTGGCCGGCCTCATCGCGATCCCGCTGGGCCTGCTGGTCGCGATCTACCTGGTGGAGTACGGCCGCGGCGCCCTCGCACGCGGCGTGACGTTCTTCGTCGACGTCATGACCGGCATCCCCTCGATCGTCGCCGGCCTGTTCATCTTCACGCTGTTCATCGTCATCCTGGGCTTCGGCTACAGCGGCTTCCTCGGCAGCCTGGCCCTCTCGATCCTCATGGTCCCGACGGTCGTGCGCAGCAGCGAGGAGATGCTCAAGCTCGTCCCCAACGAGCTGCGCGAAGCCTCGCTCGCGCTCGGTGTCCCCCGCTGGAAGACGATCCTCTCGATCGTCCTGCCGACCGCGGTCGCGGGCCTGGTGACCGGCGTCATGCTCGCCATCGCCCGCGTCATCGGTGAGACGGCGCCGCTGGTGCTGACGACGTTCTTCACGAACTCGATCAACACGAACCCGTTCAACGGCGCGCAGATGTCGCTGCCGCTCTACATCTACACGCTCGCCACGCAGCCCGGGAAGTTCTACAACCCGCGCGCGTGGGCCGCCGCCCTGACGCTCGTGCTCATCGTGCTGCTCCTCAACCTGGTCGCTCGCACCATCGCCTGGTGGCGTGCGCCCAAGGCCCGCTGACGACCCCGTAGGAGAGACTGATCCCATGGCCAAGCGCATCGACGTCAGCGGGCTGAACGTCTACTACGGCTCCTTCCGGGCCGTCGAGGACGTCAACATGACCATCGAGCCCCGCTCCGTGACGGCCTTCATCGGCCCCTCGGGCTGCGGCAAGTCGACGTTCCTGCGGACGCTGAACCGCATGCACGAGCTCATCCCCGGCGCGCGCGTCGAGGGCAAGGTGCTCATCGACGACGAGGACCTCTACGGCGACGGCATCGACCCGGTCGCCGTGCGCCGCAGCGTCGGCATGGTCTTCCAGCGCCCCAACCCGTTCCCGACGATGTCGATCTACGACAACGTCGCCGCGGGCCTCAAGCTCAACGGCGTCAAGCGGAAGTCCCAGCTCGACGAGGTCGTGGAGCGCTCGCTGCAGGGCGCGAACCTCTGGAACGAGGTGAAGGACCGTCTGGGTCGCCCCGGTGCCGGTCTCTCGGGCGGCCAGCAGCAGCGCCTCTGCATCGCGCGCGCCATCGCGGTCGAGCCGCAGGTGCTCCTCATGGACGAGCCCTGCTCGGCGCTGGACCCGATCTCGACGCTGGCGATCGAGGACCTCATCTCGACGCTCAAGGACCAGTTCACGATCGTCATCGTCACGCACAACATGCAGCAGGCCGCGCGCGTGAGCGACACGACCGCCTTCTTCAACATCGCGGGCTCGGGCAAGCCCGGCAAGCTCATCGAGGTCGGGGAGACCGGGAAGATGTTCTCGAACCCGTCCGAGCGCGCCACGGAGGACTACATCTCGGGCCGCTTCGGCTGAGGTCCGTCCACCCCGCACGTCGACGGGCGGTCCCCGCTCGGGGGCCGCCCGTCGTGCTGTCCAGCTCAGCTCGTCAGCGTGACCTTGGAGAGCGCGAACGGCTGGTCCACGTCCACGCCGCGGCGCTGGGCGACGACGAGGGCGAGCCGCTGCCCCGGGAGCACGTCGAGGAAGGGCGCCAGCTCGGGCAGCGGCGGCTGGGGGACCGGGACGCGGACCACGCCGTCCGGGACGTCGCCGGCGCCGAGCGCGATGACGGGGGCGCCCCTGCGCAGCGCGCTCTCGAGCACCTCGCCGGTGCCGAGGTCCTCCCCCGCGGGCTGCACGACGACCAGCGGCGTACGCGGCCCGACCGCGGCGATGGGGCCGTGCAGCAGGTCGGCGGCGGACAGCGGCAGCGCGGTCGACCCCGTGAGCTCCGTGAGCTTGAGCGCCACCTCGTGCGCCGTCGCGAACCCCACGCCCCGGCCGGTGACGACGCAGGTCGGAGCCGCCGCCAGCAGGTCGGCGGCCGCCGCGAGCCCCTCGTCGCTCCCGAGCACCTGCTCCATCAGCGCCGGGACCGCACCGAGCGCCGCGAGCAGCTCCTCGTCCCTGTCACCGGTCGCGTCGTCGCCCGCCGCGGCGACCAGCACCGCGGCGGCGGCGAGCGAGGTCGTGTAGGTCTTGGTCGCCGCTACCGAGCGCTCCGGGCCGGCGTGCAGCTCCAGCGTCGCGTCGGCGCTCGCGGCCAGCGGGGAGGCGGGGTCGTTCGTCACGGCGACGGTCAGGACGCCGCGCCGCCGCGCGTCGGCGAGGACCGCGACGATGTCGGGGCTCTGCCCGGACTGGCTGATGCCGAGGACCGTGCCGTCGTAGCCGAGGCTGCGGCCCGCCCGCGCGATCGTCGACGAGGTGGCCAGCCCCACGGCGGTCCCCCGCCGCAGGCCGGCGAGGTACTGCAGGTAGCGCCCCGCGTTGTCCGACGTCCCGCGCGCCGCGACCCAGACCGGGGGCACGAGCTGCGGCAGCTCCGTCTGCGCTGCGGCGTCGAGGAAGCGGCGGACGGCGGCCGGCTGCTCCTGGATCTCCTGCTCGAGCAGGCTCATGGTGGTCCTCGCTCTCATACGGTGCGTGCTGGTGCGGGCGCGGCATCGTGTCGCGCGTCGACGTCGTCGAGGTGGAGCTCGTCCGGCACCGGGAGCCCGGCGGCCTCGTACGCGAGCAGGCACGCCCCCGCGAGCGTCGCGCGCTCGCGGAAGTCGGCGCGCACGAGCCGCGGCGGGTACGGCACGGTGGCTGCGAGCGCGGAGGACAGGCTGCGCAGCAGCGGTTCCGGCGTGCGCAGCATCCCGCCGTAGAGCGCGACGACCTCGGGGTCGAAGGCCACGGCGAGGTTGGCCACCGCCCGGGAGAGCTCCTCCAGCGCGGCGCCCGCCAGTGCGGCGAGCTCGCCCTCCTCGGGGGTGGCCGGAGCGCGGTGGGCCGCCGAGAGCACGTGGCCCGCGTGGGCGGGCCGGCCCAGCACCCGTGTCGCCTCCCGCGCCAGGGCCGCGCCGGACACGAGCTCCTCGAGGGGCGCCGCGCCGTCGGCGTACCCGCGGACGGGAGCGCCCGACGGCACCTGGTACGCGATCTCCAGCGCCGCGCCGTGCGCCCCCCGCAGGACCTGGCCGCCGACGAGCGCGCCGGCGGACAGGCCCGTACCGAGGTTGACGAGCAGGCCGTCGCTCGCGCCGCGCAGGGCCCCCCACCGGGCCTCCGCGCGCGTCGCCGACTTCACGTCGTTGTCGGCGCGGACCGGCGCGCCGAGGCCGCGGCGTACCTCGTCCTCGAGCGCCAGCTCCTCCCACCCCCGGTTGTTGGGCGCGAGCCGGACCCCGTGCGGCTCGACGACCCCCGGCGAGACGACGCCGACCCCGCTGACATCGATGCCGCTGCGCTGCAGGAGGTCCCGCCCCCCGTCGCAGATGCGGGACACGACGTCGTGCGCTCCCCGCTCCTCCTCGGTCGCGAACACCCTGCTGGCGAGCACGTTCCCGTCCGCGTCGGCGACCGCAAGGGCGACCTTCGTGCCGCCGATGTCGACGGCGAGCACCGCGTCGGTCATCGGGCGGCTCCGGCGCGGCTCGCCGGCAGGTCGAGGGAGACCTCGAGCACCTCGTCGTCGGCGCTGATGCCGGAAGCCTGTGCCTGCAGGTACTTCTCCTCGATCGGCTTCGGACCGAACGGCCATTCCCCGCGCGAGCGGGCCCACAGGCCGAAGGCGATCACACCCCCGACGACCCACAGCAGGGAGAGCTCGATGGGGTGCAGACCGGGGGCGTTCTTGTCGGCGTACAGGTAGACCGTGACCCAGCCGACCGCCGCGAGGATGCTCGGCAGCGGGTAGAGCCACATCCGGTACGGCCGCGACAGCGTCGGCTGCCGCTGCCGGAGCACGGTGAGCGCGAGGATCTGCGCCAGCGCCTGGACGAGCACCATGACCGCGGTGAGCAGCTGGATGACGCGGGTGATCGAGGTGAGCTCGCCGAGCACGAAGCCGAGGATCGTCACGGCGCCCATGGCGAGCAGCCCCATGGTGGGGAACTCGTGCTTCTTGTGCAGCCGGGCGAACGACCGGAAGAAGACGCCGTCACGCGCCGCGTCGTACGGCACGCGCGACCCGGCGAGCAGCCCCGCGAGGACGGAGGTGAAGGCCGTGAGGAGGATGAAGACGGTGACGACCTTCGCCGCGCCCTCGCCCCACGTCGTCTCGAGCAGGACCGAGGCGACCGAGGAGTACTCGGGTGAGCTGGTGTCGAGCATCGTGTGCCAGTCCACGACGCCGAGCACGCCGATCTGCATGGCGAGGTAGATGACCATGATGGAGATGACCGCGAGGACGATCGAGCGCGGGATCGTCCGTCCGGGACGGCGGATCTCCGCACCGAGGTACGCGCTGGTGTTGTAGCCGAGGTAGTCGTAGACGCCGACGGTGAGACCGCCCGCGAAGCCCACCCAGAAGCCGCCGCGCGTGATGTCGAAGGCCCCGTGGGGGAACGTGAAGACCTGGTGGGCGTGGAAGTGCGTGTACGCCGCGACGATGACGGTGAGCACCGTCGCCACCATGATCCCGCAGAGCACGGTCGCGAGGACGCCGATGGAGTCGATGCGCCGCCACAGGATCGCGACGATGAGCAGGATCGCGGCGATGCCGACGACGTACGCCTCGGGCTTGGTCATCCCGGGCCAGAGGTAGCCGAGGTAGGAGACGAAGCCGACGATGCCCGTCGACATGATGAGCGGGATGAAGAGCATCGCCGTCCACACGAAGAGGAACGGCATCAGCCGGCCCGTGCGGTACTGGAAGGCCTCGCGCAGGTAGACGTAGGTCCCGCCGGAGCCGGGCATCGCCGCACCGAGCTCGGCCCAGACGAGCCCGTCGGCGAGGGCGAGCAGCGCACCGAAGACCCAGCCCAGGATCGCCTGCGGGCCGCCGAAGGCGATGACCATCGCGGGGATCGTGATGAACGGGCCGACGCCACACATCTGCGCCATGTTCATGGCCGTCGCCTGCAGCAGCCCGATGCGACGGCGCAGGCGGGGCGCACCAGAGGTGTCTGCCGGCGGGGGCACGGCGGTGGTTGCCATGGGGTCTCCTGGTGGCTGAAGGTGTGCCCATCGTGGATTAACAAACCTTCTTTTTCAAGACCTCGACCAGACTTCCGTGAGCGCGGCTGGGAGGATGGCGCCGTGTCGAGCGTCGCGGGGCTGAGCCCGCAGCACATGCGCCGCGCGAACGAGCGCGCGGTCTTCGACCTGCTGCGGAGCGGCACCGCCACCGACGTCCCGGCGCTGGCCGCGGGGACCGGGCTCTCCCGCCCGACGGTGAGCGCCGCGCTGAGCCGGCTCGAGGAGGCGCGGCTCGTCCGGCGGGACGGAGCGCGCGGCGGGGTCGTGGGGCGCGCGGCGACGCTGTGGACCGTGGACGAGCGCGCCGGGGTGACGGCCTGCGTCGACCTCGGTCGCAGCACGACGCGCGTCGCGGTGACGGACCTGCGCGGCGGCCGGCTGGCGGAGCGTACGGGCCGGACCCGCCGCCGCTCCGCGCGCTCAGTGGTCGAGCAGGCCTCGGAGATGGTCGGCGCCGCCCTCGCGGAGGCGGGCGCGGACCGGGGCGACGTGCTGGCCACGCTCGTCAGCAGCCCCGGGGTCTTCGACGCCCAGGCCCGGCGGATGATGCTGGCACCCAACCTCCCGGGGTGGGAGTACGGCCGTGCCGTCGACCTGCTGCAGCAGCACTTCGGCGACGACCTCGCGCTGGAGAACGACGTCGACCTCGCGGCGCTCGGTGAGCTCCAGGCGCGGGGCGGGCAGGACGCGGACTTCGTGCTGCTGTCGCTGGGCGACGGGGTCGGCATGGGGCTGGTGCTGGGCGGCGCGCTGCGCCGCGGTGCGCACGGCCGCGCGGGCGAGGCCGCCTTCGTGCCGGTGTCCGGCGCGGGCACGCCGCTGGACGAGGCCACCCGGCACCGGGGTGAGCTCGAGGCGACCGTGGGGGTCGAGCCGTTCCTCGCGGCCGCGCGGGCGGCGGGTCTGCCGGCGCGGGACCCGGGCGAGGTCGTGCGGGCGGCTGGTGCCGGGGACCCGGCGGCCGAGGAACTGCTCGCGCGGACGGCCGAGGTGGTGGCGCACGCGCTCGTCGGGGTGGTCTCCGTCGTGGACCCCGGACTCGTCGTGGTCGGCGGCGACCTCGGCCTCGCCGGCGGGGCCCTGCTGCTGGAGCGGGTGGAGGCCGCGCTGCGCGCGCGGCTGCCGTTCACCGTCCCGCGGCTCGAGCTCTCCCGCGCGGGCGCCGGGGCGACGCTCGCAGGGGCGGTCGGCCATGCGGTCGACCTGGCCTGGGAGCGGGCGTTCGAGCGGCTCCCGTGAGCTGTCGGCTGGGCGCTGCCGGGCGGGAGCTGTCGGCTGGGCGCTGTCGGCTAGGCGCTGTCGGCGAGGCCGAGCGCCCGGTCGATCTCCGCGTGGCTCATGGCCTTGTCGGCGTCGGCGGCGGCCACGACCAGCTCGCCGAAGAGCTCGATCTCGGCGAGAGCGGCCGGGTCCTGGATCCGGGAGTCCGGCTCGAGCACCGACACGCCTCCTCCTCGTCCTGGACCGTCCGGCGGGATCGGGTGGCTCGCACCGGACCGGTCAAGGCTAACCGTCCGGACCCCGGTCGTGCACGGGTTGTGGCCAACTCGTCGCAGTCCGGCGACCGACCCCCTCGAACAGCCCCTGTCGGCCGACCGGGTTGGTGACCGGTGGCACTCCCCAGGCGAGCTCGCAGCCGGTACCGTGGGCGACGTGAGCGGTCACTCGTCCGAGCTGGAGCACCGGGGCAGCTTCGCGCACGCGGTCTGCGCCTGCGGCTGGGCGGGACCGGGCCGCCGTGCCCTGGCCCGCGCGCGCCGCGACGGCAGCGACCACGCGACGCTCGCAGCGCTGGAGTCGCTGCCGACGGTGCCGGCGCAGGCCGTGCGCAGCGTCGAGCTGGGCAGCGTCGAGCTCGGGTCCGGCGGGCTGCTCGCCGGCCGCTAGGCCCAGACCGCGCAGGCGGTCCCGTCGGGCAGCAGCTCGGGCGGGTCCGGCAGGCTGCGCGCCCTCCCGTCGCGCACCCGCTCCGCCGACCAGGCGGCCACCGCCGCGTCCAGCACGTCGTCCGGCGCCGCGGCGCCAGCGGGCCCCAGGTCGGCCGGCAGCACGATCCCGACGCCGGCGAGCAGCGCCACCCGCTCCTGCAGCCCCGCCCACGTGCGCTTCGGGAAGGACGCCGGGCGGCCGGCCAGCACGGCGTACGACGTCTCGGGGTGGACCTCGACGACGCGCGGCAACCCCGGTGTCCGGCGCCAGGCGTCGACCTCGAGGACCTTGGCCCGCAGCGCGTACGCCTGGGCGGAGACGCCCTCCCCCGTCAGCGCGCGCTGCGTGGCGTTGGCCGCCGCGTGCGTCTCCTGCTCCAGCGCGGCGCGGACAGGGGTGCGGAAGAGGGACGAGCGGCGCGCCCCCAGCAGGCGCGCCGCCTCGAGGTCGGCACGGCGCGGCCCGGCGACCGCGAGGCCGACGGGGATGTCGATGCCCACGACGGCGAGACCGCCCTGCTCCAGCGCTGCGGAGACGAGGCCGGCGATGCCCGCCGCGGCGTACGCGCGCAGCGGCTCCCCCGGCGCCAGCCGGACGCCGACCCAGCCGCCGCGGAAGGCGTCGACGCCGAGGACGGCGGAGCCCGTCGCGGTGCTCGTCGGCGTCAGGCCTTCGCCACCTTCGCGGTGACGCCCCAGACGTGCGCCATGTTGACCCGCGCGGAGCCCTTGGCCAGCGGCAGCGTCGTGACCTGACCCTCGCGCATGAGCGTGGAGAGCTGGTCGAGCCACTCGTCGAGCGTGCGGTCCGCCTCGAACTGGAGCGTGAGCGGCTCGCCGGGCCCGTGGAGGGTGATCTTGTGCGTGTCGGCCATGCGCCGACGCTACCGGGTGGGCCGCGTGGGGCTCGAACCCACAACCCGCGGATTAAAAGTCCGCTGCTCTGCCAGTTGAGCTAGCAGCCCTCGGGCACAGTCTCGCACCCGCCCGCGCACCCGGTCGGGGGATCATGGGCTCCGGCCAGGCATCGGAGACGATCGACCGGGGTACGGGTCCGACGGCCCCGGGCGCCCGGGGCCCTCGAGCGCTGTGGAGGTGCGATGGGGAACTCCTTCCGCATAGACCCCGGGGCTGCTGACGCGGCCGCGGACCGCTTCGGCGAGGCAGCGAGCGCGCTGCGGGCGGTCGACGTGGCGGGGCCGTTCGCGCCGGTCGAGGGTGCGCTCCCCGGGTCCGCGACCTCGGTCGCCACGGTGTGGACCTCGACCCGCATGGGCGCGACCGTCCAGGTCCTCGCCGAGCGGGTGAAGGGCGTCGCGGACGGCACCCACGCCACCGTCGCGAACTACCGCAACAGCGACGGCGCGGGCGCAGGTCGGTTCGGGAGGCTGGCCCGATGACGTCGCTCTCCGTCGCCCAGGTGGTGGGATGGAAGCCCGAGGCGCTGAGCGAGGCCAGCACCGGCCTCGGCACCGCGCGCGACGCCGTCGAGAGCCAGGTCGGCCAGGTGAAGAGCGCGCTGAGCGCGCTCGAGGGTGCCTGGGAGGGGCCCACGGCAGACTCGGCGTTCGGGCGGATCCGCACCGAGATCGCGACCGGCTACGACGTCGTCGACGCGCTCGACGCCGCGCGCAAGGCGCTCGACGGCGGCGCGCGCGACATCGGCAGCACGCGCACGGCGCTGCTGGCCGCGCTGTCCGACGCCGGCAAGGACGGCTTCACGGTCGGCCCCGACGGGACGGTCACCCCGCCCACCCTGCCGCCGGTCATGACCTCGCCCGAGGACGCGGCGAGCGCGGCCGCCGCGCGCGACTCGCAGCAGCGGGCGCTGAACTCCGAGGCGGCGAGGCGGGCAGCGGCGATCACGCGCGCGCTCCAGTCCGTCGCCGACGCGGATCAGCGCACGGCCGACACCCTCACCAGCGTGCAGATCCCGCAGTCGCTCGAGTCCGCGGTGCGGGCGTACGTCCAGCGGCTGGAGAAGAGCCACGACTGGATGGGGTCCCTGGGGGCCGCCGGCGCGGGGGCCGCGTCGCTCGGGATGGCCCTGAAGAAGGGCTTCGCGCTGTTCGGCAAGTCGAAAGCGTACGTCAACTGGTTCCGCAACTCGACCCAGCCGATCTCCGACTACGCGACTTTCGTCAAGAACATGGACGCCGCGGACGCGGCGATGAACGAGCTCCGGCTGGGGGCGGCCAACGGCGGAGTCAGCCGGTTCCTCGTGGGCGCGGACGCGGCGCGCGGCCTCGGCAAGGTGTTCCTCCCGCTCACCGTGCTCACCGGCGCGCACGACGCCTTCACCGGCGGCGGCTACGACGGCGCACGCGGCTGGGCGACGCGGGGACTCGGTGCCGCGGGAGCCGTCGGAGCCGGTGCGCTCCTGCTCGACGCCGCGCCGATCGCCGTCGCCCTGGGTCCCGTGGGTCTCGCGGTCGCCGGCGGCGCGGTGCTCGCCTACGGCGCCTGGAGCGCCGGCAACTACATCTGGGACCACCGCAAGCAGATCGGCCACTTCGTCTCCAAGGCCGCCGACTGGGTCGGCGACCGGGGCAAGGAGATCAGTCAGACGATCGACAAGGGGATCCAGGTCGGCAAGGACCTCGTCTCGCACGCGGCGTCCGGCGTGGAGCACGCGGTCGAGAACACCGGCAAGGGGATCCTCCACGTCGCGAGCTTCGGGATCTTCTGATGGCCGTCGCCGACCTGGTCCCGCTGGAGACCCTCACCGACGAGGAGCTCGCCGTCCTGGCGCCCGCGCACTCGATCGTGGTGGACCCGTTCCTCGACGAGCAGGACGCCGGCGTGCCGCGGGCGGTCCGGGCGGCGGTGGCGCGCACGGCGTACCGGAGCCTGGTGGCCCGCGGCATCCTCGAGCCGCCGACGTCGGAGGCAGCGGTCGAGGCGCTCGAGCAGCGCCTCGCCGATGACGACATCGGCACCGTGGCGGTGATGGTGCGCGACGACGTCCGCGCGCTCGTCAGCCTGCGCCAAGCCGCGCGGACCGTCGTCGCGGTGGCGCGGACGACCGCGGCGAGCCAGGACTTCTGGTACGCGCACGTCGTCGACGACGTCACCCTGGTCGAGGAGGTCGACAGCGCGGGGATGCACCGCTTCGCGTTGTCCTCGACGGCGGCGCTGCCCGAGCTCCTGGTGGCGGCGGCGGTGCACCCCGAGCTGCCCGACCTCGACACCGACCAGGAGGGGCGCGAGGTCGTGCTCCCCGTCGCGCCCGTCGACGAGGCGGATCCCACGCCGCCGGACGAGGTGCTGGAGGAGCTGGGCGCCGCGGTGCTGCGCTGCGACGTGGTGGTGCGGGTCGTCGGCGACGAGGAGCCCGTGCTCTTCGGCGTCTTCTCCGCACCTGCCGGGTGCTGGACGCTCGAGGCGGAGTACGGCACCGGTGGCCCGCTGGTCGCGCGGCAGTGCTCGGGGGCCGAGGCGCGACGTCGGCTGGCGGGGATGGTCTCGGGGGACCACGACCGCGTGACCGCTCCATGAGCCACCGGGGCGCTACTCGCACGGGGAGGTCGGCATGACCGACGAGGACCGCTTCGTCCTGCCGCCGCTGACCAGCCGCAGCTGGTGGCGCTGGATCACCGCCACCCTCGTCGCCGTCGTCGCGGTGGCCGCGTACGTCTGGGCGACGCAGCCGCAGGACAGGTGGGCGGTGGCGGCTGTCGCCGTCCTCGGCGCGGTCCTCGTCCTCGCGGTCGCCCGGCGGGCCGCCTGGGTCGAGGTGAGCACGGGCACGGTCGTCAAGCGCACGCTGCTCCGCGGTCGGCAGCGGATGCCGCTGGCGGAGGCGGCCGTGGAGGTCCGGGCGAACGGCGGGGGCCTCGCCACCCTGGACGTCTCGGCGGGCCGGGGGCGGACGGTGCGCCTCCCGCTGCTCGCCCTCACCCAGTACGTCGAGCGCTCCCAGGAGGCCGCGCCCCTGCGCACCCTCGCCGACCTGGTCGAGAGGTGGAGCGGCGAACGCGGGCGCACCGCCGTCGACCTCATGCGCCGCCAGGCCGACCACGTCGCCGCAGGCGGCTCGGCCACGACCTCTCCCCTGGCGCCCCTCGCCCGCAAGAACATCACCGGCGCCGTCGGCGCGGCGGGCGCAGCCGGAGGCGCCACCGACCTGCTGCCGTGAGGCGAGCCGCTGCGCACCTCGTCAAGCGAGGGGCGTGGTGGTGCCGGGGTTCCGGTCCGCGGCGTGGGCCGCTGGTACGGGTGGGCGCCCGTCGGGTGGTCGCCAGCGGAAGAGTCCAGGTCGGTCGGGGTCCGGTTCGAGCTGCCAGCCTCCTGCGTGGAGGAGGTGGTGGTGTCTGCTGCAGAGCAGGCACATGGTGGTGATGTCGGTGGCGCCTCCGTCGGACCAGTGGATGACGTGGTGGGCCTGGACGCGTCTGTTGCGGCAGCCGGGGGCGATGCAGCCGCCGTCGCGTACCCACAGCGCTCGCAGTTGGGCGCGGGTGGCGAGGCGGGTCTCGCGACCCAGCGCGAGGGGCACACCGGGCGCGACGCGGATCTCGAGGTCCTGCTCGGGCATGTTCGCGTGCGGGCTGAGCGTCGCGGTGAGCAGGACGCTGACGTCGGCGGTGCAGGTGAGGTACTTCAGCTCCTCGGCGGTGAACGCTGTGCCGAGGATGCCGCTGATCCCGGTGTGCCCGTCACCAGGCTGCAGCTCGTCGCGCAGCGTGGGCAGGTCGACGACCAGGGTCGTGTCGACGCGCAGGCTGGTGACCCCGGGCGTGGAGCCGAGGTGCGCCTCGACGATCTCGACGAGGGCGTCGGCTTGGCGCTGGGCGGCGGTCCGCGGGTCGACCGTCTCACCGGGTACGGGGTTGGGCTGCGCGCCGGCGCGGATCGCGCGCTGCAGCAGCAGCCCCTCAGCACGCGGCAAGCGTCCGGTGATGTCGACGCAGCCGTCGAACCCGTCACTCAGCAGCAGGTAGCGACTGTCGTGGATCCGCTGCGCGCGCTCCTCGCGGGACTCGTCTGCTTCCACCGCCGCTTCGAGCCGGCTCACGGCCGTCCGGACGTCTGCCGGTGCCGCGGCCTTCGCGAGCGGGACGAGCGTGTCTTCGGCTTCGAGCATGACGTGCGCGCCGAGCCGCTTGTGCCCGACCGCCAGCTCGTCGACGTGGCGGACGGAGATGCTCCCCGACCGCAGGGCGTCCGCGGTTCGGGGAAGGTCGCGCAGCGCTCGCGCCGCGGTGACGGCGCGGCGGGCGTCGAGCGCGTCCATGCGCGCGTGGTGCCGGAGCCACGCCTGGGCGGTGACCTGGTTGTCGACGACGAACTCCGAGGCCGCGTCGAACTCCGCGAGGTCGGCCAGGAACTCGGCCTGCAGCCGGGCGATCGCCGCCTGCTTCTCGAGCAGTGCGACCCCGCGCGGCGACCCGGACCGGGGGTCGCGCGAGGGGCTGCTGCTCGAGCTCATGCCGACAACGTGCAAGCCACCACCGACAGAGTCGGGTCAGCAGAACCTGCTGCCATGCAGCCACTCCTCGGCCACGCGCAGTGATCCCATTTGATCGGGGACCCCGATCAGATGGGGGTGCTCCGCGGCCCCAAGAACTGCATGATCACGGCGAGGTGGGGGTGGGCCAGCCATACGAACTGACCGCCACCAGCACGGGATTCCACCCCCTCGGCCACCACCTCGTACGGTCGGCCCACCACTCCGTCCCGCTCGCCCCCCCACCTCGATCGGGCAGCCTGATCGACTTCCACCCCCGCGTCGCACGCTTGACCGCGACACAGGTGGGCAGGCGGCCCTACCGTGACCCCTGTGAGCGACGACATCCTCGAGACGGTGCGCAAGGGCTACGCGTTCGACGGGTCGGCGGTCGAGCTGGGCGCCCTCGTCACGGACGGTACCGCGCACCCCGACGTCCCCGTCCGGCTGCCGCTGGCCATGATGAACCGGCACGGGCTCGTCGCCGGCGCGACCGGCACCGGCAAGACCAAGACGCTGCAGCTCGTCGCCGAGCAGCTCTCGGCGGCAGGCGTCCCCGTCTTCCTCGCCGACGTGAAGGGCGACGTCTCCGGCATCGCCGCGCCCGGGACGGCCAGCGACCGGGTCACCAAGCGCGCGGCCGAGGTCGGCATCGAGTGGGCCGCCACCGGCTTCCCCGCCGAGTTCTACGCGCTCGGCGGCATCGGGACCGGCGCGCCCGTGCGCGCGACCATGACGAGCTTCGGGCCCGTGCTCCTCGCCAAGGTGCTCGGCCTCAACGAGGTCCAGGAGTCCTCCCTCGGCCTGGTCTTCCACTACGCCGACAAGGCCGGGCTGCCGCTGCTCGACCTCAAGGACCTGCGCGCGGTCATCACGTACCTCGTGAGCGACGAGGGCGCCGGGGACCTCTCGGGCCTCGGCGGCCTGTCCAAGGCGACGGCCGGCGTCATCCTGCGCGAGCTCGTGGGCTTCGAGGACCAGGGCGCCGACGCGTTCTTCGGCGAGCCGGAGTTCGACACCGCCGACCTGCTGCGCGTCGCGCCCGACGGCCGCGGCGTCATCAGCTGCCTCGAGCTGCCCGGGGTGCAAGACCGTCCGGCGCTGTTCTCGACGTTCCTCATGTGGCTGCTCGCCGACCTGTTCCACGACCTGCCCGAGGTCGGTGACGTCGAGAAGCCCAAGCTGGTCTTCTTCTTCGACGAGGCGCACCTGCTGTTCCGCGACGCGTCCAAGGACTTCCTCGCCGCCATCGCCCAGACCGTGCGGCTCATCCGCTCCAAGGGCGTCGGCATCTTCTTCGTCACGCAGACGCCCAGCGACGTCCCCGACGAGGTGCTGGCGCAGCTCGGCAACCGCGTGCAGCACGCGCTGCGCGCCTTCACCCCGGCCGACGCGAAGGCGCTCAAGGCCACGGTGACGACGTTCCCGAAGTCCGGCTACGACCTCGAGGAGGTGCTGCCGGCGCTCGGCATCGGCGAGGCCGTCGTCACCGTCCTGTCCGAGAGCGGCGCCCCGACGCCCGTCGCCTGGACGCGGCTGCGGCCCCCGAGCTCGCTCATGGGCCCGCTCGACCCCGCAGCGCTCAGCGCCGCCGTCGCGGCCTCGCCCACCGCGCAGGAGTACGCCCAGGCCGTCGACCGCGACTCGGCCTACGAGCGGCTCCAGGCGAAGCTGCACCCCGCGCCCACCCCCGCCGCACAGCCCGCACCCGAGCCCGCACCCGAGCCCGCGCCCGAGCCCAGGAGCGCGCCCCGCCCGGAGCGGCACGAGGAGCAGCACGAGAGCGGCGCCGCGGCTGCCGTCGCCGGCATCTTCGGCTCTGCGGTCTTCAAGTCCTTCGCCCGCTCCGCCGCCAGCGCCGCCGGGCGCGAGATCACCCGCTCGCTGTTCGGGACCGCGCCCCGGCGGCGCAGCTCGCGCCGGCGCTGACCGTGCCCGCCGTCACCATAGCGCAGGCGCTGGAGTGGCGGCTGGGCAAGCAGTTCCTGCTGCGGCCGGCGGACGACCCCCTCGAGGTCGTCCGCCGGCTGCTCGGCGTCCAGGCGCAGGTGCCGTCCGCCGCCGACCTCGCCGTACGCGTCCGGCTGGCCGACGCTCCCGAGCCCGTCCTCCCGCCCCTGCTCGCCGACGGCCGGGTCTTCCGGACCTGGTCCGTACGCGGCACGCTGCACGTGCACGACCCCGCCACCGGCGCGGCCGTCCTCGCTCTGCTCGCCGAGGGGCGCAGCTGGCAGCGGCCCGGGTGGCAGCGCGAGTTCGCGACGACGGCGGAGATGGACCGGCTGGCCGAGCTCTGCGCCGAGCTGCTCCCCGGACGCCGGCTGAGCCGGGACGAGCTCGCGACCGAGCTGGAGCAGCACGCCGGCTCCGACCTCGCGGCGAAGCTCCGCTCGGGCTGGGGCAGCCTGCTCAAGCCGCTCGCCTGGCAGGGACTGCTCTGCGGTGCCCCTGGGCCCGGCGTGCTGTTCGGGACCCCGCAGGACGTCGTGCCCGGCTGGCCCGGGCTACCGCCGGTCGAGGAGGCCGGGCCACGAGTGCTGCGCACCTACCTCGCGGCGTACGGGCCGGCGACGCTCGACGCCTTCGGGCAGTGGCTGGTGCGCGGGATGTTCGGGGTCCGCGTGCTCCGCGGGTGGCTCGCCGACCTGGGCGACGCCGTGGCGGCGGTCGAGGTCGACGGCACCACCGCGTACGTGCCGGCGGAGGAGCTGGACGACCTGCTCGCCGCGCGGCCGAGCGGGACGGTCCGCCTGCTGCCGTCGTTCGACCAGTGGGTCCTCGGCCCGGGCACCAGCGACACCCGCGTCGTGCCCGCCGAGCACCGGGCCGCGGTCAGCCGCGCCGGCGGCTGGATCTCCCCCGTCGTCACCTCCGGCGGCAGGGTCGTGGGCACCTGGGCCGTCGGGCAGCGGGCGGCCGAGCCGGAGGTCACGCTGTTCCCCGGGGAGGACGTCCCGGCGGCGGCTCTGGCACACGAGCGGGCCCGGCTGGCGCAGCGCCACCCGGACGACGCGCACCCGGACGGCTGACAGGGGCTCAGCCACCCCCCGGTCGCGGCCGAGAGGGAGGAGCGCACCCGACCCTGAGGTGTGCTGAGGAGGCCGCGTGACCGTCACCAGCGTCGAGGCACGCGCGCAGGTCGAGACCCTGCTCGCGACCGCGCGCCAGGCGCTCGGCGTCACCGCGACCTTCCTCTCCAGGATGGACGGGCAGACGCAGCGCCTGGAGCAGGTCGACTCCTCCGTCCCCCTGCTCTTCCAGGAGGGCTACACCCAGCGGCAGGACCGCACGCTGTGCCAAGCGGTCCTCGACGGCGACCTGCCGGCCGTGATGCCGGACCTGCGCAAGCACCCGCTCGCCATGACGCTGCCGGCGGCCAAGTTCCCGCGGCTCCGCAGCTACATCTCGGTCCCGGTGGTGCTGAGCGACGGCTCGCTCTACGGCACCTTCTGCGGCGCCGGCCTCACCGCCGACCGCGGGCTCAGCAGCCGCGACAAGGCACTCATGGACGTGCTCGCCCGCGCGGCCGCCATGGTGCTGGAGCCGGAGCTGCGCGAGCAGGAGCGCCGCGACGGGCTGCTCTCGCGCTTCGACCCGCTCATGGCCGACGGCGGCCCCCGCATCCTGCTGCAGCCGATCGTCGCGCTCGCGGACGGGCGGCGTACGGGCGCGGAGGCGCTCAGCCGCTTTCCCGTGGAGTGGGGCACTCCTCCGGACGTGGCGTTCGAGCAGGCGCACTCCGTCGGGGTCGGTGACCGGCTGGAGCTCCTCGCGCTGCGCCGCGCGGCCGGGCTGCTCGACAGCGTCGACGGCTACGTCTCCCTCAACGTCTCCCCCAGCACGCTCATCACCCCCGAGTGCCGCGCGCTGCTCCACGGGCTGCCGGTCGAGCGGGTGCTGCTCGAGCTCACCGAGCACGACGCCGTGCAGGACTACGACACCGTCCGCAGCGTGCTGGAACCGCTGCGCCGCAAGGGGCTCCGGCTCGCCATCGACGACGTGGGCGCCGGGTTCTCCTCGCTGCGCCACATCGTGCTGACCTCGCCCGACGTGCTCAAGCTCGACCGCAGCATCATCGACGGCATCGCCGGCGACACTGTGCTGCGCACCCTGGTCGCCTCGCTCGTCACCTTCGCCCACGCGTGCTCGGCCACCCTGGTCGCCGAGGGCATCGAGCGGGCCGAGGACGCCGTCGTCCTGCGCGAGCTCGGCGTGGACTCGGGTCAGGGCTGGTACTTCGGGCGTCCCGTCGAGCCGGCCGAGCTGGCCGCGGTCCGCACCGTCGTCGCGGCCTAGCCCAGCACCTCGCGCGTCGCCTCGACGAACGCGGCGGCGCAGCGGCGTACGTCGTCCTCGCTGTGGGCGGCGGAGATCTGCACGCGGATCCGGGCCTTCCCCTTCGGCACCACGGGGTACGAGAACGCCACGACGTAGATCCCCTTGGCCAGCAGGCGCTCCGCGACCCTGCCCGCCACGGTCGCGTCGCCGTACATCACCGGGCAGATCGGGTGCTCGCCCGGCAGCACCTCGAGCCCACCGTCGGCGAGCAGCTCGCGGAAGAGCCGGGCGTTGTCGAGCAGCCGGCGCCGCGCGTCCGCCGAGCCGGCGACGAGGTCCAGCGCGGCGAGCGAACCCGCGACGACGGGCGGGGCGACCGCGTTGCTGAAGAGGTACGGCCGGGAGCGCTGCCGCAGCAGGGCCACCACTTCGGCCGGACCGCTGACGTAACCGCCCGAGGCGCCGCCGAGCGCCTTGCCGAGCGTGCCCGTCAGCAGGTCGACCCGGTCGCGGACACCCCAGTGGTCGGGCGTACCCGCACCGGACTCGCCCAGGAAGCCCACCGCGTGCGAGTCGTCGACCAGCACCAGCGCGTCGTACGCGTCGGCGAGGTCGCAGATCTCCGGCAGCGGCGCGAGGTAGCCGTCCATGGAGAAGACGCCGTCGGTCACGACGAGCCGGCGACGGGCGCCTGACGCCTCCTGCAGGCAGCGCTCGAGGTCGGCCATGTCGCGGTTGCGGTAGCGCAGCCGCTGGGCCTTGCAGAGCCGCACCCCGTCGATGATCGACGCGTGGTTGAGCTCGTCGGAGATGACCGCGTCCTCCGCGCCCAGCAGGACCTCGAACAGCCCGGTGTTCGCGTCGAAGCACGACGAGTAGAGGATCGTCGCCTCGGTGCCGAGCAGCGCGGAGATCCGCGCCTCCAGCTCCCCGTGCTGCTCCTGGGTGCCGCAGATGAAGCGCACGCTGGCCATGCCGAACCCCCAGCGCTGCAGCGCCTCCTCGGCGGCCGCGACGACGTCCGGGTGGTCGGCGAGGCCGAGGTAGTTGTTGGAGCAGAAGTTGAGGACGTCGGCGCCCGAGGTCGTCACCTGCGCCGACTGCGCGGTCGTGAGCGGGCGCTCGGACTTCCACAGCCCGCTCGTCCGGATCTCCTCGAGCGTCGCGGACAGGTCGGCGCGGAGGGCGTCGGCGTACATCTAGAGCTCCGTCCAGTCGAGCACGACCTTGCCGTGCGTCCCCCCGCGGGCGACCGAGAAGGCGGTCTCCCAGTCCCGGGCGGGGACCCGGTCCGTGATGACCGGGGAGATGTCCAGCCCGCGCTGCAGCAGCGCGGACATCGCGTACCACGTCTCGAACATCTCGCGGCCGTAGATCCCCTTGATGGTCACCATGTGCGTGACCACCTTCGCCCAGTCGAGCGTCACCGGCCTGCTGGGCAGGCCGAGCACGGCGATGCGGCCGCCCGAGTTGAGGTTCGCGAGGATCTCGGGGAGGGCGTCGGGCGCCCCGCTCATCTCGAGCGCGACTTCGAAGCCCTCGAGCATCCCCAGCGACTCCTGCGCGTCGGCGATGCGCTCGCGCGAGACGTCGAGCACGAGGTCGGCGCCCATCCGGCGGGCCAGCTCGAGCCGCGGCTGCGAGACGTCGGTGACGACGACGTGCCGGGCGCCGACGTACCGGCAGACCGCTGCCGCCATGACGCCGATCGGGCCGGCGCCGGTGATGAGCACGTCCTCGCCGACGACCGGGAAGGACAGCGCCGTGTGGACCGCATTGCCGAAGGGGTCGAGGATCGCGGCCACGTCGAGGTCGAGGGGGCTGCGGTGCACCCAGACGTTGCCCTCCGGAAGCACGACGAGCTCGGCGAACGCCCCGTCCCGGTCGACGCCCAGGCTCGAGGTGCGGATGCAGAGGTGACGGCGGCCCGCGCGGCAGTTGCGGCAGGTCCCGCAGACGACGTGGCCCTCACCGCTGACGAGGTCCCCGACGCGCACGTCGCGCACGCCGGGGCCGAGGCCGACGACCTCCCCGCAGAACTCGTGCCCGGGCACGATCGGCGCCGAGACCGCGCCCGCAGCCCAGGGGTCCCAGGCCTCGATGTGGAGGTCGGTGCCGCAGATCCCCGTCCGCAGCACGCGGATCAGGACCTCGCCCTCCCCCGGCTCGGGGTCCGGCCGCTCGACGAGGTCGAGACCCGGCGCAGCCGCAGGCTTGTAGAGCGCCCTCATCGTCGCGCGGCGAGCACCGACAGCATCTCGTACGCCGCATGCGCCGCCGCGATCCCCGTGATCTCCGCCCAGTCGTACGCCGGCGCGACCTCGACGACGTCGGCCCCGACCACGTCGAGCCCGGCCAGCCCGCGCAGCGTGTGGAGCAGCTCGCGGCTGGTGAGGCCGCCGGCCTCCGGCGTACCGGTTCCCGGGGCGTGCGCCGGGTCGAGCACGTCGATGTCGAGCGAGACGTAGACCGGCCCGTCGGCGAGCCGGCTGCGGATGCGGCCGAGGACCGAGGCCAGGCCGTCGACCTGGTAGTCGTCGGAGCGGACGACCTGGAAGCCGAGGACGCGGTCGTCCTCGAGGTCCTGCTTGCTGTACAGCGGCCCGCGGATGCCCACGTGCATCGAGCGTTCGAGGTCGATGAGCCCCTCCTCGCTCGCGCGGCGGAAGGGCGTGCCGTGGGTGTAGGGCGCGCCGAAGTACGTGTCCCACGTGTCGAGGTGCGCATCGAGGTGGAGCACGGCGACCGGGCCGTGGTCGCGGGCGACGGAGCGCAGGACCGGCAGCGCGATCGTGTGGTCGCCGCCGAGCGTCAGCACCTTCGCCCCGTCGGCCCGCGTCGCGGTCACCGCCTGCTCGATGGTGGCGATGGCCTCCTGCAGGTCGAACGGGTTGATCCCGATGTCGCCGGCGTCGGCGACCTGCTGGGTGCCGAACGGGAAGGAGTCCTGAGCGGGGTTGTACGGCCGCAGCAGCTTCGACGCCGCGCGGATGTGGCCGGGCCCGAACCGCGCCCCGGGCCGGTAGCTCACGCCCGAGTCGAACGGCATCCCGAGGATCGCGACGTCGGCGCGGGACACCTCGTCGAGCCGGGGCAGCCGGGCGAAGGTCGCCGGGCCGGCGTACCGCGGCACGCGGGTGGCATCGACAGGACCGATCGGCGCTTCGCTCATGACAGGAGCCTCATGGTCCGAGCCTCTGCCCGCTGCTCGCCCGGTGTCAACGCGGCCTCGGCCCACGATGTGCATGATCACGGGAAAGGGGTGGGGGCCGCCGTTCGCCAGGATCTGCATGATCACGGTGGAGGAGTCAGCGTGGGTGGCGGGGGCACCCACCCTCCCCCCGTGATCATGCAGATCCTGGGCGCCGCCCCGGGATGTGCATGATCACCAGCGCGCCGGCGACATGTGGGGTAACCACTTCGAAACCTCGGCGTAACACGGCGACCGGACACTCGGTCGCCGCCGTCCCCGACGCCGAGGAGAGCCCGTGGCCGCCGTGAGCGCCGCTGATACCGCGTGGGTGCTGGTCTGCGCCGCGCTCGTGCTGTTCATGGCGCCGGGGCTCGCGCTGTTCTACGGCGGGATGGTCCGCAGCAAGCACGTCCTGGCGATCATGGCGCAGGTGTTCGGCGCGGCCGCGGTCGTCAGCCTGCTCTGGGCCCTGGTGGGCCACTCGCTGGCCTTCGGCCCGGACCACGGACGCCTGCTCGGCGACCTCCACCTCGCCGGGCTCGGCCACGCCGGCGACGCGATCCCCGGCTTCCCGCACCTCGCGGCCGCGCCACAGGCGTTCACGGTGTTCCAGATGATGTTCGCCGTCATCACCGCCGCGCTGCTCGCCGGTGCAGGCGCGGACCGCATGCACTTCGGCAGCTTCCTGCTCTTCGTCGGCGCCTGGGTGCTGCTGGTCTACGCGCCGCTGGCGCACTGGGTCTTCTCGCCCAACGGGTGGCTCGCCCACCTCGGTGTGCTCGACTTCGCGGGCGGCACCGTCGTCGAGACGAACTCGGGCGCCTCGGCGCTCGCCCTCTGCCTCGTGCTCGGGGCGCGCCGCGGCTGGCCGCGCGAGCAGATGGCCCCGCACTCCCTGCCACTCACGCTCGTCGGCGCCGGCATCCTGTGGTTCGGGTGGATCGGCTTCAACGCCGGCTCCGCCCTCGCGGTCGGCGGTCTGGCCGCGCAGGCCGCGCTCTCGACGCACCTCGCCGGCTGCGCGGGCCTGCTCGGGTGGCTGCTCGTGGAGAAGCTGCAGACGCGGCACTCCACGACGCTCGGCGCCGCCTCCGGTGCCGTCGCGGGGCTCGTCGCCATCACTCCCGCCGCGGGCTACGTCAACGCCCTGGGTGCCATCGTCATCGGCTTCCTCGGCGGTGTCGTCTCCGTCTTCGCCGTCGAGCAGAAGGTGCACCGCGGCTACGACGACTCGCTCGACGTCGTCGGCGTCCACGGCGTCGCCGGGGTCGTGGGCACGCTGCTCGTCGGGGTCTTCGCGACGCGTACGGTCAACGCCGGCGTGCCGCACACCGGCCTGCTCGACGGCGGCGGGATGCACCTGCTCGGGCTGCAGGCGCTCGCGGTCGTCGTCACGGTCGCGTGGGCCTTCCCACTGACGTACGCGATCGCCGCGCTCGTCCAGCGCACGGCCCGCCTGCGCGTGCCGCACGACGCGGAGCTCGAGGGGCTCGACACGTACATCCACGCCGAGTCGGCGTACGACATCGGCTCCCGTCGCGTTGCAGGCAGGATGGGCGCATGAAGCTCGTCACCGCGGTCGTGAAGCCGCACATGCTCGACGCCGTCAAAGAGGCGCTCGACGCCGCCGGGATCCGCGGCCTCACGGTCAGCGAGGTCTCGGGGCACGGGCGGCAGAAGGGTCACACCGAGGTCTACCGCGGTGCGGAGTACACCGTGGATTTCCTCCCCAAGGTCCGCATCGAGGTGCTGACGGGCGACCACGAGGCCGACGACGTCGTCCGCACCATCGTCGCGGCGGCGCAGACCGGCAAGATCGGCGACGGCAAGGTGTGGGTCATCCCCGTCGACACCGTGGTGCGGATCCGCACGGGCGAGACGGGCGAGGAGGCCCTCTAGCCCCGGACGGGGACGCCGCCGCCGCCCGGCGCGTTGTGCGCGCTGCGGGCCAGCGCCCGCGCACAGGCGACGGGAGCGACGACGACGTGGCACTCACCGGTACGGCACTGCTCGTCCTCGTCGTGCTGGCCGCAGCAGCGCTCTTCGGCCTGCTCGTCGCAGGCTGGTCGCGGCTCGCCCCGAGCGGGCCGCTCCCGGTCGCGCTGCGCGGCGGGAGCCTGCTCCTGCTCAACGTCCTGGTGCTGCTGGCGACCGCGCTGGCCCTGAACGACCACTTCCTCTTCTACGCCAGCTGGACCGACCTCGCCGACGGGGCCGCGCAGAGCGTCGCGACGAGCAGGGAGCACGGCGCCGCACCGGGTACGGCGTTCGCCGTCACGCCGCCGGACCACCGGGCGCGACCGGTTCCTGCGCAGCTCCAGCCGCTCCCGGCCGGTGTGGACGCGGCGCACCCCGACTTCCTGGTCGACGTCCCCGGGCGCAGCGGTGTCACGGCCCAGGTCGCGGTGTCGCTGCCCGCGGCGTACTTCACTGCGGCTGGAGCGCGCGAGCGCTTCCCTGTGCTCGAGGCCTTCCCGGGCTTCCCGAGCACCGACGAGCAGTGGCTGCACACGCTGCGGCTGCCGGGTGCGACGAGGAGGGCTGCAGCGCAAGGCGTCCTGGACCAGCCGATCGTCGTCTCACCGACGACGGAAGTGCCCGCGGCCCGGGACACCGAGTGCGTCGACGGCGGGCTTCGCGACCCGCGCGTCGCCGACTGGCTCGACGAGGACGTCCCGGACTGGGTGGTCGGGCACCTGCGGGCCGACCCGGCGCGTACGTCGTGGGCCACGATCGGCATCTCCGAGGGCGGGTGGTGCGCCGCGCTGGCGACGATGACGCACCCCGACCGCTTCGCCGCCGCCGTCGTGCTCGGCGGCTACTTCCGGCCGGACTTCAGCAGCTGGGTGCCCTACGCGCCGGGCTCCGCCGCGTACGCCGCGCTCGACCTGGTGCGCCGCGCGCACGACGACCCGCCGCCGGTCGCGCTCTGGGTGCAGACCTCGCTCGCGGACCCGCTCTCCCTGCCGACGTCGACGGCGGTCAGCGCGGCCGCGCGCTCCCCGCTGTCCGTCCGCCTCGTCGAGCTGCGCCACGCCGGCCACCGGATCCAGGTCTGGCAGGCGCAGCTGCCGGCCGCGTTGCGGTGGCTCGGCTCGACGGTCCCGGGCTTCGCGCCCCGCTCGACCTGACCCAGCAAGGACATCAGCGCCGCAGGAACTCCTCCAGCGCAGCGGCTTCGCGGCCCACCTCGTCGTCGGGCAGCGGCCCGAACCCCTCCACCACCACGGCTCCGGATTCGACCCGCCAGAGGCCGCCGACCCGCCCGTCGACGAGCACCGCGCACGGCATGCGGCCGTTCGGCGCCACGGACATGACGCGCTGCTGCTCCGCCGAGATGATGCGGCTGCGGTCCGCGTGCGACAGCAGCACCTGGTCCCACGGGGCCAGGAACCGCACTGGGGCAGGCACATCGGACCCCGGCCGAGGAGCATCCGGCAGGTCGAGCAGCTCGCGCCCGTCCTCGTCACGCAGCCGCACCAGGTCGTCCATGCCGTCGGCGACCTCGGCCAGCCGCGTCAGCCCGCTCCACGTCTGCACGTCCGCGACGCTCGCCGGGCCGAAGGCGCCGAGGTAGCGCCGGACCATGTCCGCCAGGGTCGTCGGCCGCATCGGCCGCCCCAGCTCGCGCTCCAGGAGCCCGTGCCGCACGCTCCCCGGGCGCCGCCAGACCGCGCGCGGCGGCAGCTGCATGAGCGGAAGGTCCGCCCGGACGCCGCGGGCCAGCCGCTCGGGGTCGGCGCCCGGCCACCGCTCGGCGAACAGCGCGCGCAGCTCGCCCGCCGTGCGCGGCGCCTCCTCGAACGCCGTGCGCGCCAGGGCCGCCAGCTCCGCGCGGTCGACCTCGGGCGGCGGCCCCAGCGACCCGCGGCCGTGCGCCTCGATGGGCGGCTGCACGAGCGGGCGCAGCGCGAGCGCGTCGTCGGCGCTGACGAGGTGCACGGTGTCGCGCATCAGCGGCAGCCGCACGACCTCGCGGCTCTCGAGCATCCGCCCCAGCTCGTACGGGTCGAAGCCCGCCACCCGCGACCACAGCGCGACGTAGGGCGCCTTGACGTCCTGCGCCTGCAGCCCGACGAGGTGCTCGACCGCGCCGAGCACGGAGGTCTGCTGGCGCTCCAGCAGGAACTGGCGCGCCAGCAGCGCCCGTCCCAGGCTGCGGCGGTCGAGGACCTCAGGCGTCGGGGGCCTCCACGAGGGCGGGCTCGAAGATCGCCGGGAGCGTGCCGCGGTGCGCGTCGCGCAGCTCGGCGACCGGGATCGTGAACAGCCCCTGCACGTCGAGCGCGTCGCCGTCGACGACACCGATGCGGACGTGCGGCTGGCGGCGCGCGACGCACATGTCCTGCAGGCGCACCTCCTCGGTGCGCGGCACGGAGACCACCGCGCGCGCCACCGACTCGCTGAACAGCGCGACGAACGGGTCGATCCCCTCGGGGAGGTAGATCCGTGCGCCGGTCCCGTGGCGCAGCACCATCTCGGCCAGGGCGACGAGCAGGCCGCCGTCGGAGAGGTCGTGCGCCGCGTCGAGCAGCCCGTCGCGGGACGCGTTGACGAGCACCTCCGCGAGCTTGCGCTCCGCCGCCAGGTCGACCTGCGGCGGGAGGCCGCCGAGGTGGCCGTGCAGCGAGGACGCCCACTCGGACCCGCCGAGCTCGTCGCGGGTCTCGCCGAGCAGGTAGAGCACGTTGCCCGCCTGGTCCGGCCCGAGCCCGACCGGCACACGGCGGGCGACGTCGTCGATGACGCCGAGCACGCCCACGACGGGCGTCGGCAGGATGGCCGTCGCCCCGGTCTGGTTGTAGAAGCTGACGTTGCCGCCGGTGACCGGGGTGCCGAGCTCGAGGCAGGCGTCGGCGAGGCCGCGGGCGGCCTCGGAGAACTGCCACATGACGGCCGGATCCTCGGGCGAGCCGAAGTTCAGGCAGTTGGTCACGGCCAGCGGCTTGGCGCCCGTCGTCGCGACGTTGCGGTAGGCCTCCGAGAGCGCGAGCTGCGCCCCGGCGTACGGGTCGAGGCGCGCGAAGCGCCCGTTGCCGTCGGTCGCGAGCGCGATGCCGAGCCCGGACTCCTCGTCGACGCGGAGCATGCCGGAGTCCTCGGGCTGGGCGAGGACCGTGCCGCCGAGGACGTAGCGGTCGTACTGGTCGGTGATCCAGGACTTGCTGGCCACGTTGGGGCTCGCGAGCAGGCGCAGCGCGTCGGCCCGCAGCTCGTCGCCGGTCGAGGGCCGGGAGATGCCTGCAGCGTCGAGCGCCCTGGCCTGCAGCTCGTCCTGCTCGTCGGGCCGGGCGTACGGGCGCTCGAGCACCGGGCCCTCGTGGGCGACGGTGCGCGGGGGCACGTCGACGATCCGCTCGCCGTGCCAGTCGATCTGCAGCCGGCCGGTGCCCGTGACCTCGCCGATGGCGACCGCGGGGATGTCCCACTTCGCGCAGACGGCGAGGAACGCCTCGAGCTTCGAGGGTTCGACGCAGGCCATCATGCGCTCCTGCGACTCGCTCATGAGGATCTCCTCGGGAGCGAGCGAGGGGTCGCGCAGCGGGACCAGCTCGAGGTCGACGTGCATGCCGCCGTCACCGGCGGAGGCGAGCTCCGACGTGGCGCAGGAGATGCCGGCGGCGCCGAGGTCCTGGATGCCGACCACGAGGTCCTGGGCGTAGAGCTCCAGGCAGCACTCGATGAGCAGCTTCTCCATGAAGGGGTCGCCGACCTGGACGGCCGGCCGCTTCGCCGGGCCGGTCGACTCGAAGGTCTCCGAGGCGAGGATCGAGGCCCCGCCGATGCCGTCGCCACCGGTGAGGGCGCCGAAGAGCACGACGAGGTTGCCCTCCCCAGAGGCGTGAGCGAGCTTGATGCCGCTGCCGTCCTCGCCCGGGCGCAGGACGCCGACGCAGAGCGCGTTGACGAGCGGGTTGCCGAGGTAGGACTCGTCGAAGACGACCTCGCCACCGATGTTGGGCAGCCCCAGGCAGTTGCCGTAGCCGCCGACGCCGGCGACGACACCGGGCAGGACGCGCTTGGTGTCAGCGGCATCGGCAGGCCCGAAGCGCAGCGGGTCCATCACGCCGATCGGGCGCGCGCCCATCGTGAGGATGTCGCGGACGATGCCGCCCACACCCGTCGCCGCGCCCTGGTAGGGCTCGACGTAGGACGGGTGGTTGTGCGACTCGACCTTGAAGACCGCGGCCCAGCCCTCGCCGATGTCGACCACGCCGGCGTTCTCGCCGACGCCCACGAGCAGGGCGTCGGTCTGCGGGGCCTTCTCGCCGAACTGGCGCAGGTGCACCTTGCTCGACTTGTAGGAGCAGTGCTCGCTCCACATGACGGAGTACATCGCGAGCTCGCTGGAGGTCGGCCGTCGGCCGAGGATCTCCTTGATGCGGGCGTACTCGTCGTCCTTGACGCCGAGCGCGGTGTAGGGCAGCTCGTGCTCGGGCGTGGCCTCGGCCTGCTGGACCGTGTCCACCCCGCTCACGCCGACACCAGCGCCTTCAGCACCGAGGTGAAGAACGGCGCGCCGTCCGTCCCCGGCCCGGTCAGCTCCTCCACCGCGTGCTCGGGGTGGGGCATGAGCCCGACGATGCGGCCGTCGGCCGAGGCGATCCCCGCGATGTCGCGGTAGGAGCCGTTGGGGTTGCCCTCGAGGTAGCGGGCGACGACGCGGCCCTCGCCCTCGAGCTCGTCGAGCACCCGCTCGGAGGCCACGAAGCCGCCCTCGCCGTTCTTCAGCGGGATGGTGATCTCCTGGCCCTCGGCGTAGTCCGCCGTCCAGACCGTGCTCGTGCTCTCGACGCGCAACCGCTGGTCCTTGCAGACGAAGCGGCGGACGTCGTTGCGGATCAGCGCGCCGGGCAGCAGGTGCGCCTCGCAGAGGATCTGGAAGCCGTTGCAGATCCCGAGCACCGGCAGGCCCTTCCCGGCCGCCTCGACGACCGAGCCCATCACCGGGGCGAAGCGGGCGATCGCGCCGCAGCGGAGGTAGTCGCCGTACGAGAAGCCGCCGGGCAGCACCACGGCGTCGACCCCGTGGAGGTCGGCGTCGGCGTGCCACAGGGCGACCGGCTCGCCGCCGGCGAGGCGGACCGCGCGACGGGCGTCGCCGTCGTCCAGCGAACCCGGGAAGGTGACGACGCCGATCCTCACGCGCCGGCCTCCAGCGGGGAGTCGGCGTGCACGACGTAGTCCTCGATGACCGGGTTGGACAGGAGGGTACGGGCCGCCTCCTCCACGGCGGCGAGCCGCTCGGGCGTGAGCTCGCCCTCGACCTCGAGCTCGAACCGCTTGCCCTGCCGGACGGACGTCACCCCCTCGAAGCCCAGTCGGGGCAGGGCACCGGCGATGGCCTTGCCCTGCGGGTCGAGGATCTCCGGCTTCAACATGACGTCGACGACGACGCGGGCCACGGGCGCTCCAGCGGTCAGGGGGTCGGCAGGGGGAAGTCTAGCGGGCCGGAGGTGGCGCCGACGCCGCGCGCCGACGCACAGTGGGGGCGTGCAGCTCGAGGACGTCAGCGGCGACGTGCTCCTCCCTCCGCCGCCCGCGCGGCACCCGCTCGACGGGGACCCGGGCGGCCTGCTCCGGCTGCCCCCGGGCGAGGACGTCCTGGGCTGGAGCGAGGAGCGGGTCGACCTGCGCGCGTACGTCGCCGAGCACGGCACGCAGCTGCTCCGCCTGGCCGCCAGCGTCGTCCCCTCCCGCCGGGCCGCGCGCGCGGAGGTCGTGGCCGCGCTCGCCACCGCCCACCGCCGCTGGGCCGAGGTGGGCGAGGTGCCGGAGGGGACGCACGCCGAGGTCGCGCGGCTGCTCTGCCGGCGGCTCGCGGCCGTGCTCGCCGCCCGGGCCGCGCTCCCCGTGCACGCGGTCGCCGCCGACCCGGCCCGCGCGGTGCTGGACCACCTCGTCGCCGAGGACCGGCTGGCGGGCAGCGCCGACGTGCTGCTCGGGCTCGACGAGCAGGGGCTCGCCCGCGCGCTCGGGGTGCCCTGGCTGCACGGCGTCGCCCGGGCCTCCCGTGGCCGCTCCCGCGCCCGGGAGCTGCTGACGGCAGCAGGCTGCGACGCGACGCTCGAGGGCGCGCTGGAGCGGCTGGTCGGGGACCTCGAGGCCGACGACACGCTCGCGTCCGCCGCCGTGCGCCGGGGGCGGGTCGCCGTCGGCGCGGTCTCGGGCGTGCTGGCGCTGGGGGTGCTCGGACTGGCGGCGGCGGTCGTGGCCTCGCGGACGGGCGCGCCGGTCGCGGCGCCCCCCGAGCGCCGGGCTCCGGCCCCCCAGGGCGCCGTCGCCGCGGCCGCCCGGCCTGCGGACTGCCCCGTCTTCCTCTCCGACGGCGCGCCCGCGCGGTTCCCCGGTCCGCCGGTGCCGGCGCAGGCGCTGCTCGCCCCCGCCGACCTCGGCCCCTCCTGGCACCCGGCGGCGGTCGCCGTGGCCCTGCGCAGCGGCGGCGTGCAGGTCGTCGACCCGCTGCCGCTGGCGGCGGTGGACGGCCAGCCCCCCGTCCTCCCGGCGAGCCAGGAGGCCGGCGCCATCGCCTCGCTCGTCAGCCGCGCCGACGGAGGGGCGCACCTCGACGAGTCGCTGCTGCGCTACCGCCCCGGCAGCGCCCCGGCAGCGGTCCGCCAGCTGACCGCGCTGCTCGCCTGCCCGACGCAGCCGCGCACCCTCCGCGTCCTCGCGCTGCCCAGCGGGCGCGGAGTGACCGCCGTCGCGCTCCACGAGATCCCCGTCCTGCGCGGCCCCGTCCTCAGCCAGCTGCCCCCGCAGGAGCGGTGGAGCCTGGTCGTCGGCGTCGGCGACCTCGTCGCGGTCGTCCGCGCGCAGGGTGCGCTCGCCGGTGAGCTGGACGCGGCGTCCGCGGCCCGGCTCGCGCGCACGGCCGCGCACCGGATGGCGAGCGCGGGCGACGGGCGCACCCGCTAGCCGCGCGCCACCACAGCGGCGCTACCGCGCCACCACAGCGGCGCTACCGCGCCACCACAGCGGCGCTACCGCGCCTGCCACGCCTCCCACGCGCTCGCCACCATGTCGCGCAGGTCGCGCTGCGCCGTCCACCCGAGCTCGGCGTTGGCCTTCTCCGGCCGCGCGACGACGCGCGAGGGGTCGCCACCGCGGCGGGCCACCACGTCGTACTCGAACTCGATGCCGGTGACCTCGCGGACGACGCCGAGGACCTCCTTGACCGTGGAGCCCTCGCCGCGGCCGATGTTGAACGCCGCGTCGACCGTGCCCTGCTCGAGCTTCGTCGCCGCCGCGACGTGCGCCTCGGCGAGGTCGACGACGTGGATGTAGTCGCGGATGCAGGAGCCGTCGCGCGTGTCGTAGTCGTCGCCGAAGACCTTGGGGCGCCCACCGGTGGTGATCGCCTGGAAGACCAGCGGCACGAGGTTGAAGATCCCGGTGTCGCCGAGCACGGGCTCGCCCGCGCCGGCGACGTTGAAGTAGCGCAGGGCGGCCCAGCCGATGCCGTGGGCGACGCCCGCGTCGCGGATCATCCACTCGGAGACGAGCTTGCTCTCGCCGTACGGGCTGACCGGACGGGTGGGCGCGTCCTCGGCGACGTCCTCGGTCTCGGGCTCGCCGTAGACCGACGAGCTCGAGGAGAAGACGATGGAGCGGGTGCCGGCGGCGACCATGGCCTCGAGCAGGGCACGGGTGCCCTCGGCGTTCTCGCGCCAGTAGAGCAGCGGCTTCTCGACCGACTCGCCGGCCGCCTTCTTGGCCGCGAGGTGGATGACCCCGCTGACGCCGTGGTCCTGCAGCCCCTGGGTCACGGCGGCGGTGTCGAGGACGTTGGCGCGCACGAGCGGCACGCCGTCGGGGATGCGGGCCTCGACGCCGGTCGAGAGGTCGTCGAGGACGACCACGTCGTGGCCGGCCTGCTGGAGGGCGCGGAGCACGTGGGCCCCGATGTAGCCGGCGCCGCCGGTGAGCATCCAGGTCGTCATGGTGATCACTCTAGCGGGTTGATCAGAAGTGCTCGTCAACGATCATTTACGATCAGGTGAAGGATCGGCCTGTCAACCGTTCGTACGCCTCGACGTAGCGGGCGCGCGTCCGCTCCACGACCTCCGCCGGCAGCGGGGGCGGCGGCGCGTCCGACGCGCGGTCCCAGCCGGACGCCGGCGAGGTGAGCCAGTCGCGGACGTACTGCTTGTCGAACGACGGCTGCGCGCGGCCCGGCTCCCACGAGTCGGCCGGCCAGAAGCGCGAGGAGTCGGGCGTCAGCACCTCGTCGCCGAGCACGACCGTGCCGTCCTCCCGCAGGCCGAACTCGAGCTTGGTGTCGGCGAGCACGATGCCGCGCTCGCGGGCGACCTCCTCCCCGCGCCGGTAGACCGCGAGGGTGAGCTCGCGGAGCCGTCCCGCGAGCTCCGCACCGAGCTGCTCGGCCACCACGGCGTACGCGACGTTCTCGTCGTGCTCGCCGAGCGCGGCCTTGGTCGCGGGGGTGAAGACGGGCTCCGGCAGCCGGGAGCCGTCGACGAGGCCGGGCGGCAGCGCGACGCCGCAGACCTCGCCGGTGCGGCGGTAGTCGGCGAGCCCCGACCCCGTGAGGTAGCCGCGGGCGACGCACTCGACCGGCACCATCGCGAGCTTCTCGCAGACGAGCGCCCGCCCCTCCCACTCCGCGGGCGCTCCCGGCGGCAGCTCGGTGGAGAGCACGTGGTCGGGCACGAGGTCGGCGAGCCGCTCGAACCACCACAGCGAGAGCTGGGTGAGCACGCGGCCCTTGTCCGGGACGGGGGTCTCGAGCACGAAGTCGTACGCCGAGATCCGGTCGCTCGCGACCATGACCAGGCGCCCGTCGGGGGTCTCGTACAGGTCGCGCACCTTGCCCGAGTGCAGGTGGCGCAGGCCGGCGGGCGCGGGGGTCGTGGTGCTCACGGGGCGCCATCCTCGCAGAAGGGGGATGCGCACGATAAACCCTCGATCGGGCGGTTGCTCGCCGAGATGACGGGGGTATGGATCTCTTGGTCCACGTTTCTACCACACGGACTGCCCACGAGCCAGGAGGACGGACCCGTGACAGCACCCCTCAGCGACAAGCTGCCCGACGCTGCGAGCGAGAAGGCCGGCGCCGCCAAGGACGCCGCCGCCACCACCGCAGCGACCGCGAAGGACGAGGCGAGCGGCGTCGCCCAGCAGGCTGCGGCCGCGGGTGGCCAGGTCGCCTCGACCGCGAAGGACCAGGCCTCGCAGGTCCTCGGCGAGGCCGCCAGCTCGGCCCGCGACCTGCTCGGCGAGGCCAAGGCGCAGGGCTCCACGCAGGCGGTGGCGCAGAAGGACCGCGCCGTCGGCTCCCTGCGCACCCTCGCCGACGAGCTCCAGTCGATGGTCGACGGCGGTGGCGCCCAGGGCGGCGTCGCCGGCGAGCTCGCCCGCCAGGCGTCGAGCCGCGCGCACGACATCGCCGGCTGGATCGAGAGCCGCGAGCCCGGCGAGCTGCTCGAGGAGGCCAAGGACTACGCCCGGCGCAAGCCCGGCACCTTCCTCATCGGCGCCGCGATCGCCGGCGTGCTCGCCGGCCGCCTCACCCGCGGCACCGTCGCGGCCGCGCACCAGGAGAGCAGCACCACGACCCCGGGCCGGCACTCCGCCGAGGTCGTGCCGGTGGGCACGACCGACGTCGTCCCCGCCACCGGCGTGCTCCCGACGACGTCGGCCGACTACGCCCCCGACACGTACGCCGCGGCGGGCACCGGCACCGGCTACCCGACCAACGGCCTCGCCGACCCGACCCTCGAGTCGCTCGACGTGCGGACCGAGGCGACGGGCATCGGCTACGGGGGTACGCGATGACGTCGTACTCCAGCGAGTTCGGCTCCGGCGCGACGAGCCTTGGGGACGACCGCCCCCGCGTCGAGACCACGGAGGGGCCGACGTCCCTCGGCGCGCTGTTCGGGCAGGTGACCAACGACCTCTCGACGCTCGTGCGCCAGGAGGTCGCCCTCGCCAAGGCGGAGATCAAGCAGGACGCGAGCCGCGCCGGCAAGGGCGCGGGCATGCTCGGGGGCGCCGGCTTCGCCGGGTACTTCGTGCTGCTGTTCCTCTCCCTCGCGCTCATGTACTGGCTGAACAACGCCATGGACACCGGCTGGGCGGCGCTCATCGTCGCCGTCATCTGGGGCGTCGTCGGCGCCGTGCTGGCGGTCGTGGGCAAGTCCCAGCTCGCGCAGCTCAAGGGCCCGCAGCAGACCGTGGCGACGGCCAAGGAGATCCCCCCGGCGCTCAAGCCGAACAGCTGACCCGCTTCCGTCCGAGGAGAAGACGATGACCACCCCCACCAGCAACGACCCGGACGCCATCCGCCGGGACATCGAGCGGACGCGCGCCGAGCTCAGCAGCGACGTCGACCTGCTCGCCGACAAGGTGAGCCCCTCGTCGATCGCCCACCGCCAGGTGGACAGCGCGCGCTCGCGGCTCACGACCTACAAGGAGGCCGTGATGGGCAAGGCCTCCTCGGCCCGCTCGTCGGTCGCCTCCGGCACCGGGGCCGTGACCGGCCACGCCGGCGACCTGAAGTCCAGTGCGGGCGACCAGCTCTCCTCCGCAGGGGACGCGCTGCACTCCGCGCCGGGCGCCGTGCGCCAGCAGGCCGAGGGCAACCCCCTCGCCGCCGGCCTCATCGCGTTCGGCCTGGGATGGCTGGCCTCCTCGCTGCTGCCGGCCTCCGAGAAGGAGACGCAGCTCGCCGCTGCGGCCAAGGAGAAGGCCACCAGCCCCGAGGTGAAGTCGGCGCTGCAGGACAAGGTGCACGAGGTCCAGGGCGCCCTCCAGGGCCCGGCGCAGGATGCGCTCGACTCGCTGAAGTCGACCGCGCAGGACGCGGTGGAGACCGTCAAGGGCGAGGCGCAGTCGGCGAAGGTCGACCTCACCGACTCCGCCGCGCAGGCCAAGGAGAACATCACCTCCACGGCGCAGGACCAGAAGGCGACGCTCAGCTCCTGACGCGACAGCGTCTGTGACGCGTAGGACCACGACGGCCGCGACTCCCTCCGGGGGGTCGCGGCCGTCGTACGTCCGGGAATGGCCCGTGGCAGGCGCGGGTTGCCGCCGGCATGACGACCTACGGACTCATCGGCAGCGGCAACATCGGCGGCACGCTCGCGCGGCTCCTCCTCGACGCGGGCCACGAGGTGGTGCTGAGCAACTCCCGCGGCCCGGAGACGCTGAGCGACCTGGTCGCCTCCCTCGGCGCCGGCGCCCGTGCGGCGACCGTGGAGGAAGCCGCTGCAGCAGCGGAGATCGCCGTCGTCACCATCCCGCTCAAGGCGGTCGACCAGGTGCCCGCAGCCCCGCTCGCCGGCAAGGTCGTCATCGACACCTGCAACTACTACCCGCAGCGCGACGGGCAGATCGCCGAGCTCGACGACGAGAGCACGACGACGTCGGAGCTCGTCCAGCGCCAGCTGCCGGACGCCAAGGTCGTCAAGGCGTTCAACAACATCTACTTCGAGCACCTGCGCACCCAGGGCCAGCCGCACGGCACTCCAGGGCGCCGCGCCCTCCCCGTCGCAGGTGACGACGCCGCCGCGAAGGCGACCGTCATCGCGCTGCTCGACAGCATCGGGTTCGACGCCGTCGACGCGGGCCCCCTCACCGAGGGGTGGCGCTGGCAGCGCGACACCCTGGCGTACGTCGTGCCGGCACCCGAGGCGGAGCTGCGCGACCTGCTGGCGCGCGCCAAGCGCTACCGGGACCAGACGCCGGAGGACGTGGCGGAGGTCCAGGAGCAGATCAGGCGCGCGTTCGGCGGCTGAGCCACGCCGTACGGTGGGGTGGTGCTCCCGCGCCACCTGCCCTTCACCGACGGGCCGCAGCGGCTGCGCGTCGGGACTCGCACCCTGGCCGAGGGGGACTGGCTGGAGGGCGGCGCCGACGTGGCCGCCCAGTTGCGGGAGAAGGCGCGGCTGCTGAGGGAGTCCCGCGAGGCGGTCCTGCAGGAGCTCCCGGGCTCGGAGGGGGCCTGCGCCGAGCTGCTGCGGGTCGTCGAGGGCGCGGTCGGAGCCGAGGCTCCGGCCGCCTCGTCCCCGCTCGAGGCGGCCGCGCTGCTGGTCGCGGAGGACCTCTGCGTCCACCTGCCCGGCCCCGACGGCCGACTGCGGCTCGCCGCCGCCTGCGTCTGCTTCCCGTCGCGCTGGGTGCTCGCGGAGAAGATGGGCCAGCCGGTCGCGGGGATCCACGACCCCGTCCCCGGCTATGCCGACGCGATCGGCCGGCCCGTCGACCAGCTGATGGAGAGGCTGCCCCACGACCGCCTGCTGTGGCGGCTCGGCGGCAGCATCCTCGACGACCCCGCCCTCTTCCAGCCACGGCGCGCGACGCTCTCACCAGCACGCGTGCCGGACGACGTGTGGCTGCGCGTCGAGCGGCAGACGCTGCGCCGGCTGCCGGAGTCGGGCGCCGTCGTGTTCACCATCCGCACCTTCGTGGACCCGCTGTCCTGCTTGACGTCCTCGCCCGCGGCCTGTGCCGACGCGGCAGCCTGGGTTCGCGGCCTGACGCCGGAGATGACGGCGTACAAGTCGCTCGAGGGCATGCGCGAGCCGCTGCTCGCATGGCTCGACGAGCAGGCCCTCACCGCCTCCGGGCCACCTGCAGCAGGTTGAGGTAGTGCTTGCGCACCAGACCTTCGGGTCTGGCGGCGATGCGCTGGCGGATCCCCGCGAAGAGGCGCTCCCGCTGCTCAGGGCTGGCGGCGATGTGCCCGGAGTACGTCTCCAGCACCGCGACGTACGCGTCGGCCGTGTAGTCCACGCCCTGGACGTAGCGCCGGACCACCGGTTCGTCGAAGGACGTGCTGCTGCGCAGGGCTTCCTGCTGCGGCGGCTCGATCGAGTCCGGGGGCTGGGGGCCGCCCTTGCCGTCGCCGAGCCCGACCTCGTCGTAGAGCTCCTCGACGTCCCGGAAGAACAGGTCGCCGTCGGCGGGGAGGACGTGCTCCGTCGCGATGACAGCGAGGCTGCCGCCGGGCCGGAGCAGCGTCGCCGCCCGCCCGTACGCCGTGGCAGGGTCGAGCCAGTGCCAGGCCGTCGCCGCGACCACGAGGTCGACCGGCTCGTCGGGCTCGTCCTCCTCGAAGGTGGCCTCGACGACCTCGAGGGCCGGGTGGTCGCCGAGGTTGCGGCGCAGCACCGCGGCGAGCGCCGGGCCCGGCTCCAGGGCGCGCACCCGCCACCCCCGGGCCAGCAGGCCGCGCGTGGCCTGGCCCGTCCCCGCGCCGATCTCGAGGACGCGGGAGCCAGGCCCCAGACCGGCGATCCCCGCGAGATCGGCGAAGAGGGCGTCGGGGTAGCCGGGGCGGGCCGCGTCGTAGCCCTCCGCCATGGTGTCGAAGGTGGCCGCGAGGCCGCTCAGGCGCACGCCCCCATCCTGCACCTTTCCTCGCGCCCCGCCGGCACCCCTCGGGGCTCGTCTCCCTTGCTGCCGCGCAGCATCTCCTCGACGACGTCACCGCGTCGTACGGCAGTGTGACCGTTGACACGGGCAACCGAAGCGGACTACGGTCCCGCTCGAAAACGATTTCCCGTCGACCGCGGCGACGGGCACCGCTGGAGATCTCACAGACGAGGTGACCATGCAGGAGCATCAGTCCGCCCACTCCCCGCTCGCCGCGCCGCCCTCGGGCGTCTTGCGCCGGGCCTTCCTCAAGACCGGCGCCGCCGCAGCAGCGGGAGTCGGGCTCGGTCTCGGCGTCGCCTCCCCGGCCTACGCCCGCACCACGACCCGCCCGGGCATCCAGCCCTTCGGACCGGTGACCATCACCGACAGCCAGGGCGCGTCCTACGCGCGCGGCCTGCGGCTCAGCGAGGCCCTCCCCGGGCAGAGCGGCACCACGCGGACCACGCTGGCGACGTACCAGCAGTTCGCGTTCGGCAAGCCCGGCGGCTTCCAGATCTACCGCAGCGACGACGACGGTCGTACCTGGGCGCCCTGGGGCACCGTGGGTGCCGGCGCTGGACGCGTGTGGCTGCAGCCGTTCCTCTACGAGCTGCCCCGGCCCTTCGCCGGCCTGCCGCAGGGCGCCATCCTCGCCGCGGGGAACTCCCTGGACTTCTCCAGCACGAAGATCGTGCTCTACGCGAGCACGGACCACGGCAAGACGTTCACCTACCTGAGCACGGTCGCGGTGGGCGGCGCCCCCAACCCCACCAACGGGTTCACCCCGGTGTGGGAGCCGTTCCTGCTGCTCAACCACGACCGGCTCGTCTGCTACTACTCGGACCAGCGCGACCCGCTGTACGGGCAGAAGCTCGCCCACCAGACCAGCACCGACCTCGTGACCTGGGGCCCGGTCGTCAACGACGCAGTGGGCGACGCGTACGCGAACCGCCCTGGCATGACCACGATCGCGCGGATCGCGCACCACAAGTGGATCATGACCTACGAGTACGGCGTGAGCGACACGTACTACCCCGTGCGCTACAAGATCGCGAGCGATCCCGAGGAGTTCGGCGACGCGCCCTCGATCGCCCTGGTCGACCAGGACGGCTACGCGCCGTCGTCCGCGCCGTACGTCTCCTGGGCTGACTTCGGCGGTCCCGACGGCACGATCATCGTCAGCGCCAACAGCGACGCGGACTTCTTCCTCAACAAGGCCGGCGGCGACCCGGGCGCGTGGACTCGGCTGAGCACGCCGATGCCGCGCAGCTACAGCAGGTTCTCGGCTCCGATCGAGAGCCCCGGTTCTCTCCGGCGGACCGGTTCGGTGCTGGTGATCAGTGGTGCGCCGTACGGCGCCAGTGCACCCATCCAGGCCGGCGTCATCCAGCTGCCGTAGGCCGGGCCCGTAGGGGTGTGCGGGGAGGGGATCCCGCACGCCCCCACGGGCGTCTCTGCCGGAAGAACCTGCTCAGCAGCAGGCACTAGGACGCCGGCAGCAGCACCCGGCTGATCCCGTGCGCGATCTGCAGGTTGCCGGCGTTGATGTCCGGCACCGCCACCTTGGCGTCGCGGGTGACCGGGCTCGTGTCGATGATCCGGATCGGGCCGCCCACGTGGACGGTGAGCGTCGCCCCAGCCGCCGTGGTGAGGACCGCCCCGTCGGAGGCCGCCGCCGTCTTCGCGTCGATCGTCGCGCCCGGCACGACGTGGTAGAGCAGCACGCGCTCGACGGTGTCGATGCCCAGGGACTCGATGGCGGCGAGGTTGCCCTGCTCGGTCTTGACGCCCTTGCCGGTCAGCGTGCTGACCAGGTCCTCGAAAGCCCTGTCATCAGGCAGGAACGCCGTCAGCGGTTTGGTCCCGTCGGTCAGCACCGAGACCGGGCTGTCCGGCTTGGCGGCGAGCACGGCGAGGACCGCACCCGTGAGGATGTCGTAGTCGTGGTCGTTGCGGTCGTAGCTCGGCCCACCGCTGGCGAGCAGGACCGACGCGAGGGACGCGGTCCCTGGCTCGGCCGCCGAGGCCGTCGGCGCGGCGAGCAGACCCGCCCCGGTCAGGGCTGCGGCGACTCCCACCACGGCGGAGACGGTGCGCGAGGACGTACGGGTTCCACGGTGCATGGCTGATCCTTCGCTCGACGATGAGGAGCAGGAGTGCCGGCCGGCGACGTAGAACCTATTGCCAGGACAACGGTTCCGCACGTCGAGATGCTGGGAGAACACTGAGTCCGCCTGTTGCTGCAGGTCGGAGGGCCGAGGGTTTCTGGACCATCGTCCCGCTCACGCGTTCCCACTCAAGTGCTTCGAGCCCGGCGACGAGAGCCACCGCGACTGGTGGATCCCGGCACTCCATCCGTTTCGGGGTACGAGCCGCGGCGCGGCGACACCGCGACTTCCTGGTCGGACGCGCGCAGCCACGAGTCCCCAAGAATTGCCTCGTGAACAGCCCTTTCTCCCTTGCTATCGAACATGTGTTCGAATAGTATGGACGTATGGATGTCCGAGCTGCGAGACTGGTGGAGCAGGCCCGTGCCTGCCTCGCCGAGCTCGCTGCGCTCGAACTCTCGGTGGTGCCTGCGGCGGAGCTGGGCTCGCTGCTCAAGGAGCTGCACGCGACCCGCGCTGTGCTCGACGCGGCGGACGCGAAGGTGCTGGAGGCGTTCGACTCCCGGCAGGCGTACCGGGCGGACTTCGCGGTGACGTCGGCGTCCTGGCTGCGGCACCACACCCGCGTAGGCGAGGCGGACGCGAGGTCTCGGGTACGCGTCGCCCGGGCGTTGCGCTCCCTGCCGCTCGCCGCGGACGCACTGGCCGGAGGCGAGGTGTCGTGGCAGCACGTCCGCCGCATCGCGCCCGTGGTCGGCTACCTCGCCGACACCCCGGACGAGCTGCCGCGCTTGGAGAAGACGCTGGTGGACTTCGCCCGGGACAACACCCCCGACGACCTCACCCGCCTCGTCCAAGCAGCGGCCGAGGCCGCCGGGGTCGGGGAGTCTGCGGCGGAGCGGGAGCAGCGCCGCCTCGCCCAGCGCTCCTTCACTACGACGAGGACGCTGGACGGGTGGCGGCACGTCACGGGCCTGCTCGCCCCCGAGCTCGGGGACCTGCTGGAGCAGGTCCTCACCGGCCTCGCCACGCCGGTGCCGGGGATCGACGGCGCCCCCGACGACAGGACAGCGGCGCAGCGCCGGCACGACGCGTTGGCTGACGCGATCGGCATGGTCGCCGACCTCGACACCGTCCCCGAGGTCAACGGCTCCCGCCCGCGGCTCACCCTCGTCGCCGACATCGCGACCCTCCGCGGCGACGACCCCGCATGGGCCGCCCGCTCGCCGCTCGCCTCGGTCCTCACGCGCTCACTCGGCCCACGAGCGCTGGAGCTGCTCACCTGCGACGCGGTCATCACCCCGCTGCTCACCAGCGAGCTGGGAGTCCCCCTCGCCGAGGGCCGCGCCAAGCGCTTCGCGACGAACGCGCAGCTGAGAGCGCTCAAGGCGAGGGACGGTGGGTGCATCGTCCCCGGCTGCGACCGGATCCGCCTCGAAGCCCACCACGTGATCCCCTGGTCGGAGGGCGGGCTCTCCGACGTCGGCAGCTATGCGTTGTTCTGCAAGCGGCACCACCATCTGGCCCATGAGGACGGCTGGACTGTCGAACCCGACCCCGACCGGCCCGGCCTCTTCCAGCTGAGACCGCCCGACGACCGGCCACCCATCAGAGCCCGGCACACCATCGACCGCGACCCCGGCAGCACCACGCCCATCTGGTGAAGGCAGGCAGGGCGCACCCATGCCCTGATCGGGGCGCCCGTGCCACTCCTGTCGCGGCCCTGGGAGACTGCCTCGCGCACCACGACGGCCGGCGCGCACCGTGACCTCCGGCGCTCCCGCTGACGTCCTCGTGCTCCCACCCGTCACTTCAGGTCGGAGGGCCACGCGCGCTCGCCGAACCGCTCGGCGAAGCGCCGCTGCCACGGCGTCTCGACCGCGCGCGGGTGGTAGCCGCGCCGCACGAAGGCCACCGCCTCCTCCGGAGGCACCCCGTCGAGCACCGCGAGGCACGCCAGAGCGGTGCCGGTCCGCCCCACGCCGCCACGGCACGCCACCTCCACGCGCCGGTCCTCCGTCGCCCGCCAGGCGCGCCGCAGCGCCGCTCCAGCGGCTGCCCGGTCCGTGGGGAGGCGGAAGTCGCGCCAGGGCACCCACTCCGCCGGCCAGGGCACGTCCGGGGGCCGCACCCCGAGGAGGTAGAGCCCGTGCTCCGGATCGGGCCCTGCCGGCACGCCGTGGCGCAGCCCGCGACCGCGTACCCGCCGCCCGCTGGGCAGCTCGAGCACGCCCGGCGCGCCGAGGTCCCACAGCACGGCCGGCACCTACTCCCCCGTCACCCCGTCGAGGGCCTCGCGGAGGAGGTCGGCGTGGCCGTTGTGCCGGGCGTACTCCTCGACGAGGTGGACGAGGATCCAGCGCAGCGAGAACGCCTCGCTCCGGCCGTACGGCGTGTCCTCCATGTCCAGCGGCACCCGGCGCACCACTTCCCGGGCCGCCTCCGCCGCCGACCGCCATGCCGACCAGGCGGCCTCCACGTCCTCCGCCGTCACGGACTCCGGGTCCACCCGGAACTGCTCCTGCCGGTCACGCACGACCTCCGGCCACAGGTCGAAGGGCAGGCCGCCGAAGCCGACCAGCCAGCCGGTCTCCACCGCCGCGAGGTGGCGGACGAGACCGAGCAGGGTGATCTCGGAGGTCGGGACCGCGCGCGTCCCGAGCTGCTCGGGCGTGAGGCCGGCGCACTTCCACTCCAGCGTCTGGCGCTGGAAGTCCAGGAAGCTCGTCAGCAGCGTGAGCTCGTCGCCGGTGAGCGGCGGCTCCGTACGGGTGTCCTGCGGTGCGGCCATGAGCGACCTCCTCGTCGACGGGTTCCTCGCGCCAGTCTGCCGGGCTAGCCTGCCCGGGTGCACCGCAGCCGAGTCTCGACGCTCCTCCTCGACGTCCCTACGGCCGAAGCGCCTGCCGCCTCGGCCTTCTGGTCCGCGGCGCTCGGGGTGCCCGCCGAGCCCGTGCCCGGCGAGGAGCAGTTCACCTCGCTGCCCGGGGCGGTGCCGGGTCTGGTGACGGCAGTGCAGGCCGTCGACGACGCGCCGCGCTACCACCTCGACATCGAGACCGACGACGTCGCCGCGGAGACGGACCGGCTGCTCGGCCTCGGCGCGGTCGAGGTCGGGCGGTGGCTCGAGTGCGTCACGCTGCGCGCGCCGGGCGGCCTGCTGCTCTGCGTCATCCCCCGCCACAGCAGCGACGACGAGTTCGACGCGGCGGCCCGTACGTGGTCGTGAGCAGGCGTCTCCGCGAGTGAGCGCCTTGCCGCTGCGCTGAAACACAGCGCCCTCCGGAGGACGCAGAACGTGTTCCGGATGTCATCCGTCGGGAACACGGCGGAGGTCCGATTGCTCCATGCCGACCAAGCCCCTCGCCGATGCCCATCGGCATCTCGGGCTGCTGCCGGCGTACCCGTTCTACGGCGGCCCGCCCATCTCGGCCGACCTCGCAGCCCGGGCCACCCCGGCCGAGCTGCTCGCCGACCTCGACGTCGAGGGGGTCGAGCGGGCGCTGGTGCTGCCGAACTACGGCGTTCCCGACCCTGAGGTCGCGTTCCGCGGCAACGAGCTCGTGCTCGACGCGGCCCAGCAGGACGACCGAGTACGCGTCGGGCTCTGGGTCTCCCCGCTCCCGCGTGACGCCGAGCGCACGGCACAGGCCCTGGCGCTCGCGGGCGAGCAGGGCGTGCGGGCGCTGAAGATGAGCTTCCTGCTGGGCGGTAGCGCGACGGACCCCGAGTGCAAGCCCTTGCTGGACACCATCTTCTCCACCGCGCGCGAGCACGGCCTCGTCGTGCACGTGCACACGAGTCCCGGCGGTGCCAGTGACGTCGACGAGATCGGCGCGCTCGTCGACGCGTACGCCGATGACGTCGCGCTCCACCTCGTGCACCTCGGCGGTGGCATGAGCGGGCACATGAAGCTGATCGGCGGCAGGTTCTTCGACTGGGTCGCCGCCGGCAAGCGCGTGTACACGGACACCAGCTGGGCCATCGGCTTCGCGCCGCGCTGGCTCTGCGCCGAGATCGAGCGGCGCGGCGTGGGCCACGACCGCGTGCTCTACGCGAGCGACGAGCCCTGGGGCGACGCGGCAGGCGAGCAGGCCCGGCTCGCTGCAGCCGCCGGTGACGGGGAGCTCGCCGACCACTTCTTCCGCAGGAACTTCTCCGCCCTCTACGACTGACCGTCCCACCGACCCGAGGAGTCAGCATGACCGTCACCGCCACGTCCGTCGACGCCGAGATCGCCGAGCGCGCCGCCGCGAGCAAGGCCGAGATCCCCCACCCCAGCCTGCCGCCGGGCAGCAGCATCTACGGCAGCACCAAGATCTTCCCCGACTACCAGGCGGAGAAGGGCGAGTCGTACTTCACCCTCGTCCACGGCATCGCCCACGAGTCCAGCGTGAGCTTCGTCGCGATCCTCCAGGCGACCCGCGCCCTGCGCAAGGGCTTCGAGTCGGTCCTCTACTTCTACGGCCCGGGCGCCATGAACTGCATGGCCACACGTGGTTTCCCGACCACTGGCGACAGCGCGTTCCCCGGCGAGCAGAACATCAACGGCTCGGTCGCGACCTTCGTCAAGGAGGGCGGCACGGTCTACGTGTGCCGCTTCGGCCTCTCGCTGCACGGCCTGCGCGAGGAGGACCTCATCGAGGGCGTCATCCCCTGCCACCCGCTCGACGTGCAGGACGCGCTGATCCACTACGCCCGCAAGGGCGCCATCATCAACTCCACCTACATGGTCTGACATGACCGCCGTCCCGCTGCACACGCGCGTGGACGTCGCCATCCGCGGCATCCGCTCCGCCGCGCCGGTCGCCCGGCGCGGCGGGGCGGGGCCGAGCGACGACGGCCACCTGCTCCTCGGGGGAGCCGGCTCCGCCGTCCCGCTCGACCCGACCAGCCCGTACGAGGTCGCCGACGGCCGTCTGCTCCTCGACGGGGTGGACACCGGCGTCGACGTGGCCCCCGTGTCGCGCCCGCTGTTCTACGACCTCCTCACGAGCGACGGCGTGCCCTACGAGAAGCTCGCCCGCCTGCACGGCAAGGACGTGCTCGCCACGACCGTGGTGCAGACCTGCGTCCGCTACGCCGAGTCGCAGCGCTGCCGCTTCTGCGCCATCGAGGCGCCCATCGCCACCGGGGCGACGACGCGGGTGAAGTCGCCGGCCCAGCTGGCCGAGGTGGCCGAGGCCGCCGTGCGCCTGGACGGGGTGCGCCAGATGGTCATGACCACCGGCACGTCTGCCGCCCGGGACCGCGGCGCGCGGCACCTCGCCCGCTGCGTCCGCGCCGTCAAGCAGGCGGTCCCCCACCTCCCCGTGCAGGTGCAGTGCGAGCCGCCCGCGGACCTGGACGTGCTGCAGGAGCTCAAGGACGCCGGGGCGGACGCCATCGGCATCCACGTCGAGTCCCTCGACGACGCCGTACGCGCCCGGTGGATGCCGGGCAAGTCCACCGTGCCCCTGACGGAGTACGACGCCGCGTGGCGCGAGGCCGTACGGGTCTTCGGGTGGAACCGCGTCTCCACCTACCTGCTCGTCGGCCTCGGGGAGGACCCGGACGAGCTCGTCGCAGGAGCGGCACGGCTCGCGGCCATGGGCGTCTACCCCTTCGTCGTCCCGTTCCGCCCGCTGGCGGGCACGCTCGCCGCGGGCGAGGCCGCCCCCGACCCCGCGCTCGTCGCCGATGTCACCGCCCGCGTCGCCGAGGCGCTCCGCGCCGAGGGCATGCGCGCGGCGGACCAGCGGGCGGGCTGCGCGGCCTGCGGCGCGTGCAGCGCACTGTCGGCGGCCGGGGCATGACCGTCGCCATCCGGAGCAGCGTCGACGACATCGTCCTGCTCGGGGCGTCGCGAACCTCGACCGCACAGGCGTTCCTCGTCGAGGAGGCCGTGACGCGCGCGGACGTCGAGGCGTACCGCTCGCTGCGCCAGGAGGTGTTCTGCGAGGAGCAGGGGCTCTTCACCGGCTCCGACCTCGACGACGCCGACGACGACCCGCGGCTCGTCGTGCTCGTGGCCCGCGACCCGGCGGACGGGACCGTCCTCGGCGGCGTCCGCCTCGGCCCGTGCGTCGCCGGCCGGGACATCGGCTGGTGGGCCGGCTCGCGACTCGTCGTGGGCCGCCGCGCCCGGACGCTCGGCGGCATCGGCCCGGCGCTGGTCCGCGCCGCCTGCGCGCGGGCCGAGCAGGCGGGCGTGCTGCGCTTCGACGCGACGGTCCAGCGGGCCAACGAGCCGCTGTTCCGGCGCCTCGGCTGGCACCGCGTACGCGACACCACCGTCGCCGGCACGCCCCACGTGCTCATGCGCTGGCCCGTCGACCGGATCGCCCGGCTCGCCGCCGCGACCAAGGCCCCCCTCGCCGGGCTGCTCCAGGGCTTCCACCTCGGTGGCAGCGGGTTCGTCGGGGACGACGGCGCACCGGTCCCGGGCAGCGACGTGCTCGCCGCCTGCGACGCGATCCTCCCGGCCATGGTCGAGCGCGACCCCGAGTGGGCCGGCTGGTGCGGCGTGCTCGTCAACGCCAACGACCTCGCCGCGATGGGGGCCGAACCGCTCGGCCTGCTCGACGCGGTCGCGGCGCGCGACGCCTCCTTCGCCGCCCGCGTCCTGCGGGGAGTGCGGGCGGCCAGCGCCGCGTACGCGATCCCCGTGATCGGCGGGCACACGACCCTCGGCGCGCCGGCCTCCCTCAGCATCACCGCCCTCGGGCGCACGTCCTCCCCCGTCCCGGCAGGGGGTGGCCGCCCCGGGCACGCGGTCCGCGTGACCGCGGACCTGCACGGTGGCTGGCGCCGCGGCTACACCGGGCGCCAGTGGGACTCCACCTCCAGTCGCACGTCCGAGGAGCTGCAGGCCATGACCAGCTGGGTACGCCGCGCCAGGCCCGCGTCGGCGAAGGACGTCAGCATGGCCGGACTCGTCGGCACGCTCGGCATGCTCGCCGAGGCGAGCGGCTGCGGCGCGGTCCTCGACGTGGCCGACGTGCCGCGCCCGGCCGAGGCCAGCACCGGTGACTGGCTCACCTGCTTCCCCGGCTTCGCGATGCTCACGACTGACGAGCCCGGGAATCCGGTGGCTGCAGCGGGTCCGGCCGTGACCGCGGCCTGCGGCGAGCTGGTGGGCGGTGCCGGAGTCCGGCTGCACTGGCCGGACGGGGAGCTGACCGAGGCGCTCGCCGGCGGCGTCACCGGGCTGGGGGCGGCATGACCACGCTCGTCGCCGCGGCCGCGCCCTTCGGGCGTGACCTCGAGGAGTGCTACGCGCGCATCGAGCGGATCGCCGCGACCGCCCGCAGCGCCGGGGCCGAGCTGCTCGTGCTGCCGGAGGCCGCACTCGGCGGCTACCTCGCCGACCTGCACGCCCCGGGCGAGCGCCCCGGCATGCCGCCCATCCTCGACCTCGACGGGCCGGAGGTCGCCCGCGTCCGCGCGATCGCGGGGGATCTCGTCGTCACCTTCGGGATCTGCGAGGGCGACGGGCCGCTGCGCTACAACTCCGCCGTCGCCCTGCACGGCGACGGGATCCTCGGCGTCCACCGCAAGGTGCACCAGCCGCTGCGCGAGGGAGTCGCGTACTCCGCCGGCGGCTCGTTCGCCGCCTTCGACACCCCGGTCGGGCGCATGGGCATGATGATCTGCTACGACAAGGCCTTTCCCGAGGCCGCGCGCACCCTCGCCCTCGACGGCGCCGAGGTCGTGGCCTGCATGTCGGCGTGGCCGGCGGCGCGGACCGCCGCCTCCCCCGACCTCGCGGAAGACCGCTGGACCAGGCGGTTCGACCTCTTCGACCAGGCGCGCGCACTGGAGAACCAGGTGGTCTGGGTCTCCGCCAACCAGTCCGGCACGTTCGGCACCATGCGCTTCGTCGCGAGCGCCAAGGTCGTCGGACCGGGCGGAGACGTGCTCGCCACCACCGGCGTCCGCGAGGGGCTCGCCATCGCCTCGCTCGACGTCCAGGCCGCGGTGAGCGCCGCCCGGCGTGGCATGTTCCACCTGCAGGACCGCCGGCCCGACGCGTACGAGGTGCTCGCCCGTGCCTGAGATGACCTTCACCGTCCGCTGGCCGGACGGCTCGCGCCAGCAGTGCTACTCGCCGTCCCTCGTCGTCCACGACCACCTCTCCCCCGGCACGGCGTACGCGGTGGCGGAGTTCCTCGACCGGTCGCGGACGGCGCTCCACGCGGCGTCGGAGCGGGTCCGGGCGGCGTACGGGTTCCCCTGCAGCCGCGCGCAGTCCAGCCTCGCAGCGATCGAAGCGGCCGGTTCGCGCTTCGGTGCCGGTGAGGTCGTCGTCGAGGAGATGGCGCCGTGAGTCACGAGCCGCTGAACGGGCTCCCCGCGTCCGTGCCGGTCCTGGTCGTGGGCGCCGGACAGGCGGGCCTCTCGATGAGCTGGGTGCTCGAGCACGAGGGGATCGAGCACCTCGTCCTCGAGCGCGACACCATCGGCCATGAGTGGCAGGACGGCCGGTGGGACTCGTTCTGCCTCGTCACGCCCAACTGGCAGTGCCAGCTGCCGGGCTTCCCCTACGCCGGGCCGGACCCGGACGGCTTCATGGTGCGCAGCGAGATCCTGGACTACATCAAGGCGTACGCCGCGTCGTTCGACCCGCCGGTCGTGGAGCACACGACCGTCGAGTCGCTGGAACCCCTGCCGGACGGCGGGTTCAGCGTGACGACGAGCCGCGGCAGCCTCACCTGCGAGCAGGTCGTGGTCGCGACCGGCGGCTACCACCGCCCGGCGCTGCCCCGGCTGTCCGCGTCGCTGCCGGAACGCCTGCGGCAGCTGCACTCCTCCGTCTACAAGCGCCCGAGCGACCTGCCCGAGGGTGACGTCCTCGTGGTGGGGACGGGCCAGTCGGGCGCGCAGATCGCCGAGGACCTGCACCTCGCGGGACGCCGCGTCCACCTCGCCGTGGGAAGCGCCCCCCGCGTGGCGCGGACCTATCGCGGACGCGATGTCGTCGCCTGGCTGCACGACATGGGCCACTACGACATCCCCGTGAGCGAACACCCGCTCGGCGAGGAGGTCCGGCGGCGTACCAACCACTACGTGACTGGACGCGACGGAGGCCGGGACATCGACCTGCGGGCGTTCGCCCTGCAGGGGATGGCGCTGCACGGCAGGCTCGTCGAGCTCGACGGCGACGTCCTCCGCTTCGACGACACCCTCGCGGCGAACCTCGACGCCGCCGACGCCGTGAGCGAGGGGATCAAGGACGCCGTCGACCGCTGGATCGCCGAGCAGGGCATCGCCGCCCCCACCGAGGCGCGGTACGTGCCGGTCTGGCAGCCGCAGCCCGGCCCGTCGAGCGTCCCGCTCGGGGAGCTCGGTGGCGTCGTGTGGGCCACCGGGTTCCGCCGGGACGACGGGTGGCTGCGCGTCCCGGTCTTCGACGGTGCCGGCCGGCTGGTGCACCACCGGGGCGTGACGCCGGTCGAGGGCGTGCACGTGCTCGGCCTTCCGTGGCTGCACACCTGGGGCTCGGGCCGCTTCAGCGGCGTGGCCCGCGACGCCGAGCACCTGGGGGCCCACATCGCGGCCCGGGTCTCGGGCCGAGCGCTCGCGGCAGCCACGCGGTGACGGCGGTGCGGGTGGCAGCAGCGGCGGCGCACTTCGGTCGCGACGTCGCCGCCTGCCTGTCCCGCATCGCGATGGTGGTGGAGGCCGCGCGCCGCGAGGAGGTGCGCCTCCTCGTGCTGCCCGACGGCGCGCTCGGGGGCTACCTCGCCGACCTGCGCCACCCCGACCCGGACACGCTCCCTCCGGCGCTCGACCCCGACGGTCCGGAGATCGCCCGCGTGAGGGACCTGGCCGGCGGGATGACCGTGTGCCTCGGCTACACCGAGCAGTGCGGGCCGCTGCGCTACAACGCCGCCGTCTGCGTCACCGGCGACGGCGTCCTCGGGCACCACCGCAAGGTGCACCAGCCGGCCGGGGAGGCGCTCGCGTACGCCGCTGGCGACAGCTTCACCGCCTTCGACACCCCCGTCGGGCGGCTCGGCATGCTCATCGACTACGACAAGACCTTCCCGGAGTCGGCTCGGGCGCTGGCCTGCGACGGGGCGAGCACGCTGGCGATCCTCAATGCCTGGCCGGCGAGCCTGACGAACCGCGCGCCGCGCCTCGGCCAGGACCGGCAGGCCCGCCTCTTCGACCTCTACGACTGCGCCCGTGCCGCGGAGAACCAGGTCGTCGTCGTCTCGGCCAACCAGACCGGGACGACCGGGGGGCTGCGCTTCCTGGGTCAGGCCAAGGTCGTCGGCGCGGGCGGCGAGGTGCTCGCGCGGACGTGGGCCAAGGCCGGGCTCGCCGTCGCCGAGTGCGACCCGGAGGCCGACGTCGCGCGCGCCCGGCTGGTCCTCCACCACCTCCGCGAGCGCCGACCGCTGGCGTACAAGGGGCTGTCATGAGGGTGGCCCTGCTGACGTACTCCACCAAGCCGCGTGGCGGCGTGGTGCACACGCTCTCCCTCGCCGAGGCGCTCGCGCGGGCCGGGGCCGACGTCACCGTCTGGTCGCTGGCCCGCGGGGGCGACGAGGGGTTCTTCCGCGCCGTCGACCCGCGGGTGCGGCTGCGTCTCGTGCCGTTCGCCGAGGTGGCCGGCGAGAGCGTCGGCGAGCGGATCCTCCGCTCGATCTCGGTGCTGGCACGGGCCTTCGACGCCTCGGGCTACGACGTCGTGCACGCGCAGGACTGCATCAGCGCCAACGCCGTCCCGGGCTGCCTGCGCACGGTGCACCACCTCGACACCTTCACCACCCCCGAGCTCGCCGCCTGCCACGAGCGGGCGATCGTCGAGCCCGTCGGGCATGTCTGCGTCAGCGTCGCAGTCGCGCGCGAGCTCGAGCAGGGCTGGGGGATCCGAGCGACGGTCATCCCGAACGGCGTGGACGCCGAGCGCTTCGCCGCCGTCAGCGAGGCTGAGAAGGGACTCTGGCGCGGCCGCTTCGGCCGCTACCTGCTCGCGGTCGGTGGCATCGAGCCGCGCAAGGGGACGCTCGACCTGGTGGAGGCGTACGCGCTGGCCCGGCGCCGCGCGCCCGACCTCGCGCTGGTCGTCGCCGGCGGCGAGACGCTGTTCGACTACCGCGCCTACCGGCTGCAGGTCGAGGCGCGTGCCGCCGAGCTCGGCGTCGACCTGCAGGTCCTCGGTCCCGTGGCCCACGCCGCGCTGCCCGGGCTCGTGGCCGGCGCTGCGGTGTTCGGCTTCCCCTCCACGAAGGAGGGGTTCGGGCTCGCGGCGATGGAGGCGCTCGCGGCAGGAGTCCCTGTCGTGACGCGGGACCTGCCCGTGCTGCGCGAGGTCTTCGGCGGCGCGGCGGCCTTCGGCTCGGACCCGGAGTCCTTCGCGCACCAGATCACCGCCGCGCTGGAACCGTCAGCGGAGCGCCGGGCTGCGGGTACAGCTCTGGCAGCAGGGCACTCCTGGGACGCCGCGGCGGCAGCGCACCTGCGCGTCTACGCCGCTAGTGCGGCAGCGGCGGCATGACGGCGTAGCGCGCGGTCGGCACGCGGCCCTTGCCCCAGCCGATCGCCTCCCGGTAGCTGCCGAGCAGGCCCCGCTCGTCCAGCGCGTCCCGGTCCGCCAGCGGCGACCCGTCCGGCACGGGCGCGCGCAGGGGTGCGACGAAGAGCGCGTCCGCCGGGCAGTACGCCTCGCACAGGAAGCAGGTCTGGCAGTCCGACTGCCGCGCGATCACCGGCAGGCCGTCCTCGCGCCGGTCGAAGACCTGGGTCGGGCACACGTCGATGCACGTGTCGCAGGTGATGCAGCGCTCCTCGTCGACGACCTCGATCACGACGCCACCCCCGCGAGCGCGCGCTCCGGGCGGGTCCACACGTCGTCCAACCCGCCGGTGAGCAGCCGGCCGTGCTGCGCCGGGTCCTGCGTCGGGAAGTCCGCGCGCCAGTGCATCCCGCGGCTCTCGGTCCGGGCCAGCGCGGCGGTGTACATCCACCGGCCGTGCGCCGCCATCGCCGCAGCCTCCCGTGCGCGCCAGGGCTCGGCGTCAGCCAGGCCGTCCCGGGCGGCGGCCCAGATCCCGTGCAGCGCCTGCAGCGCCGGCTCCAGCCGCTCCGCCGTGCGGAAGTAGTTGATGTCGTACGGCGCGACCTGCGCCTGCACCGCGGCCACGACCTCGCCGGTGGTGACCGCACCCCTGCGGCGGCCCGGCCGCAGCCCTGCGCCACCCGCGCCCTGCACCGGGCGGGAGGCCGAGGAACCTTTCAGGGCCAGCGCGTACGCGGCGGCGGTGGTGCCCGCGAAGCTGCCCGACGAGATCGCCCAGGCCGCGTTGTGGCTACCACCACCGGTGAACCCGCCGCAGATGAGCTCGCGGGTCGCCGTGTCGCCGGCGACGTAGAGGCCGGGAACCCCTGCGGAGCAGCCGTCGTCGACGATCGCGACGCCGCCGGTGCCGCGTACGGTGCCCTCGAGGATCAGCGTCACCGGGAACATGTCCCGGAAGGGGTCGATGCCCAGCCGGTCGAACGGCAGCAGGAAGTTCGGCTGGTCGAGCCGGATCGCGGTCTGCACGAAGGCATCGGCCTTGTCCAGGCGGGCCAGCACCTTCCTGCCGCTCTGCAGTTCGCGCGCGATGGGCTTGCGCCCGCCCTGGCTCTTGGCACCCTCGAGGACCGAGCCGTCCTCCCGGTAGAACGTCGCGAACGAGTAGTACGCCGTCTTGGTCACCGTGGTGCCCTCGGGCGCGATGCCGTAGGAGTTGGAGAACTCCATGCCCGACATGGCCGCCCCGACCTCGGCCGCGAGCAGTGCGCCGTCCCCGGTCGCGACGTCGGTGCCCAGCGCCTTCTGCTTGAACGCGCAGGCCCCCGTCGCGAGGACGACGGCTCCCGCGCGTACCTCCCACTCCTCACCGGTACGCCGGTGCACGCCTCGCGCGCCGGCGACGGCACCGTCCGCATCGACGAGCAGGTCGGTCACGGGCGAGTGGTCCCGGATCTCCACGCCGAGCCGCTTGAGCCGGATCCGCTGCCGGCGCATGTAGTCCGGGCCCTGGAGGCCGCGGCGGTACTGCGCGCCGGACTCGTCGACGGGGAACGGGTAGCTCGGCGTCTGCGTGAGCTCGTCGACCCGGGCGTAGGTCTCGTCGAGCACGCGCTGCATCCAGCGGCGGTCCGCGAGGTATCCACCGAGTCCCTCGCGGCTGGCCATCGCCGCCTCGCGCGCGTCCGGGGTGGGCTCGACGTACCAGATCCCCGTGCCCGCAGCGGCTGTGGACCCGCTCGTGCCGCAGAAGGCCTTGTCCGCCAGCACGACCGAGGCGCCGGCGCGAGCGGCGCGGATCGCCGCCCAGGTGCCGGCCGGGCCACCGCCGACGACGAGGACGTCGGTCTGCGTACGTGTCGCTGGGGACAGGGCCACGGGCGTGCTCCTCCGGTCGGGTTCGCCCGGATCCTGCGGGTGGAGCGGGAGGCCGCGCAGCCCGCGGCAGACGCGTGTCCCAGATGCTGGACTAGTAGTGGATGGGACCGCGGATACCGCCGCCCGCCGCGACCGCGTCACCGCTCACCGCGACGCTGCGCGGCGAGCAGAGGAAGACGACGACGTCCGCGACCTCGTCCCCGGTGGGCATCCGGCCGATGGCGGTGGCGCGGTCGAAGCCGGCGCGTACCTCCTCCGGGGTCGAGCCGCGCTCCTCGGCCAACCGGGCCATGAGCCCCGGCGTGCGCTCGGTCTCCGTCATGCCGGGGTGGACGACGGTGACGTTGACGCCGTGCGGACCCAGCTCGTCGGCGAGGTTCTTCGTCAGCGCGGCCACGGCCACGTTGCGCACCGAACCCGCGATGTTGCCCGCGGTGCGCGCGTTGAGCCCGCTGATGTTGACGATCCGGCCCCAGCCCTGGGCGACGAGGTACGGCGCGACCGCCCGCGCGGTGCGCAAATAGCCCAGCAGCTTGGTCTCGAGCTCCGTGCGCACGAGGTCGTCCTCGATGTCGACGATGCCGGGGGCCCGGCCGCCGGAGGCGGGGTTCGCCGCGGCGTTGACGAGGATGTCGATGCCACCGAGCTCGGCGACGACCCGCTCGACCGCGGCGCGGACCGAGGCGTCGTCGCGGGTGTCGGCGGGCACGGCGACGACGCGGACCCCGGCGGCGCGTACGGACTCCGCCGCGGTCTCGAGCGCGTCCGCGTCGCGGGCGAGCAGGGCGACGTCCGCGCCCTCCGCCGCGAGCCCGCGGGCGACGGCGAGCCCGATGCCCTTCGAGCCGCCGGTGACGAGGGCGCGCTTCCCGCGCAGTCCGAGATCCATGGCGCGCATCGTCGCACTCCACCCTCCCCCGTGATCATGCAGATCCTGGGGACTCGGGCACTCCTCCCAGGGCGCACCCCCTCGCCCGTGATCATGCACATCTTGGGCGCCCAGGACGTGCATGATCACGAGGAGGGGGTCAGCGGGAGAGGACCGGCTCCTTGCGCGTGGGCACCGCGATCCGGTTCCACAGGTTGATCATCGCGGCGGCGACGACGAGCGCCGTGAGCTGGTCCTGGTCGAACACCGCGGCCGCGGCGTCCCAGACCTCGTCGCTGACGCCTCCGGGGGCCAGCACGGTCGCGGCCTCGGTGTAGGCGAGCGCCGCGCGCTCCTGCTCCGAGAACCACGGCGCCTCGCGCCAGGCGGCGACCGAGGCGAGCCGGTCCTCGGTCTCGCCGTCCTTGCGCGCGTCACGGGCGTGCAGGACGACGCAGTACGTGCAGCCGTTGAGCTGGCTGGCGCGCAGCTTCACGAGCTCGCGCACCGGCTTCGGCAGCGGGCTGGCGGCGAGGTACGCCTCCACCGCGAGGAATCCGCGGTAGGCCTCAGGCGCGATCTGCGAGACCTCGAGGCGCTGGTGGGTGAGGGTGGCGGGCATGGCTGTCCTCCTGGTGCGGGTTCGGTCGACAGGGGTGGCGGGCGGGAGGGTCAGGCTGAGGGCCGGACGCGGGTGAGCTTGTCGGGGTTGCGGACGATGTCGATGCCGCGGACGCGTCCGCCCTGCAAGGTGAGCGAGACGACGCTGCTGAGCTCGCCGCCGGTGAGCGTGAGATAGCCGGGGACGCCGTTGACGAGGACGGGGCGCAGGGTAGAGCCGTTGCGGTGCAGCACGCCGACGAGGAAGCGCGCGACGTGGTCGGCGCCCTCCACCGGCTTGCGCGCCGCGCTCACCTTCCCGCCGCCGTCGCTGACGAGGACGACCGCGGGGTCGAGCAGCCGGAGCAGCTCGTCGAGGTCGCCGTCCTCGCAAGCGGCGGCGAACGCCGCGAGGACCCGCTGCTGCTCGGCGCTGTCGACCTGCGTACGCGGCCGCTGCGCCGCCACGTCGGCCCGGGCGCGTGCGGCGAGCTGCCGGCAGGCGGCCGGGCTGCGCCCCACGACGCGGGCGACCTCGTCGAAGGGCACGGCGAAGACGTCATGGAGGACGAAGACCGTGCGCTGCGCGGGGCTGAGGGTCTCGAGCACGGCGAGCAGCGCGAGCGAGAGGTCCTCGCGCAGCAGCAGGGACTCCTCGGGCCCGTCCTCGAGCGGCTCGACGGTCAGCGGCTCGGGGAGCCAGGGGCCGACGTACTCCTCGCGGCGCCGGCGCGCCGAGCGGGCCACATCGAGCGCGAGGCGCGCGACCGCGACGACGAGCCAGCCGGCGACGTCGTCGATGTCCTCGGTCCGCTCCAGCCGCAGCCAGGCGTCCTGCACGACGTCCTCGGCCTCCGCGACGTCGCCCAGCACGGCGTACGCGACGGCGACGAGGCGCGGTCGCTCGGCCGCGTAGACCTGCAGCGGGGTGCGGGAGGTGCTCATGACCCTAGGACGGGGCAGCCCGGCGGGATGTGACATCCCCCTCGATCATGCACGTCCTGGGCGCCCAGGATGTGCATGATCGAGGGGGATGGGGGCTAGAGGATCGCCGCCGGCGCGTACGCCGCAGCCTCCGGGTGCTCCGCCGCCACCTTCTCGACGCGCGCGACGACGTCGGCGACCTGGCGCTCGGCCGCGCCGGTGAACGACAGCGGCTCGGCGACGAGCACGTCGAGGTCCGTACGCGACAGCGGGAGCCGCGGGTCGGCGGCCAGCCGGTCGAGCAGGTCGTTGCGCTCGATCCCCTGCTGGCGCATCTCGAGCGCCACCGCCACCGCGTGCTCCTTGACCGCTTCGTGCGCCGTCTCCCGGCCGACGCCCGCCTTGACCGCGGCGACGAGCACCTTGGTGGTGGCGAGGAACGGCAGGTAGCGGTCGAGCTCGCGGGCCACGACCGCGGGGTAGGCGCCGAACTCGTCGAGCACCGTCAGGAACGTCTCGAACAGCCCGTCGGTGGCGAAGAACGCGTCCGGCAGGGCGATCCGGCGCACGACCGAGTCGCTCACGTCGCCCTCGTTCCACTGCCCGCCGGCGAGCTCGGAGGCCATCGCCTGGTAGCCGCGGATGACGACCGCGAGCCCGTTGACGCGCTCGCACGAGCGGGTGTTCATCTTGTGCGGCATGGCCGACGAGCCCACCTGCCCGGCCTGGAACCCCTCGGTCACCAGCTCCTGCCCGGCCATCAGCCGGATCGTCGTCGCGAGGCTCGACGGGCCAGCCGCGACGTGCACGAGGGTGGAGATGACGTCCTGGTCGAGCGAGCGCGGGTAGACCTGGCCGACGCTGGTGAGCACGCGCGAGAAGCCCAGGTGGGCAGCCACCTTCTCCTCGAGCTCCGCGAGCTTGCCCGCGTCGCCCTCGAACAGGTCGAGCATGTCCTGGCCCGTGCCGACCGGTCCCTTGACGCCGCGCAGGGGGTAGCGGTCGAGCAGGTCCTGGACCCGCTCGTACGCCACGAGGATCTCGTCCGCGGCGCTCGCGAAGCGCTTGCCCAGGGTGGTCGCCTGCGCGGGGACGTTGTGGCTGCGCCCGGTCATGACGAGGCCGCTGTGCTCGGCAGCGATGCGGGAGATCCGCACCAGCGCGGCGACGAGCCGCGTGCGGACCACCAGCAGGGACTCGCGCACCTGCATCTGCTCGACGTTCTCGGTGAGGTCGCGCGAGGTCATGCCCTTGTGCACGTGCTCGTGGCCGGCGAGCGCGTTGAACTCCTCGATGCGGGCCTTGACGTCGTGACGCGTCACCCGCTCGCGCGCGGCGATCGAGTGCAGGTCGACGTCGTCGACGACCCGCTCGTAGTCCTCGATGACGCCGTCCGGCACCGCCACCCCGAGCTCGCGCTGCGCGCGCAGCACGGCGATCCAGAGGCGCCGCTCGAGCACGACCTTGGCGCTCGGCGCCCAGAGGGAGGCCAGCTGCTCGGAGGCGTAGCGGGTGGCGAGGACGTTCGGGATGGCGGGCTTCGTCACACCAGCATTGTCTCGCAGGTCCGGAGCAGCTCCTCCGTCGTCGCCAGGCGGGCCAGCCGCGGCAGGATCGTCGCGACCGCGTCGTCGTGCGCGCTGGCCACGAGGTCGGTGACCGCGTCGCTGGCGACGACGATCTCGTAGCCCAGCTCGCGCGCGCTACGCGCGGTGGACTCGACGCCGATGCTGGTCGAGATCCCCGCCAGCAGCAGGGTCTTCACGCTGCGGCGGCGCAGCGCGAGGTCGAGTCCCGTCCCCACGAACGCGTCCCAGGCCCGCTTCGTCACGACGAGGTCGGAGTCGAGGAGCGGGACGCGCGGGTCGAGCTCGGCGAAGTCCGCCGCCGGCCGGATCGCGGGCGGGGCGGCGTCCGTGCGCGCCGGCGGGGCTGCCGGGTCGGGCTCGACGCGGGTGCGCACGACGGTCCATCCGGCGTCGTGGGCGAGCGAGGCCAGCCGAGCGCTGCGCTCGACGACCTCGTCGGCGGGGTGGACGGTCGGCAGCGCGGTGATGCCGCACTGGAGGTCGACGAGGACGAGCGCGACGGGTGCGGTGATGTCGGTGACGGGCACGGGTGCTCCTCGGGGTTCGACTGGGATGCACAGCAAGGCTGTCCTTCTCCGGGCCGAGATGTCAAGCCTTGCTGCGCAGTCCTGCTGCTAGTCTTCGTCCGTGTCCCAGGACCGGGCCGCTGACGTCGCCGCCGAGCTCCGCCTCCAGGTCGGCCGCCTGGTGCGCCGCGTCCGGAGCGACGACCCGCGGCCGAGCGCCCTCACCCAGGTCCTCGGCCTGCTCGACCGGGAGGGCCCGCTGACGACGAGCGAGCTCGCCGCCCGCCAGCGCGTACGCCCGCAGTCGATGGCCCGCACCGTCGGCACCCTCGTCGACGAGGGGCTCGTCGAGCGGCGTACGGACCCCGGCGACGCGCGCAAGTCCCCGCTGCACCTCAGCGACGCGGGTCGCGCGGCCCTCGACGACGAGCGGGAGCGCCGCCGCGACTGGCTCGCGCAGGCCGTCCGCGACGAGCTGTCGACCGAGGAGCAGGAACTCCTCGCCAGGTCGTTGCCACTGCTCGCCCGGCTCACGACCTGGGAGCGCTGACCCTCCAGTCCGCGGCATCGCCGGCCGACACTGGGCTGTGCCGGCGCACCGCCTCCTCGCCCTGCCCGCCCTGCTCGCGGCGCTGACGCCGTACGCCGGGGCGGGCCCCGTCCGCTGCCCGGCACGACCTGCCCCGTCCTGCCGCGCGACGACGTGTGGCACGCCGACGTCAGCCACCTCCCCGTCGCCGCCCGCAGTGCGCAGTGGCTGGCGCGGATGTCGCCGCAGCGGCACCTGCACCCCGACTTCGGGCCGTCGTACGGCGCGCAGCCCGTCCCGTACGGCATCCCCGTCAGCGTCGTCTCCGGCCGGCACGCGAAGGTGACGGTGTCGTTCCGGTACGCCGCGGAGAGCGACCGCGTCGCGTACCCGCTGGGGCGCGACACGCAGATCGAGGGCGGTGCGGCGGCGCCAGGTGACCGGCACGCCGTCGTGGTGGACGCAGCGACCTGCCGGCTCTACGAGACGTGGGACACGCGGCTCGTGCACGGACGCTGGAGCGCGGGGTCGGGCGCCATGTGGGACCTGCGCAGCGACGCGCTGCGTCCGGACGGCTGGACCTCGGCCGATGCGGCAGGACTGCCGATCCTGCCGGGACTCTTGCGCTACGACGAGGTACGTGCCGGCCACGTCGACCACGCCGTCCGCTTCACCACGGACGTCACCGACCGCGCGCACGTCTGGCCGGCGCGCCACGACGCCGGCAGCGTGTCCGACCCGCGGTTCCCGCCGATGGGGGCGCGGTTCCGCTTGAAGGTGGGCTATCCCTTGACGGGTCTGCGACCGGACACGCGGGCGGTGCTGCAGGCGATGAAGACGTATGGGCTCATCCTCGCGGACAACGGATCACCTTGGTACGTCGGGGGAATTGCTGACGCTCGTTGGCCGTCGGGCATGCTCGACGAGCTGAAGGCTCTGCCAGCAAGTGCTTTCGAGGCCGTCGACGAGTCGTCGCTGATGCGGAGCCCCGGCAGTGGTCGGGTGCGCTGAGCGGGCGCTCTTGGCCGTGCGCGCGGCCGTGCAGTTGATCAGGCTGCCCGATCATGTTGGTGGGGGCCGCGCAGCGGCGTGAATGAGCGGGAAGACGCCGTTCGCACTGATGCGGAAGGGTTTGGCGCCGTACGAGACGGTACGCCTCACGCGATCGGCCGCATGGGGATGCGGCACTGGACCATTGCCGTATCGTCGCAGGAGCAACGGATCCGGCGCTGAGCATGCGCGCCGAGGAGTGGAGAGGTAGGGGATGGACGTCGCGGCCGCCCAGTCCAGCACGGAGGCTGCCGTCGTCCTGAACGGCACCGACATCCCGCTCGCCGACCTGCTCAACCCCGACCTCGTCGCTCGCGCGGCCAGCCAGCGGGAGCAGTTCGCGACGGCCGCGCCCTACCCGCACATCGTGCTGGACGACCTGTTCTCGCCGGTCTTCCTCGACCAGACCCTCCCCGAGTTCGACGCGCTGCAGGACGGGGGCTGGATGGAGTTCCGCAACGAGCGCGAGACGACTCGACGCTCACGCCCTCAGGCCCAGTTCGGCCCGGCGACGCAGCTCTACTTCGACCTCGTGTCGTCCCCCCGCTTCATCGCCTTCCTCAGCGAGCTGACCGGCATCACGGGGCTCGTGGCGGACCCGCTGCTCAGGGGCGGGGGGATGCACGAGAGCCGCCCCGGCGGCAAGTTCGACGTGCACCTGGACTTCGCGAAGCACCCGGTCACCCAGCTCGACAACCGGCTGACGCTGATCACGTACCTGAACCACGGCTGGCAGCGCGAGTGGGGCGGCGTCCTCGAGCTGTGGGACGCCGACACCGGGCGTTGCGCCGCGGACGTGGTGCCGGTGTTCGGCAGGACGCTGCTGTTCGCCCACACGCCGAGGAGCCTGCACGGGCACCCGGTCGGCATCACGCCGCCCGACGGGCGTGGCCGGCGCTCGCTGACGGCCTACTACTACACCAACGGGCGCGACGACGAGGCCGCGGCGGAGCGCTTCACGACCTACTTCGCACCGAAGCCGGCGCTCACCGGGCGCGAGCGGGCCGGGGAGGTGGCGCGCGCGGTCGTCCCGCCGGTCCTGTACGACGCGGCGCGCGGCCTGGTCCGGCGTGCGGGGCGCGGCGGGAACTGAGGTGGGTCGGAGCAGCACGGAGTGGTAGCCGCCAGCACCAGGTGGCGGCCGAGGGGGTGGTATCTCGTGCTGGCGGCGGTCAGTTCGTGCAGCCGGCCCACCCTCACCTCCCCGTGATCATGCAGATCTTGGGCTTGGCCGGTGCTAGTTGATCGGGTTACCCGATCAACTGGGGTGACGGCGCGTGGCCGAGGAGTGGCTGTGCGGCAGCGGTTTCTGCTGACCCGACTCTGTCAGTGGTGGGTCGTACGGTGTTCGCATGAGCTCGAGCAGCAGCCCGTCGCGCGACCCCCGGTCGGGGTCGTCGCGCGGCCTCGCGCTGCTCGAGAAGCACGCGGCGATCGCCCGCCTGCAGGCGGAGTTCCTGGCCGAGCTGGCCGAGTTCGACGCCGGCGGCGAGTTCGTGGCCGACAACCAGGTGACCGCGCAGGCCTGGCTGCGGCACCACGCGCGGATGGACGCCCTCGACGCCCGGCGCGCGGTCACCGCCGCCCGGGCGCTGCGCGACCTACCGCGGACCGCTGCCGCGCTGGCGGCTGGTGAGGTGAGCGTCCGGCACGTCGACGAGCTCGCCGCCGGGCACACGTTGCTCGGCCCGCACGTCATGCTCGAAGCCGAAGACACCCTGCTGCCGCTCGCGAAGGCCGCCGCACCCGCGGACGTGCGTACCGGGGTCGCCCGCATCGAGGAGGCCGTCGGCGCGGACGAGTCGCGGGAGGAGAAGGCGCAGCGGATCCACGACAGCCGCTACCTGCTGCTCTCCACCGGCATGGACGGCACCGTCCTCATCACCGGACGGCTCGACCGCGCGCACGGCATGCTGGTCCAGAAGGCGATCCGCGCCGGATCCCGACCCAACCCCGAGCCCGGGCAGACCGTCGACCCCCGCACCGCCGCCCAGCGCCAAGCGGATGCGCTCGTCGAGATCGTCCAGACCCACCTCGGCTCCCAGCCCGGCGTCACCAGCCTGCGCCTCGACACCACCCTCGTCGTCGACCTCCCCACCCTGCGCGACGAGCTCGACCCCGGCGACGGGCACACGGGGATCAGCGCCATCCTCGGGACGGCGTTCACCGCCGCCGAGCTCCGCTACCTCACCTGCACCGCTGACGTGAGCGTCCTGCTCACCGCCACGCTCAGCCCGCACGCCACCAAGCCTGAGCAGGACCCCGAGGTCCGCTCCGCGCCCGGCGTGCCGCTCGCCCTCGGCCGGGAGACCCGCCTCGCCACCCGAGCCCAACTGAAAGCCCTCTGGGTACGCGACGGCGGCTGCATCGCCCCCGGCTGCCGCAACCGCAGAGTCCAAGCCCACCACGTGCAGCACTGGTCACAAGGAGGCGCCACCGACCTCAGCAACATGTGCCTGCTCTGCAGCCGCCACCACCACTTGCTCCACCAAGGCGGCTGGCAACTCGAACCCGACCCCGACCGACCAGGACGGTTCCGCTGGCGACCACCCGACGGCGGACCACCCGTACCCGCCACCCACGCGAGCGACCGGAACCCCGGCACCACCACGGGCCTGTGGTGAGCACCGAGGTGACGTCGCCCTGCGCCCGGGCATGCTCACCGCTGACGAGGAGGAGGGCGTCCGTGCTGGTGGAGGTCGACCGGAGCAGCGTGCACGCGGGCGACGACGTGCGCTCGCACGAGCACTGGACCGAGGTCGACCCGGCGTGGACGGTGGAGGAACTGCTCGCGTCCGTGCAGCCCGACGTGGACGTGCAGGGCGGGTCGACCTGGATCTGCTGCTGGGGCGGCGAGCCCTTCGCGGTCTGGTGCTCGCGCGACCGCCGGGTCCGTACGTGGCGGCCCGAGGTGCGCACGGTGGCGGACCTCGGCGGAGGACCGCGGCTGTTCTTCGACTACTGGTCGACCGCCGACCCCGACTGGCTGCTCGCCGCCGTCGAGCGCGGCGCACTCGCGGACCGCTGGGCCCTGCGCCAGCAGTGGGACGACGTGCTGCGCGCGAGGGAGGAGGCCGAGTGGCGCGAGCGGGCCCGTACCTCGTCCGACCGCCTGCTCACCCCCGAGGCGGTAGCCGCGCTCGAGGGCTTCGGCGCCGCGCTCGACCCGCACGGCGAGGGGTACTGCCGTGCCGTGCTCGGTGAGGAGGAGTGGCGGGTCAGCGTCGTGGGCAGCTGGCTCTCGCTCGTCTCGCCGCACGGGTACACCGGTTCCGCGGACAGCCGCCTCGCCGCGGAGACCTGGCTCGTGGCCGCCGTGGGCGCGGCCTGGCTCGCTGCCACCGGCACCGTCCGGGACCTCCCGCCAGCGGTCGAGCCCGTCCACCGGTCCGGCCAGTGGGTCGTGCCGGTCGCCCACGGCACGCTGAGGATGCGCGGCCGGGACGACGCGCTCGCGGCCGCGGCGTACGCCTCGATGTCCGTCCGGCAGGTCGTGGGACTCCTCCGCGACGGCGTGCTCGTCGCGCCCGCGCGACGACGGTGGTGGCGCCGGGGGTCGTGACCGGCGGCGCGGGCCCAGCCGCGTACCTGACCAGCACCTGACCACCCCTCCCGTGACGGCGACGACCTGCGCCACCAGCGGCGTTGACCACAGCGAGCGAGCCGCGGCCACCCTCACAGGAACGCCACAGCCCCGGCACAGGCTCGCGCCAGCACCACTCCCGATCCTCGGAGCATGACGTTGACCGCCACCACTCCCCCGGCGCCGCCGCCGGCGCGAGCGCGCCGGGCGCCGCGGCCGCCCCGGCCGACGCGCCGCGCCTGGCACGGCGACGCGGTCGGCACGATGACGGTCGCCAGCCTCGTGGTCGTCGTCGCCCTGTGGCTGCACGACCGCGGCGTGCAGGACCTCACCGGCAGCACGGGCACGCTGCTCACCTCCAGCGGCCGGCTGCTCGGGCTGCTCGCGTCCGACCTGCTGCTCGTCCAGTGCCTGCTCATGGCGCGCATCCCCTGGGCGGAGCGGCGCTGGGGCCAGGACACGCTGGCGCGCTGGCACCGGGTCCTGGGGTTCACCTCGTTCTGGACGATGGCCGCGCACGTCGTCGTCATCACCCTCGGCTACGACGCGACCAGCCCCAAGGGCCTCGTCGCCGAGACGTGGGACCTCGTCTGGGACTACCCCGGCATGCTGCTCGCGGTCGCCGCGACGGCCTGCCTGGTCATGGTCGTCGTCACCTCGGTCCGGGCAGCGCGCCGCCGGCTGCGCTACGAGTCGTGGCACCTGCTGCACCTCTACGCCTACCTCGGCGTCGGCCTCGCCCTCCCCCACCAGGTCTGGACGGGCACGGACTTCATCAGCTCCCCGCTGGCCCGCAGCTACTGGTGGACGCTGTGGGGCGCTGCTGCCGTAGCCACCCTCGTCTTCCGCGTGGCCCTGCCGCTCGGACTCTCCTGGCGCCACCGGCTCGAGGTCGTGCGCGTCGTCCCCGAGGGCCCGCGCGTGGTCTCTGTCCACCTCAAGGGCCGCCGGCTCGACAAGCTGGCCGTGGAGGCGGGGCAGTTCCTCGTGCTGCGCTTCCTCGACGGGGAGGGCTGGACCCGGGCCAACCCGTACAGCCTCTCGGCGTCGCCGCACCCCTCGCTGCTCCGCGTCACCATCGCCGACGCCGGCGACGGCAGCGCGCGGGCACGGCACCTCCGGCCCGGCACCAGGGTGCTGTTCGAGGGCCCGTACGGCCGGCTGACCCTCGGCGTCCGCGACGACCACCGGCGCCCGGTCGTCCTGCTCGGCGCCGGGGTGGGGATCACCCCGCTGCGCGCCCTGCTCGAGGAGCTGCCCCCCGAGGTGCCCGCCACCCTGCTGGTCCGCGCCCGCGACGAGGACGAGGTGCTCTTCCGCCGCGAGCTCGAGACGCTCGCGATGCAGCGCAAGGCCACGGTGCACTACCTGCTCGGCCCGCGCGCCGGCGACGGGTCGTGGCTCCCCCGCGGCTGGGACCCGTCCGCGCTGCGCCGCCTCGCCCCGCACGTCGCCGCCGCCGACGTCTTCGTCTGCGGGCCCACCGCGTGGGCCGACGCCGCCGCGGCTGCGGCCGAGCGCGCCGGCACCCCCGTGAGCCGCGTCCACCAGGAGCGCTTCTCGTGGTGAACGAGCGCGCCGACGACGAGCACACCCACGACACCCACCACAGCCGCACCGACAGCCACGCAGAGAAGGAGCACTAGGCGATGCGACGGATCACCGCATGGGCGGTCAGCACGGTCGCCGCGCTGGTGCTGCTCTTCTCCTACCGCACCAGCACCGCCGGCGTCATCGGCGGCGGCAGCAGCGCGGTCGCCGCGGCCTCGCCCGGCACGGACACGACGAGCAGCTCGCAGACGGGCAGCGACACCGGCACCGTCGCCCCGCAGCCCAGCACGAGCACGAGCACGAGCAGCAGCTCCGCCAGCGCGTCCACCACCACGACGACCACCAGCTACACCGGCTCCTCCGTCGACACCCGCTGGGGCCCGGTCCAGGTGAGGATCACCGTCAAGGCCGGGAGGATCACCGCCGTCGAGGCCGTCGTCTACCCGAGCGAGAACCCGCGCGACCAGGAGATCAACTCCTACGCGCTACCGGTCCTCCAGCAGGAGGCGCTGAAGGCGCAGAGCGCGAAGATCGACGCGGTCGGCGGCGCCACCGTCACCAGCGACGGCTACATCTCGACGCTGCAGTCCGCCATCGACGCCGCGCACCTGGGCTGAGCGGTGGACACCCTCCTCCAGCCGCGGCAGCGCTCCTGGGTCGAGCAGGTCATGGGCATGCCGATCAGCATCAGCATCCGCGCGGAGGACCCGTCGAGCACCCGGGTCGAGCGGGCCGTCAGCGCCGCGTACGCCGTGCTGCGTGCCGTCGACGAGCGCTTCAGCACCTGGAAGCCCGGCAGCGAGGTCTCCCGGTACGCGCGCGGTGAGGTGGCCGCGCCGTCCGCCGAGCTCGCCGAGGTCCTCGCGCTCTGCGCGGAGGCGCAGGCGCGGACGGGCGGGAGCTTCGACCCGCACCTGCCGACCGGCTTCGACCCCTCCGGCCTGGTCAAGGGCTGGGCCGCCGAGCGCGCCGCCGACGAGCTGCGCGCCCTCGACGGCGCGGACTGGCTGCTCAACGCCGGTGGGGACGTCGTGCTCGCCGCGCCGTCCGGGCAGCCCTGGAACGTCGGCATCGAGGACCCCGCCGACCGCCGCCGCGTCCTCCGCGTCCTGCCGCGGACCGGCGGCGCGCTCGCCACGTCCGGCGCCGCGGCCCGCGGGGCGCACATCGTCGACCCGCGGACCGGGTCGGCCGCCGCGCCGCTGCTGCGCTCCGCGACGGTCTGCGGTCCGTCGCTGCTGTGGGCCGACGTCTACGCCACCGCGGCGTACGTGCTCGGCCGGGACGCGCTCGGCTGGATCGCCCGCCTGACCGGCTACTCCGCCCTGCTCGTCGACGCCGACGGGGCGCTGTTCTCGGTCTGAGCGACCGGCGTTCACCCGCTCGCCGCCCGCGGAGACCGCGAGCGGCGGTTAGCATGCCGAGGGCGACGACGCCTCCCCGTGCTCGACGACGAGCGCTCGACCACCAGTGCTCGACAGAACCCGGACGGACCGCGCATGCCCCGCCTGCTGCCCTCGCTCGCCCTGCCCACGCTCACCGCGACGACGCTCGCGTCCCTGCTCGCCGCCGCTGCGCCGTCCGCGGACGCCGCCAGTGCGGGGCGGACCGTCAGCGTCCGCACTTCCGCGCAGCTGACCGCCGCCCTCGCGGGCGCCCGCGCCGGGGACCGGATCGTGCTGGCGCCGGGCACCTACACCGACGGGCGCGGGTTCACCGCTGCGGCGAACGGCACCGGCGCGAGGCCCATCACCCTGCAGGGCTCCCGCACGGCCGTGCTCGCGGGCACGAGCTACGGCGGGAAGTACGGCCTGCACATCACCGGCGACCACTGGAAGGTCGTCGGGCTCACGGTGCAGCACTGGGCGAAGGGCATCGTGCTGGACGGCTCGGTCGGCTCGGTGATCGACTCGGTCGACGTCCACGACATCGGCGACGAGGGCATCCACTTCCGCAGCAGCTCGTCCGACGGGCTGGTGCAGCGCTCGACGGTGTCCCGCACGGGGCGCGCCAAGCCGCAGTTCGGCGAGGGCATCTACGTCGGGTCCGCCAACAAGAACTGGAAGAAGAAGGACGGCGCCACCACCTTCGGCGAGAACGGCGGCAAGGGCCCCGACCGCACGGACCGCGTCCGCATCATCGGCAACACGATCAGCGACACCGCTGCCGAGGGCATCGACGTCAAGGAGGGCACGACCGCCGGCGTCATCTCCGGCAACACCTTCGTCCACGCGGGCTACAGCGGGCAGAACTCCGCCGACTCGTGGGTGGACGTCAAGGGCAACGGGTGGACGGTCACCGGCAACACCGGCAAGGGCGCGTGCGCCTCGGGTGACTCGTGCACCGACGCGTTCCAGGTGCACGTCGTCTACGCGGGCTGGGGGACCGGCAACACCTTCCGCGCCAACACGGTCTCCGGCGTGCCGGGCTACGTCGTGGGGGTCTACCCCACGGACACGCCGACCACGGTCGCCTGCAACGACACGGGAGCGGCGCTCGGCCCGAGCAACATCGCCTGCTCGGGCTGAGCGCCGCTCCGCGGCCGCGCGGGGGTCATAGGTGCAGGGGTCCTAGGCCAGGTCGAGGACCTCGGAGGCGCTCTGCGGCAGGAAGGGCATCTCGCGCTTCGCGCCCTCGCGCTGCTCGTTGCGCTTGTGGATCGCGACGCCCGCGACGAGCGTCAGCCCGACGAAGAGCAGCGCGCTCCAGCGCAGCCACCAGGTGTGCCCGGTGAGGTCGTAGACCGCGGCCCGCGGCCACAGCAGGTTGACCGCCATGGCGACCTGGAAGACGACCGCGAGCACGTTGAGCGGGATCCCCCAGCGGCCCAGGCCGAACAGCGGCGCACCGTGCTCGTCGACGCCGTCGAGCACGACGCCGTCGCGGCGGTGCCGGATGCGCTCGAGCAGCAGCGGGACCGTGACGCCGAGGTACGCCAGGTAGAGCATCCCGATGCAGAGGCTCGCGAGGGCCGTGAAGATGGCGCTCTGCTTGACGTTGACGAGCAGGACGATCGCCGCACCGACGCCGACCACGAGGGTCGACACGACGGGCGCGCCGTTCTTCGACGAGACCGTCGACAGCGCGCCGGAGAACGGCAGGGACCGCTCGCGGGCCATGGAGTAGACCATGCGGCTGCCGGCCGTCTGGATCGCCAGCGTGCAGGCGAAGACCGCCACCGCGACGTCGGCGAGGATGATCTTGCCGCCCACCGAGCCGAAGACCGCGTCTAGCACCGCGGGGAGGCCGATGCTCGACAGCGTGCCGTCGGTGAGGCTGGGCGCGGCGAGGATGCCGCCGAGCAGCAGGAGCATGCCGAGCACGCCGGACACGGTGAGCGAGCGGACGATGGTGCGCGGGGTCGTGCGCCGCGGCGCGTGCGTCTCCTCGGAGAGCTCGCCGGCGGAGTCGAAGCCCACCATGACGTACGCCGCCATGAGCCCGGAGGCCGCCCACGCCCAGACGTGGTTCGCGTGCGCCGGCGTCGTGGTGCCCGTGGTGTGGACGACGGTGCCGAGCCCGCGCTTGAGGTGGGTGAAGAGCATGACGAGCACGACGGCGACACCGACGAGCTCGAGGACCACGCCGGCAGTGTTGATGCGCGACATCAGCTGCACGCTGAGCGCGTTCACGGTCGTGGTGATCGCGAGCAGGACGATGCCGAGCAGGACGGCGTTGCCCGCACCGGACGAGGACGTCGGCGAGCTGTCGGCGCCCGAGCCCCCGACGATCTGGAACCCCGTCCAGATCTGCGGGAGGATCGCCTGCAGCGCGATGGCTGCTGCGGCGGTCGTGAGGATCTGCGCCACGATCATCACCCAGCCGGTGAACCACCCGAAGGTCGGTCCGGCGAGCCGGCTCGACCACTGGTAGATCGCGCCGGAGATCGGGTAGCGCGCGGCCAGCGTGGCGAAGTTGTACGCCACGAGCAGCTGGCCGATGAACACCACCGGCCACGTCCAGAAGAACGCCGCGCCGCCGAACCCGAAGCCGATGAAGAAGAACTGGTCGACGGTCGTGAGGATCGAGACGAACGAGAAGCCGGCGGCGAAGGACGCGAACGTGCCGACGCCGCGGTGCAGCTCCTGCCGGTAGCTCCCGAGGTGCAGCCCCGGGACGTGCGGGGCGTGGGAGTGGTGCGTTCCCTGCCCGCCCTGTGGTGTGGCGTCTACAGCCGTCATGGTCTGTTCCTTCTGGGAGGATATCTATCCTGGTTAGAAACTCTGCCGGTACGGCGTTTCGAGCGACCGCGCCGGATGTGAACTCGGGGTTACCGATGCGGCGCCAGCAGCTCGCGGGCGGCCGCCGCGACCGCCGCCGTCACCTCGGGCAGGTGGCCCGGACGGCCGGCGATGTGGCCGTACGGCGAGTCGATCGGGCGCAGCTCACCCCGGGCGAGGCAGGCCGTCTCGAGCGCGTTCTCGGCGACGGTGAAGTACGCGTCGGTGGTCGACGGCATGACGACGGCCCTCGCGCGTACTGCCGTCAAGGCCTGCTGCCACGACTTCTCCGGGCCGACGAGGTCCGCGCTGCGCCAGGTGCGCAGCATGGTGAGCAGGTCCGCCGCGCTCCACGTCGCGTGGTCGTCGGCCCAGTCGCGGCGCAGGTCCTCCAGCGAGGCGTACCCGTCAGCGCGCCACAGCCCGTCGCGGAAGTACGCCAGCGAGTACGCCCACCCGGCGTACGCCCGGCCGAACACCCGCAGCCAGTGCTCCTCCTCCGCCGGCACCTCGAGCGCCCGCTCGAGCAGCGGGGCGAGGCCCTCGAGGAACATCTCGTTGAGCGGCCAGCACCGCGCGCTCGCGCACACGGGCAGGATCGCGTCGACGAGCTCGGGGTACGCCGTCGCCCAGCCCCACGCCTGCAGGCCCCCCATCGACCAGCCGGCGACGAGGGCGACGCGGGTGACGCCGAGGTGCTCGAGCAGCCGGCGCTGCAGGGCGACGTCGTCGCTGACGCGGACCACCGGGTCCGTCCGCGGGTCCCACGACCGCCCGTCGGCGTGGCGCACGGAGGACCGGCCGTTGCCCACCATGTCGGGCACCACGACGTACCAGTGCTCGGGGTCGAACGGCAGGCCGGGCCCGATCCACGGCAGGTAGCTGTCGGCGGTGCCGGTGTAGTAGGTCGGCAGCACGATGCAGTTCGCGCCGTCCGCCGCGAGCGTGCCGTGTGTGGTGTAGGAGAGCTCGACGTCGGCGACGACGTCCGTGCCCTCGGGGCGCCAGTCCAGACGCAGCCGGGCGGATGTCATGCTGGTGAGCCGGAGCGGGTCGGGCGGGACCGTGAGGGGGAGGCCGAGTGGCGGGACGCGGAGCGGCCGGTGGCACGGGCGGCCGCCGGCGCGCGGACGGCTCCCGCTCGGAGAGCCCCCGCGACGAGATCATCCGCGTCGCGGCCCGGCTGTTCGCGGAGCAGGGCTACGCCGCCACGACGATGAAGGGCATCGCCGAGGCCGCGGGGCTGCGCCAGCCGTCGGTCTACTACTGGTTCCGGGACAAGGAGGCCCTTCTCCACGCGACGGCCTCGGTGAACCGCTTCTCGGCGCAGGTGGTGGTCGGGCTGGGGAAGTCGCCGGCGAGCGTGCCCGCGCGGCTCTACCGGTTGCTGTTCGAGGACACCAAGCACATCTGCGAGCTGGCGCCGCTGGACTACGCCGAGGTCGAGCGCGTCGCGTACGCGCGGCCGGACGAGTTCGCGGAGTTCTGGTCGGACTACCGCGCGCTCTACGACGGCATCGTCGAGCTGGTGACCGCGGGGATGCGCACGGAGGAGTTCCATCAGGGGGACCCTTCGATGGCGGGGGTGGTGGCCCTGGGCATGAACGAGGGGCTGCAGAAGCTGCACCGCTACAGGAGCGGTGCAGGCGGTCCGTTGGGACTGCCCGCGCCGGTGCCGGAGCTCGCCGACCCCGTGGCGGTAGCGCACTCCAGCGCCGGCACGACGCTGTCCGCCCTGCTGGCGGACCCGTCTCGGCTCGGCGGTGTGCGCGACGAGGCGATGGAGATCGAGCTGGAGGGGGCCGGCGAGGAGCCGACCCCCTAGCCCGTCAGAAGAACTCGAGGTAGCGCTCGGTCTCCCACTGCGAGACGTGGGCGTTGTACGCGTCGACCTCCGCGCGCTTCACCTCGAGGAACGCCGCGTGCATGTCGGCGCCGAAGACCTCGCGCGTCAGCGGGTCCGCCTCGAACGCGTCGAGCGCGTCGCCCAAGCTCGTCGGCAGGTGCGAGATCCCGCGTGCTGCCAGCTCGTCCTCGCCGAGGAGGTACATGTTCTCCACGTTCGGCGCACCGGGGTCGGCGGCGGCGCGGATCCCCTCGAGCCCGGCGGCGAGCATGAGCGCTGCCGCGAGGTACGGGTTGTTGGCGGAGTCGGCGGCACGGCACTCCACGCGGCCACCGGCGAGCGGGATGCGCAGCATGTTGGTCCGGTTGTTGCCGCCGTAGCAGCCGAAGATCGGCGCCCAGGTGAAGCCGGAGTTGTTGGACCGGCGGATCAGCCGCTTGTAGCTGTTGACCGTCGGTGCCACGACGGCGCAGATCGCCGGGGCGTGCTTGAGGACACCGGCGATGAACTGGTAGCCCAGCTCGCTGAGCCCGAGCCCGCGCGGGTCGTCGTCGGTGGCGAACAGGTTGCTGCCAGCGGCATCGGCCAGCGACATGTTCATGTGCCCGGCGCTGCCGGTCTGGTCCGCGAAGGGCTTCGGCATGAAGGTCGCGATCGCCCCGTGCTGGTGCGCCATCTCGCTGAGCATGAGGCGGAAGTAGGTCAGCCGGTCGGCGGTCGTGACCGCGTCGGCGTAGCCGAAGTCGGTCTCGAACTGGCCGTTGCCGTCCTCGTGGTCGAACGAGTAGACACCGAAGCCCGCCTCGTCCATGGCCGTCACGAGCTCGTCGACGATGCCGAAGGTGCGGAGCAGGCTGCGGCTGTCGTAGCACGGCTTCGCCAGGTCGTCGGCGTCGGCGAGCGGAGCCAGCGTGCCGTCGTCCTTGCGGCGCAGCAGGTAGAACTCGGTCTCGACGCCCAGGTTGAACGTGTAGCCCAGCTCAGCCGCGGCGGCCGTCGCGCGCTGCAGGATGCCGCGGCTGCACGCGTCGAAGACGCCGCCCTTGTAGTGCAGGGTGCTCGGGAACCACGCCACGTCAGGGCGGCTCGGCAGCACGAACCAGCGGCTGAGGTCCGGCACCGCCGCGACCTCCTCGTCGCTGACCTCCTGCGGCACGCCGTCGAGGGCCGCGCCGGTGAACAGCTCGCTGCCGCCGACCGCGTCGGCGAGGTGGCCGACGGGGACGACCTTGGACTTCGACTTCCCGTGCACGTCGACGAAGCTCACCATCGCGTACCGGATCTTGCGGCTGTAGAGCTCGGCGACGACGGCCGCGACGTCGGAGGAGGCAGGGTCGGTCGTGCGGCTCTCGGGGACGGCGCTGGTCGTCATCGGTGCTCCTCGTCGCGGTTTCAATACGGTATTGAAACCGTGCCGCCGTCTCGTGTCGGGGAGCGTCCTCCGGTGTGAAATCGGTGTTACAGCGCCGGGCTCTCGAGAGCGCGGTCGAGCAGGGCTCCGAGCTGGTCGAGCTCGCGTGCGTCCAGGCCGGCGAAGGACCTGCCGGCGACCGAGGCGACCCGCTCCGCCCCCTGCGCCCGGACGGCCTCGCCCGCCTCGGTGATCCGGTGGCGGACGGCCCGCCCGGGGCCGGGTACGCGCTCGATGAGCCCGCGGTCGACCATCCGCCCCGCCAGCGTGCCGAAGGACTGGTCGGTCTGGAACGTCAGCAGCGCGAGGTCGTGGAGGGAGGCGTCGGGGTGCGCGTGCAGGTGGCGCAGGACGTCCCACTGCACGAGCGAGACGCCGAGGTCGGCGAGGGCGGCGGTCAGCGCGCGGTGGTGGCGGTGCTGGAGGCGCTTGACCGACAGCGCGACCTCCTCGACGGAACGGCTCATGCCGGCAGCGTACCTACGCTTGCTTATCTCAGGAACCTGATCTAAGGTTCCTGACATGACGACGACGACGCACTCCCTCCCCCTCCCCGACACCGGGCAGACGACCGGGCAGACGGCCGAGCTGACGGTCGAGCAGACCGGCAGCGGCCGGCCCTTCCTCCTGCTCCACGGCGGCGCGGGCCCCGCCTCGGTGCTGCCGTTCGCCCAGCTGCTCGCCGCGGAGCAGCCGGCCCGGGTGCTCGTGCCGACGCACCCCGGGTTCGGCGGGACGCCCCGCCCCGCGCAGGTCGCCGACGTCCGCGCCCTCGCGGCGCTCTACCTCGCCCTGCTCGACGAGCTCGACCTCGAGGGCGTCACCGTCGTCGGCAACTCCATCGGCGGGTGGGTCGCGGCGGAGATCGCCGCGCTCGGCAGCCCGCGCGTGAGCGGCGTGGTCATCGTCAACGGCGTGGGCTTCGACGACCCCGCGCACCCGGTCGCGGACTTCTTCGCGCTGAGCCTCGACCAGCTGACCGACCTCTCGTACGACGACCCGGACCGCTTCCGGCTCGACCCCGCGACGCTGGGCGAGCGGCAGAAGGCGCTGATGGGCGCGAACCGGCAGGCGATCGCGGTGTACGGCGGCGCGACGATGACGGACCCGACGCTCGCGGCGCGGCTCGCAGGGGTCAGCGTCCCCACCCTCGTGCTGTGGGGGCAGAGCGACGGCATCGCCGGGCCGGAGTACGGCCGGGCCTACGCCGCCGCCATCCCCACCGCCCGCTACCAGCCGCTCGAGCGGACCGGCCACCTCCCGCAGGTCGAGAGCCCGGCCGCGACGCTCGCGGCGATGTGGGAGTTCGCGCAGCAGCAGTGGACGGAGTCCACCGAGCAGCCCTGGACGGAGTCCACCGACCACCACTGATCAGACTCGACAACCCCACGAGGAGCACGCCATGTCACCCGCCCCCAAGTACCAGATGGCCCTGATGATCTGGGTCGCCGTCTTCCCCACCCTCGTCGCCCTGCAGCTCGCGCTGCACGACGTGCTGACCGGCCTCCCTCCCGTCCTGCGGACGCTGGTCCTCACCATGGTGAGCGTGCCGGTCGTCGTCTTCGGCCTCATGCCGCCGCTCCAGCGGCTCCGCGCCCGGCTGCTGCACGCGGCCTGAGCGCTAGCGTCGGGCCCGTGGACCGGATCCGCTCGACGCTGCTGGCGCTCGTGCTGCACCCGACAGGGCAGCACGACCTGGCGCTGACGGCCGCGGAGGCCCTCGCGGAGGGCCTCGACTCGCCCGCACTGCGCGAGGTCGCCGGCCTCCCCCTCCGTGACGACGACGGCACGAGGAGCCTGTTCCTGGTCGCAGCCGAGGAGCTGGGGCTGCCGGTCCCCTCTGCGGGTACGCAGGGCCGGCGCCGGATCGAGCTGGCCCACGACCGCGAGTGGTCGACCCGCGACCAGGCCGCGGCGTACCCGGCGGTGCGAGCGCTGCTCGGCGCGGAGGCGCTCCTCCCCCTCGAACGTGCCTTCGCCCGGGTCGAGCGTGACCTGCGGAAGACCCTGCGGCCGGACGGGCGGCTGCAGCCCGTCCCGGTCGACAACACCGGGGAGCTGCTGTTCTTCGTCGGACTGGGGGACGGAGCATCCTGGTCGGGCGGGAGGGCGGTGTCCTTCCACACGACGGAGACCCAGCTCCTCGTCCAGGTGGCGGACTGCCTCTCCGAGACCGTTCTGGAAGTGTGGCGCGAGCAGTGGCCGGTCTGCCGGCAGCACGACCGTCCCCCGGCTGACGCCCACGAGTGCGGCGGTGAGCCGGTGTGGTGGTGCAGCAAGGGCCAGCACGTCCTGGCTCGCATCGGCCAGCTGACCGCGGACGTCCTGCTCCCCCGCCCCTAACGCCCCTCCGCGACGCGCCTGATGTGCGCGGCCCGCTGCCGCAGCAGCCGCCGGACGTACGGCGCGAGCACGACCCGGGCCACCAGGTCCCCGAGCACTCCGGCCGGGGCGGTCACCGTGAACCGGTCGGTCATGCGCGTACGCCCGCCGGGCAGTGCGGCGAAGAGGTGCTCGTGGTGCATGGCGCGGAAGGGCCCGCGCACCTGCTCGTCGACGAAGCGCACCGGTCGGTCGTACGCCGTGACCCGGCTGGTGAGCCGCCATGAGAGCCCGCCGTGCCGGGAGGTCAGCGTGACCTCGTCGCCCAGGCCGAGCGTGCGCCGGCCCGTGCTCGTGGTCGCCGTCTCGCCGCTGCCCGACAGCGACGCGGAGTGCACGTCGACGTCGAGCTCGAGGTCGAAGACCACGTCGGGCGGCGCGGAGACGAGGGTCACGACCTCGACGAGGACGGCCACCGCCTCACCCCTGCCCGAGGTCGGCGCAGCTGCGCTCGGTCGGGAGCAGCGGGCGCAGGCTGACGAGCCGGGCGCGACCGCCTTCAGTCACCGGCACGGGGGCACGTGCCGCCCGCACCTCCTCCGGGAGCGCCGCGGCCTCCTGCGGCGAGAGCAGGCGGCAGCCCGAGGCGGGCACCTCGAGGGCGGGTCCGGGCGTCGCGCCGTCCGCACCGCTTTGCTCGGCCAGCAGCGCGTACGCAGTGGCAGGCAGCGCGGCCGCGTCCGCCCCCGGACGCACCGCGGCCAGCGCGTCGACGAGGGCGAGGAGCCGGTCGCGCGACGCCGCCGGCCGCAGCGGGAGGTCGCGCAGGCTGAGCAGCGGGACGGAGACGCGGCGGGCGGGGCCCGCGGCGTACCTCACGGTGAGGACCGTCATCCCGCCGTCGGCGACGGCTCTCCCCGGCGGCAGCGTCGGCACCACGACGTGGTCCGGCACGCCCGCGCGATCGGCCAGCGCGAGGAGATCCTGCCACTGCTGCAGGGAGATCTGCCCCTGGACGAGCTGGAGGGGGAAGACCGGCACGCCGCGTGCGTCGCGGCGCAGGCCGACCACGCGGCCGTCCGCGAGCGCGGTGACGTCGGGAAGCCCTGCCGGCAGGACGTACGCGCAGGCTCCGTCGCAGACGTCGGCCACGCTGATGGACGTCGGTGCCAGGTCCCTCGACACAGCAGGCAGTCCTGTCGAGGACCGCGCACACCCCGCCGTCGCGAGCGCGAGCAGCAGCGCCGCGGTCCAGGTCCGCATCACGCCGGGCTGCTGACCAGGAGGTGCTCCCCCACCGGCTGTGCAGCCACGAGCCCCACCCCCTGCGGTGAGGGTAGTCGACCAGGTCGGCGGAGGGGCCCGGCTGAGGGGTGGGGCGCCGTGACGAACCGCGGGGAGCAACCCGCCGCGACCGGGACGAGGCCTGGACTGCGCGGCGGTGGGTTGCTCTGCGTCGTCCGCTCGTGCCGCACGATCCTCGCGGGCGCCCGCCGCACTGCGCCCGCTAGCGTGACGGCATGCGGGCGGAGGAGCGGTACGTCGCGGCGGGGCCGCTGCGGCTGTGGACCGAGCGCACGGGGGAGCCCGACCTGCCCGCGGTCCTGCTCGTCGCCGGCTCCGCGGCCCAGGGCATCAGCTGGCCGGAGCTGCTGGTGGCGCGGCTCGTCGAGCGCGGCGTGCAGGTGCTGCGCTTCGACCAGCGGGACACGGGGCGGTCGAGCACGGTCGACTTCGCGGCCGACCCGTACACCATCGAGGACATGGCGCGAGACTGCCTCGCGGTGCTCGACGGCTGGGACCTGGACTCCGCGGCCGTGGCAGGGGCCTCGCTCGGCGGCATGCTCGCGCAGTGGATGGGCGTGCACGCCCCGGAGCGGGTCCGCTCGCTGACCCTGGTGTCGACGTCACCGATGGGGCACGACCCGCGGGCGTCGCGTGCACGGGCGCGGGCCGGCCTGCCGCCCGACCCCGACGACCTCCCCCCGCCGGCGCCGGAGTTCCTCGCGCACCTGGCGAAGGGGCTGCCTCCGGGCGTCGAGTCCGACGTCGAGCTGTTCCGCGTCTTCACCGGGCCGGTGCGGCCGTACGACGAGGCCGCTGCGAGGGACATGCTCGAGCGGTCGCTCGCCCGGGCAGGAGACCCTGCCGCGGCGGCGAACCACCACCAGGCGGTGTGGCTGGACGCCCCCGGGCTGCTCGCGCCGCTGTCGTCCATCACCGCGCCCACCGCGGTCGTGCACGGGGACGAGGACCCGGTCTACCCCCTGCGGCACGGGGAGGCTCTCGCCGCCGCGATCCCCGGCGCGGTGCTGCACGTGGTGCCGGGGATGGGGCACGTGCTGACGTCACCCGGGCTCCCCGAAGAGGTCGGAGACCTCATTCTCGTGTGACCGAGGTCGGAGACCTCATTCTCGTGTGACCGAGGTCGGAGACCTCATTCTCGTGTGACCGAGGTCGGAGACCTCATCCTCGTGTGACCTCGTCCTCGTAGGACGCGGCCGGGTGCGGCGCGTACCGCACCCGGCCCTCCGCTCAGCTCAGCGAGACCGGCATCCCCCCGGTCGTCACCGTGATGTCGTTGCGCGACAGCGACGGCGGGAGATCACCGCGCGACCAGACGCCCCAGAACTGGCCCGAGATGTGGTTGTGGTAGATCTGCGTCCCCTCGTTCATGGCGCCGGGCGCGGCGTTCGTGATGATGCCGACCGTGTTCGGCGCCTCGAGGAAGCCGACGTTGTTGCCGGAGAGCACGTTGTCGTACAGCCGGACCCCGATGGTCTTCGACCCGGGGGCCTCGGCGTTGACGATGAGCCCGCCCTCGAAGGAGTCGCGCACGGTGTTCTTGCTGACATCGGCACCGTTGACGGTGGACCCGGGCAGGTCGGCCGCGACCACGATGCCGCCGATGTCGGGGCCTGCTGGCTGGAAGCCGATGCCGTGGATGCTGTTGCCGCGGATCGTGATGTCCGAGAGGGAGCCGCCGACGTTCTGGGTCGCCGCGACGACGCCGCAGCCGTTGGCGTTGTTCCAGGTGGTGTTGTCCGACACCTTCACCCAGGACGACGGCACGAGGGGCGCCGCGGGGTTCTGGTGCGACATGAGCGCACCCGGGTCGAAGGGGCCGTTGTCCATGACCCCGATGCCGCCGCGCCCGTTGTCGTAGACCTGGTTGCCCGAGATCGTCGCGTGGGAGACGCCGAAGACGCTGATGGCGAAGGCCTGCCCGACGTAGGAGTGCACGCCGCTGCCTGGCAGCGGGGGTGCGGAGGGGTCGATAGTGCCGTAGCCGTTGCCGGTCACGGTCGAGTCCGAGATCTTCAGCCAGGACGTCTTCTCGGCGAAGATGCCCTGGAAGCCGGAGTCGTGCACCGTGGTGGAGCGGATGATGACGTGGTCGGCGCCGGCGCCCACGTAGATCCCGATGTCGCAGCCGGTCGCGTCGACGTCGCGGCCGGAGATGGTCTGGCCCGCGTGGGCCACGACCGCAGCGCTCAGCCCTGTGCCGCCCACGTCCGGGGTGCAGGCCGTCGCGGCCTGGGCCGTCCCCGGGGTGACCAGGCCCAGGGCCGCCACGACCGGTAGCGCCGAGAGAACCACGGTGGAGGTCGTCCTCGACCTGGAGCGGAGCATCGTCGGTCCTGCCCTTCGTCCTGCCTGTCGCGCGCCGGTCGGCGCGCTCGCCGGAGTGTCCACCCGCAGCGGGCGCGACTTCCAGGACCGATCGGGCAGAGCGAGCGGGGCGCGCCGGGCAGAGCGGGCGGCTACTGCAGGTAGCCCTCGACCTCGCCCGCCGGGCGCTCGTGCGCCTGGGCCGGGTCGAGGCCGGCGCTGCGGCGGGCCTGCCGCTGGCGCAGGAGGTCCCAGCAGCGGTCGAGCTCGACCTCGAGCGCCTGGAGGCGGCGGCGCTCCTCGTCGCTGTCGAGCTCGCCGGACGAGGTCCGCTCACGCAGCTCGTGCTCCTGGGCGACGAGGTCGTGGACGTGGGCGAGGAGGCTGCTGTCGCTGCTGTCGGCGGTCATGGCCGCAGCGTACGGGCCGGCTAGGCGCGCAGGCCCTGCAGCACGACCTCGAGCAGCCGCTCGTTCTGCTCGCGGGTCGCGGTCGAGGACATGCAGATCCCGCCGACGAGGTGGAGCAGGTCGTCGCCGCTCACGTCCTGGCGCACGGCGCCCGCGGCCTGCGCCCGCTCGAGCACGCGCGTCGCGGCCGCCTGCAGCCGCTCGCGCAGCTGGAGGCGGAGCCCGGGGTCGCGCTCGAAGGCCTCCTGCAGCTCCTTGAGCAGGTTGCGCTTGTTCATCGCGTAGCGGGCGTAGGCCTGCAGCCACGACGTCAGCCCGGCGTACGGGTCGGGAGTCGCGAGGGCGTCGTCCACCGCCGCGATGAGGGTGTCGATCTCCTCGGCGTAGACGGCCTCGACGAGGTCGATGCGGCGCGGGAAGTGGCGGTAGAGCGTGCCCACGCCGACACCCGCCCGCTTCGCGATGTCCTCGATGGCGGCCTCGTGCGCGCGCTCGCCGAACTCCTCGCGCGCTGCGGTGATGAGGCGCTCGTAGTTGCGCCGCGCGTCGGCCCGCATGGGTCGGGGTGCGGTGGCGGGCGTGGTCACCCCTCCATGGTGCCACGCCGAAACGGAGGTGTCCTCCATCTGCACTGGACAACCGGAGGTGACTTCCGTATCTTTAGTGGAGGCAACCTCCGCTTCTCCTCGAAGGGCACCGGCATGTCCGACCTCGAGATCCGGCCCGCAGCTCGCGGGCTCGACCCCGTCCGCTCCCCCCGCCAGCCGCTCAGCCGGCCGGTCCCCAGCCCGCGCAGCGCGCCACCCGCGCGCCGCGGCCTCGTGCTCGCCGTGATCCTGCTGACCCAGCTCATGGTCGTGCTCGACGGGACGATCGTGAACGTCGCGCTCCCCGAGCTGCAGCGCGCGCTCGACTTCACTCCCGCGCGGCTGTCGTGGGTGCTCAACGCGTACGCCCTCACCTTCGGCGGGCTGCTCCTGTTCGGCGCCCGCTGCGGCGACGTGCTGGGCCGGCGGCGCACGTTCCTGCTCGGCATCAGCGTGTTCACCATCGCCTCGCTGCTCGGGGGGCTCGCCACCTCCGACGTCCTGCTCCTGGCCGCCCGGGCGCTGCAGGGCGTGGGCGGTGCCCTCGCCGCACCCGCAGCGCTCACGCTGCTCGCCACGACGTACCCGGACCCGCGGGAGCGCCTGCGCGCCATCGGCCTGTACGCCGCGGTGTCCGTCGGCGGGGCCGCGACCGGGCTGCTCGCCGGCGGCGTTCTGACCGAGTACGCGTCCTGGCGCTGGGTCTTCCTCGTCAACCTGCCGTTCGGGATCGCCGCCCTGGTCGGTGGTGCTGCCCTGCTGCGCGAGACCCCGCGCACGCGGCTGCCCTTCGACCTCACCGGTGCGCTCAGCTCGACCCTGGGTGTGGGTGCGCTGGTCTACGGCCTGGTGGAGAGCACGTCCGCGGGCTGGTCGTCGGTGCGCACCCTGGCTCCGCTCGCCGCGGGCACGGCCCTGATCGTGGTCTTCGTGCTCGCCGAACGTGCTGCAGCGCAGCCGATCCTGCCGCTCCGCCTGCTGGCCAGCCCGTCGCGCAGCGGGGCGAACGCCGCTCGCGGCCTGCTCTACGCCGGGGCGTACGGCATGTTCTTCTACCTCACGCAGTACCTCCAGGGCGTGCGCGGCTTCAGCCCCGTCGAGGCCGGGCTGTCGTTCCTCCCCCTGCCGCTCAGCGTCTTCACGCTCTCGCAGCTCACGACCCGCGTGCTGGTGGGGCGCTTCTCCGCCCGCACCCTCATGCTGACGGGGCTGGGGATCTCCACGGTGGGCCTCGCCCTGGACACCCGGCTCTCGCCGACCACGCCGTACGCGATGGTGCTGCTCAGCCTCGTGCTCTTCGGCGCCGGCAACGGGATCTCGTTCGTCACGCTCACCGGTGCGGCGATCGCCGACGTGGCCCCCGAGGACGCGGGCGCGGCCTCCGGGCTCGTCAACGTCTCGCAGCAGCTGGGCGCTGCACTGGGCGTCGCCCTGCTGGTGACCGTCTTCGGGGACGCGGGCTCGCTGGGCGCCAGCACCCTCGCAGGTGCCGCGCGGTTCACCCACGGGGTGGACCACGTCTTCGCGGGCGCGGCGCTGCTGGCCCTGTCCTCGCTCGTGATGGTCGCGCTGACGAGCCGGGTACGGCGCACGGCCTGACCGACGCGCAGAGGGGGCCGCCCGGTGGGCGGCCCCCTCCTCGTGCGTCAGCTGGTGTAGACCCCGGTACGGATCTCCTCGACGAGCGTCGGCCGGCTCGGCGCCCAGCCGAGCGCCTTCGAGCGCTCGGCCTTCGTCTGCTGGTCGAGCAGGAGGGCGTCGGCGAAGGCCGCGCCGAACCGCTCGCGCGTCTGCTCGACGGACTCCTCCGCGACGCCGGCCAGGCCGCGGGCAGCGGCGGCCGCCTCCGCGATCTCGCGCACCGTCGGGTTCGAGCCGCTGGCGCCGATGTAGTACGTGCCGGCCTCACCGTCGGTCAGCGCCCGGACGTACAGCTCGCCGAGGTCGTCGGCGTGCACGGTCGTCCAGTGCTGCGAGCCGTCGCCGATGAGCCGCAGGCGGCCGTCGTCAGTCGTGGGGCCGTAGGTCTGCAGGCCGGCGATGCCGCGCCCGCCGCCGTAGACGATGCCGGGAGCCACGACGGTGCCGCGAGCGCCCTCGAGCGAGATCGCGATCTTCTCGACGTCGGCGCGCCAGCTGGTGAGCTCCGGGGCGTCGAACGGGGCGTCCTCGCGGACGTCGGCGCCGCTGCCCCAGACCCATGCACCGCCGGTGTGGACGTAGGACTTCCCGCTGCCGTCGAACGCCTGCGCCGCCGCGGTCGCGACGCCGCGGTCGAACGCGACGGCGTCGCCGTCATTGGTGGTGGCCGCGTGGATCGCGCCGTCCACCTCGCGCAGCCGCTCGGTCAGCCACTCGACGTCGGTGATGTCACCGAGCAGCGGCGTCGCGCCGGCCGCACGGACCGTCGACGCGGACTGCTCGCTGCGCACGAGCGCGGTCACCTCGTGACCGTGCGCGAGGAGCGCCTTGAGCACACCGGACCCCACGAGACCGGTCGCTCCGGTCAGCAGCACCTTCATGATGTTCCTCCTGCCGCTCCAGTGGATCTTCCGACCGCGGCAACCGCCGATCGACTGGATCCCTGCCCGGACAGCCGTGTGGCGCCGGTCACAGGACCGGCGCCACGAGGGAGCAGCTCAGAAGCGGTCGACGATCTCGGCGCAGAACGCCTTGAGGTCGTCGGGCTTGCGGCTTGAGACCAGCGGCCCGGCGCCGCTCTCGTCGACGTGGACCTCCTCGTCGACCCAGGTCGCGCCCGCGTTGCGGATGTCGGTCTGCAGGCTGGGCCACGAGGTGATCGTCCGGCCGCGCAGCACGCCGGCCTCGACCAGCGTCCAGGGACCGTGGCAGATCACCGCGACCGGCTTGCCCGCCTCGACGAACGCCTTGGCGAAGGCGACGGCCTCGGGGTGGGTCCGCAGGTTGTCGGGGTTCGCCACGCCGCCCGGCAGCACGAGCCCGTCGAACGACGAGGGGTCCGCGTCACCGACCACGACGTCGACCGGGAACGCGTCACCCTTGTCCAGGTGGTTGAAGGCCTGGGCCTCACCGGCCTCGGGGGCGATGAGCTTGGGCGTCCCGCCGGCCGACTGGACCGCCTTCCACGGCTCGGTCAGCTCGACCTGCTCGATGCCCTCGTTCGCGACGAGGAACGCGATCGTCTTGCCCTGCAGCGTGTCGTTTGCCATGCAAGGAGGGTGCCCGGTGGTCGCGGGAGCGGAAACGCCGTACCCGTGATCGACACATGAGCGCCGCAGGCGGGGGAAGCACAGCGGTCATGGTGGAGACCGGGCTCGAGTCGCGGGTGGAGTCGGCGTTCGACCGGCTGGCGGACGAGGGCGAGGAGCGGCTGGACCGGTCCTGGGCGGCGCTGGTCAGCACCGGGCTCATGGGCGGTGTCGATGTGGTCTTCGGCGTCCTCGCCCTGCTCCTCGTGCTGCACGAGACCGGGAACCACCTGCTCGCCGGGCTGGCGTTCGGGGTCGGGTTCGTCGCCCTGCTCCTCGCCGACAGCGAGCTGTTCACCGAGGGGTTCCTGGTGCCGGTCACCGCTCTGGCGGCGAAGCGGGCGCGTGCCCGCCAGCTCGTCCGGCTCTGGGCCGTGACGCTCGCGGCCAACATCGCCGGTGGCTGGTGCATGGCGTGGCTCGTGGCGCACGCCTTCCCCTCGCTGCACGCGACGGCGGTCGAAGCGGCGCGGGTCTACGCGACCTCCGCGTACGGCGCGAGGAGCATCTGCCTGGGACTGCTCGCGGGCGCGGCCATCACGCTGATGACGCGCATGCAGCACGGCACGGAGTCCGACCCCGCCAAGCTCGTGGCCGCGGTGGCGGGCGCCTTCGTCCTCGCCGGCGCCTCGCTCTTCCACTCGATCCTCGACTCGCTGCTGTGCTTCGTCGCGCTGACCGGCGGCCGTGCGCCGTTCGGCTACGGAGACTGGGCGCACTGGTTCGTCCTCACCGTGGTGACGAACATGGCCGGTGGCCTCGGTCTCGTCACCCTGCTCCGCCTGGTCCGCAGCAAGGAGAAGGTCCAGGCGGAGCGCTCCCGGGCCGAGGCTCCCGGCAACGGCGACTAGCGGTCGATCATCCGCTGCATGGCCTCGGGGTAGCGGTCGCCGACGACCTGGATCTGCGCGGACGCCTCGTCGAGCTCGGCGACGTCGTCGGCGGTGAGGTCCACGGCCGCGCCGCCGATGTTCTCCTCGACCCGCTCGATGCGGCGCGTCCCGGGGATGGGGACGACCCACGGCTGCTTCGCGAGCAGCCAGGCGAGCGCGACCTGCGACGGCGTGACGCCCTTCGCGTCGGCGACCCGGCGGACGAGGTCGACGACGGCCTGGTTCGCCTGCCGCGCCTCGACGGTGAACCGCGGGAGACCGGCGCGGATGTCGCCAGCCGAGAACTCGGTCTGCGCGTCGACGGTCCCGGTCAGCCAGCCGCGGCCCAGCGGGCTGAAGGGCACCAGCCCGATCCCGAGCTCGCCGAGGGCGGGGATGATCTCGCCCTCGAGCTCACGCCAGAACAGCGAGTACTCCGACTGCAGCGCCGCCACGGGCTGCACCGCGTGGGCTCGGCGGATGGTGTCCACTCCCGCCTCGGACAGGCCGAAGTGCTTGACCTTGCCCGCCTCGATGAGCTCCTTGACGGTGCCGGCGACGTCCTCGATCGGGACGTCGGGGTCGACGCGGTGCTGGTAGTAGAGGTCGATCGCGTCGACGCCGAGCCGGCGCAGCGATCCGTCGGCCGCGCGGCGGATGGAGTCGGGCTTGCTCGACAGGCCGGTCTGCTTGCCGTCCTCTTCGAAGGCGAACCCGAACTTCGTGGCGATGACGACCTGGTCGCGCAGCGGGCGCAGCGCCTCGCCGACGAGCTCCTCGTTGACGTACGGGCCGTAGACCTCCGCGGTGTCGAACAGCGTCACGCCGCGCTCGACCGCGCCTCGCAGCACCGCGATCATGTCGTCGCGGTTCCCGGGGTTCGGCCCGAAGCTCTGGCTCATCCCCATGCAGCCGAACCCGATCGCCGACACCTCGAGCCCGTCGCCGAGCGTGCGCGTGTCCACCGGGTGCCTCCCAACCCCGGGTCGTCCTTCGACCCGGCCTGTCGCCTCCTTCCCGGCCCGCGCGGTCCCCCAACGTCGTGGCCCTGGTTCGCGCTCTGGCACCGCACCAGGGCCACGACGTCGGGGACCGGAGTCAGGGTCGGCGCGGCGCCAGCCGCGCCACGCGCGCCGCGACGCCGACGACCGCCAGCGCGAGCGCGGTGAGGACGGCGCAGACGGCGAACACCCGTGCGTACCCGCCGCTCGTCGAGCCGAGCGCGAGGATCGGGCCGGACGCGATGGCGCCGAGGCGGCGGGTGTTGCTGTAGAGCCCGGAAGCGAGCCCCGGGCGCGGCACGACCTCCTGGAACAGCGCGAGCCCGACGCCGGCGACCACCGCGACGAACCACGCGTTGAGCACCTGCAGCGCGACGAGCGTGAGCGGGCCGGAGGCGTACGCCATGGCGGCGTAGTAGGCGATGCCCGCGACGCAGCCGGTCGCCACCAGCGGCAGGCTGCCGAACCGCGCTCCGAGGCGGCCGAGCAGCAGCAGCGCGGGGATCTCCAGCGCCGCGGCGACCCCGAGCGCCACGCCGGCCCACTCGACGTCGAGGTGCAGCGACCGCGTGACGAACAGCCCCATGACGGAGACCGAGCAGCTGTTCGTCGCCATGAGGGCGAGGAACGCCAGCATCACCAGGCCCACACCGACCTTCGACACGGGCGCAGCGGCGTCGTCGCGCGGGCGCTCGACCTCGCCCAGGGCGCGCGCCCGCCGCTGCATCGCGAGCGTCGTCGCCACGTTGAGCACCGCGACCGCGCCGATGACGAGCAGGACCGAGCGGCTGCCGAAGGCCCCGATGACGAGCGTGGCGAGCGGGGGTCCGGCGACCCAGGCGAAGGAGAAGACCGCGCGGGTGCGGACCACGTCCGAGAGCTGGGCGCCGGAGTGCTTGAGCTGCGCGAAGAGCATCGACATGCCCACGCTCGCCGGGCCGCCGAGGACCACCAGCCCGGCCACCGCGAGCGGCAGGGCGGTGACCGCGCCGAGCACGACGGTGAGCGCCAGCGTGAGGACGCCGCACCCGAGCAGCGGGCGCAGGTAGTCGCGCCGGCGGTCCGCCCACGACGGGACGACCAGCGAGGCGAGGAAGCCGCTCGCGTTGTAGACGGCCAGGACGAGGCCGACCTGGCCGCCGGACGCGCCGTACAGCGCGACGAGGAGCAGCGCCAGCGCCGGGTTGAGGAACGCCGCCTGCAGCCCCCACAGCAGTGCGGCGGCCGGCAGGAGCAGACCCCGCTGGCGGGCGGCGGGAGCGGCGACGGACAGCAGGGGCTCCTCGGGGTCTCGGTCGGCCAACCGAGGCTACGTGCTCAGCGGACGCGGACGCCCCGGCGCCACACGGCGTGGGTCAGCGGGACACCAGGCCGGTACGCGAGGTGGGCAGCGCTGGGTGCGTCGAGCGCGTGCAGGTCCGCGCGCCGGCCGACGGCGACCGTGCCCAGTCCGTCGTGGCCCTCGTGCCGGCCGAGCGCCGTCGCGCCGCCGAGGGTCGCGGCGCGGACGGCCTCCTCCACGGACATGCCCATCTGCAGCACGGCGGTGGCGACCGCGAACGGCATCGAGGTGGTGAACGAGCTGCCCGGGTTGCAGTTCGTGGCCAGCGCGACGGTGACGCCGGCGTCGAGCAGCCGGCGTGCGGGCGCCAGTGGCTGCCGCGTGCAGAGGTCCGCGGCGGGCAGCAGGGTCGCGACCGTCGTCGAGCCGGCGATGGCGTCCACATCGGCGTCGTCGAGGTGGTTGCAGTGGTCCACGCTGAGGGCGCCGAGCTCGACGCCCAGCCGTACGCCCGGGCCGGGCCCGAGCTGGTTCGCGTGCACCTTCGCGCGGAGCCCCGCACGGGCTCCGGCGGCGAGGACCTCGCGCGCCGCCTCCTCGTCGAAGGCCCCGCGCTCGCAGAACACGTCCACCGCCGTGCAGAGGGGGGCCACCGCGGCGAGCATGGGCCCGGTGACGAGGTCGACGTAGTCGCGCATGCTCGTCCCCGGCGGCACGAGGTGCGCGCCGAGGAAGGTCACCTCGTCGGCCACGACCGCAGCCACCTCAGCGGTCCGCCGCTCGTGCTCGACGTCGAGCCCGTAGCCGGTCTTCGCCTCGACCCACGTCGTGCCCTGGGCCTCCGCCTCCGCGCGCAGCTCCTGCGCGCGCCGCAAGAGGTCCTCTGTCGTGGCCTCGCGGGTGGCGCTGACGGTGGAGGCGATCCCGCCCGCGGCGTACGCCCCTCCCGCCATGCGCGCGGCGAACTCCGCGCTGCGGTCCCCCCCGAACACGAGGTGGGTGTGCGCGTCGACCCAGCCGGGGAGGACGGCGCGGCCGGCGAGGTCCGTACGGCTGTCGGCCGCGGGGGCGTGCGCCGCAGGGCCGATCCACGCGATCCGCCCGTCGGCGATGACGAGCGCGGCGTCGTGGAGGACCCCCTGCTCGGTGATCGTGGTCAGCTCGGCGATGCCGGTGACGAGCTCGGCGCTCACGGCTGGACCCCCTGCAGGGCAGCGAGGAGGAGCCCCGCGGGATCGGTGCCGTCGGACAGCCGACCGTCCCGGGCGACGACCTCTCCGCCGACGACGACGGTGCCGACATCGGCTGCCGTGGCGCTGAGGACGAGCTGCCCGGGGTCGCTCCCGGCGGTCCGTACGCTGCGGCTGCGGAGCTCGACGAGGTCTGCCGGCGCGCCGGGCTCCAGGGCCACGGCCGGCCGGCCGAGCGCGCGGTGCCCCGCGGTCAGCGCACCCTCGAGCTGCGCGGGCGAGAACTGTCCGCGCCGCAGAGACTCCAGCCGTGCGTGGTGCTCGAGCATCCGCGCCTCCGCGTACGGGTCGATGACGGCGTTCTGGTCGGAGCCGAGGGCGACCCGTACGCCGGCGTCAGCAAGGGCGCGGAAGGGCCCGATGCCGTCACCGAGATCGGCCTCGGTGCTCGGGCACAGCGCGACGGCCGCTCCCGCGCACGCCAGGAGGTCGATGTCCTCAGGGGTGACGTGCGTCGCGTGCACCGCGGTGAAGCGGTCGGAGAGCGCGCCGCTCCGGTCGAGCAGCTGCGTCGGCGAGCACCCGTGCTCGGCGCGGCACTCCTCGTCCTCCCGCGGCTGCTCGCTGACGTGCGCGTGGAGCGGCACGTCCGCAGGCAGTCCGGCGACGACGCGGGCGATGTCGCGCTCCTCGACGGCTCGTACGCTGTGGACCGCCGCGCCCAGTACGACTCCCGAGCCCGCGAGCTCGTCGCGCAGCGCGTGCCAGCGGGCGAGCCACGCGTCCACGGTGGCGTCGGAGAACCTCCGCTGCTCGTGGCCGAGCGGCACGCCGGGGCCGCCTCGCAGGTAGCAGGTGTCCAGCAGGGTGAGCCGGATCCCGGTGCTCGAGGCGGCGCGAGCGAGGGCCAGCTCCATGTCGTGGTGGGCGTACGGCGTGCCGTCCGCGCGGTGGTGCACGTAGTGGAACTCCCCCACCGCCGTCCAGCCGCTCACGAGCATCTCGGCGAAGACCGCTGCCGCCAGGGCTTCGTACGAGTCGGGCGTGAGGCGCTCGGCGACGGCGTACATCTGCTCGCGCCAGGTCCAGAACGTGCCGCCGTCGGCGTGCGTACGTCCCCGCAGCGCGCGGTGGAAGCAGTGCGAGTGGGCGTTCGCCGCTCCGGGCAGGACGTGGTCGAGCTGCACGTCGCCAGGCTCTGGCGGCGAACCAGCTCGTACGCCGGTGATCCTGCCGCCCTCGGTCGTCAGCCGCACCGACTCGGCGACACCGCCCGGCAGTGCCGCCGTCCGGCACCAGACGCTGGTCACGACTCCTGCATCGGCACGCGCAGCCCCCGCTCGCGGGCGACCTCCTCGGCGCGCTCGTAGCCCGCGTCGACGTGGCGCATCACGCCCGTGCCGGGGTCGTTGACCAGGACCCGGGCGATCTTCTCCGCGGCCAGCGGAGTCCCGTCCGCGACGATCACCTGCCCGGCGTGGATGGAGCGCCCGATGCCCACGCCGCCGCCGTGGTGGATCGAGACCCAGGTGGCACCCGACGCCGTGTTGAGCAGGGCGTTGAGCAGCGGCCAGTCGGCGATCGCGTCGGAACCGTCGGCCATCGCCTCGGTCTCGCGGTACGGCGAGGCCACGGAGCCGGAGTCGAGGTGGTCGCGGCCGATGACGACGGGGGCGGAGAGCTCGCCCGAGGCCACCATCTCGTTGAAGCGCAGACCTGCGCGGTGCCGCTCCTGGTAGCCGAGCCAGCAGATGCGCGCCGGCAGCCCCTCGAAGTGGACCTTCTCGCCCGCCGCCGTGATCCAGCGGCGCAGGTGCTCGTCCTCCGGGAAGAGCTCGAGGATCGCGCCGTCGGTGGCCGCGATGTCGGCGGGGTCGCCGGACAGCGCCGCCCAGCGGAAGGGGCCCTTGCCCTCGCAGAAGAGCGGGCGGATGTACGCCGGCACGAAGCCGGGGAAAGCGAAGGCCCGCTCGAAGCCGCCGAGCCGCGCCTCCTCGCGGATGGAGTTGCCGTAGTCGAAGACCTCCGCGCCGGCGTCCTGGAAGCCGACCATCGCCTCGACGTGCTTGGCCATGGAAGCGCGCGCCCGCAGCGTGAACTCCTCCGGGTCCTTCGCCGCGAGGTCGTGCCACTCCTCGACGCCCACGCCCTCGGGCAGGTAGCTCAGCGGGTCGTGCGCGCTGGTCTGGTCGGTGACGATGTCGACCGCGACCCCGCGGGTGAGGATCTCCGGGAAGACGGTCGCCGCGTTGCCGACGAGGCCGACGGAGAGCGCGCGGCGCTCCTCCTTGGCCCTGGTGGCACGGGAGATCGCGTCGTCGAGGTCGTCCGCCACCTCGTCGAGGTAGCCGTGCTCGCAGCGCCGCTGCAGCCGGGTCGCGTCGACGTCCACGACGATGACGGCGCCGCCGTTCATCGTGACCGCGAGGGGCTGCGCGCCGCCCATGCCGCCCGCTCCCCCGGTCAGGGTGAGGGTGCCGGCGAGCGAGCCGCCGAAGCGCTTGTCCGCCACGGCGGCGAAGGTCTCGTACGTCCCCTGGAGGATGCCCTGCGTGCCGATGTAGATCCACGAGCCCGCGGTCATCTGGCCGTACATCGTCAGCCCGAGGTGCTCCAGCCGGCGGAACTCGGGCCAGGTCGCCCAGTCGCCCACGAGGTTGGAGTTCGCGATGAGCACGCGTGGCGCCCACTCGTGCGTGCGGAAGACCCCGACCGGCTTGCCGGACTGCACCAGCAGGGTCTCGTCGGCGTCGAGCGTCTCGAGCGTGCGCACGATCGCGTCGTACGCCGCCCAGCTGCGCGCCGCGCGGCCCGTACCGCCGTAGACGACGAGGTCCTGCGGCCGCTCGGCGACCTCGGGGTCGAGGTTGTTCATCAGCATCCGCAGCGGAGCCTCGGTCTGCCAGCTCTTCGCGCGCAGGGTCGTGCCGCGCGGGGCGCGGACGGCGCGGGGGGTGTCCTCGGTCGTCATCGTGGTTCCTCCTACTGGAGCGGGCCGGTCACGCCGGCCGCGGCGCGGACGAGCTCACCGGAGACGACGAGGTCGACGACCGCCTCGATCTCCGGTGAGAGGAAGCGGTCAGGGCCAGGGCCTCCGGCCACCTCGCGCACCGCCGCGGCGACGGCGCCCGTGGCGGGCGAGGGCTGCAGCGGTGCGCGCAGGTCGAGGGCGCGGCTCGCGGCGAGGACCTCGACCGCCAGCACCCGCGCGAGGCCGTCGACCGCGCGGCGCAGCTTGCGCGCCGCGGCCCAGCCCATGGAGACGTGGTCCTCCTGCATGGCGGAGGACGGGATGGAGTCCACGGAAGCCGGTGCTGCCAGGCGCTTCAACTCCGAGACGATGCCGGCCGCGGCGTACTGCGCGATCATCAGGCCGGAGTCGACGCCCGCCTCGTGGGCGAGGAAGCCCGGCAGGCCCTGGTTGCGCGTGCGGTCGAGGGACCGGTCCGTACGCCGCTCGGAGATGCTCGCGAGGTCGGCGACCGCGATGGCGAGGAAGTCGAGGACGTAGGCGACGGGGGCGCCGTGGAAGTTGCCGTTCGACTCGACCCGGCCGTCCGCGGTGACGACCGGGTTGTCGACCGCGGAGGACAGCTCGCGCGACGCGACCGCCCGGGCGTGGTCGACGGTGTCGCGGGCGGCGCCGTGCACCTGCGGCGAGCAGCGCAGGGAGTACGCGTCCTGCACCCGCGTGCACTCCGGTCCGCGGTGGCTCGCCATGACGCCGGAGTCCGCCAGCAGCGCCCGCAGGTTCGCGGCGGAGGCCTGCTGGCCGGGGTGCGGCCGCAGTCGCATGAGGTCGTCGGCGAACGCCGCGTCCGTGCCCAGCAGGGCTTCCACGCTCATCGCCGCCGCGATGTCGGCCACCTGCAGCAGGTCCTCGAGGTCGTGCAGCGCGAGCGCGAGCTGCCCGAGCATGCCGTCCGTGCCGTTGATGAGGGCGAGGCCCTCCTTCTCCAGCAGGGTGACGGGCTCGAGCCCGGCCGCTGCGAGCGCCTCGGCCGCGGAGGTGAGCCGCCCGTCCGCGTCCCGCACGTCCCCCTCGCCCATCAGCGCCAGCGCGCAGTGGGCCAGCGGGGCTAGGTCGCCGGAGCAGCCGAGGCTGCCGTACTCACGGACGACCGGCGTGATGCCGGCGTCGAGGAGGGCGGCGTACGCCGCGGCAGTCGCGGGACGCACGCCGGTACGGCCCGTCGCCAGCGTCTGGAGGCGCAGCAGCATGAGCGCGCGCACGACCTCGCGCTCCACCTCGGCCCCCGTGCCGGCGGCGTGCGAGCGGACGAGGCTCTGCTGGAGCTGCACGCGCCGCTCGCGCGGGATGTACGTCGTGGCGAGCGCCCCGAAGCCGGTGGAGATGCCGTAGTGCGCGACCCCGTCGTCGGCCGCGGCGTCGATCACGGTGCGCGAGGACGCCATGGCTTGCAATGCGGACTCGTCGAGCTCGACGCGTACGCCGTGGCGGGCGACCGCGACGACGTCCCCGACCGTCAGCGGCTGCTCGCCGACCCGGACCACTCCTGCTGCCACGACCGCTGCCATGGCACTAGTGGAGCCCTGCGCGACCACCGCCCGCCAGAGCCTGCGGACGAGTAGTGTCCAGCCCGCTAGACACTCCCGGCGGCTCTGGAGGCAGGTGTGCCGGTCCGCGCAGCCCCCGCCCCTGCGGCGACGGCCGTCCTGCGCATCCTCGGCCACCTCGCCCGGCAGGCCGCGCCGGTGCCGGCCGCATCGCTCGCCCGCGCGCTCGGCATGCCCCGCTCGTCGGTCTACCGGCTGCTCGCCGTGCTCGAGGAGGACGGCTGGGTCATCCGCTTCCCCGAGACCCGGGCCTACGGCCTCGGCGTCGCGGCCTTCGAGCTGTCCCAGGGCTACCTGCGCCAGGCGCCCCTGGCGCGTACGGGCCGGCCGGTCCTCGCCGCCCTCGTCGACCGCGCCCGCGAGTCCGCGCACCTCGCGGTCCTCGAGGGCCGCGACGTCGTCTACCTCGTCGAGGAGCGCGCGCCGCGGCGCCCGCCACTGGTGACCGACGTCGGCGTCCGGCTGCCGGCGCACCTCACCGCCACCGGCCGGGCGATGCTCGCCGCCCTGCCGGCGGCGCAGGTCCGCGCGCTCTTCGGCGACGTGCGCACGCTGCCGCTGCGGGGAGCGAAGGGCCTCGGCACGTACGCCGCGCTGCGCCGCGAGCTCACCGCCGTGCGCGCCCGCGGGTACGCGGTCGAGGACGGCGAGGTCACCGAGGGCCTCGCCAGCGTGGCGGTCGCGGTCCGCGACCGGTCGGGGTGGCCGGCCGCGGCCCTCGCCGTCACGTACCCGGCTGGGGTCGGGGAGGACGGGCGCGCAGCCCTCGTGCGCGCGGTCGAGGTCCACGCGCAGGAGTTCTCGCGGCGGCTCTTCGGCGCTGCGCCCTGAACTCCCCCGTGATCATGCAGATCTTGGTAGCGAGGGCGTCAGACCTCTGCCACCGCAGCGAGGTCGTCGCGCCCGTGGCCCTGCTCGGAGGCGGCGGCGAGCCGCTCCTCCACGACCCGGGCGAGCGGCGCCGAGCCGAGCGCGTCGAGCGCCAGCCGCACGTCCTTGAGCGCGAGGTCGACCGGGAAGCCCGCGGGGTACGCGTGCTCGCCCATCATCCCGGCCTTCAGCAGCGCGTACGGCATGCCGAGGGGCCCGCCGTCGAGCACGCCGAGGAGCGCGTCGCGCGGGACGCCGAGCGCGTCGGCACCGGAGAGCGCGTCCGCCATGGCGACCGTCGCCGAGGCCATCCAGAGGTTCAGCAGCAGCTTGAGGCGCGAGCCCTCCTGCCCCACCCCGACGTGCACGACGGTGCCGAGGTCGTCGAGCACGGGGCGCGCCTGCTCGACCGCGGCTGCCGGGCCGCCCACGAGCCAGGTGAGCGAGCCCTGCCGCGCCGGTGACGTGGAGCCGGAGACGGGCGCGTCGAGCACGGCGACGCCGGCGTCGTCCGCCAGGCCGCGCAGCCGGTCCGCCGCCTCCACCCCGACGGTGCTGGCCTGGACCCACACGACGCGGCCGTCGCGCAGCTGCGGGAGCGCCGCGCGGACGACCTCCTCGACGGCGTCGCCGTCGCGCAGCATCGTGATGGCGACCTGCGCCCCCGCGAGCGCGTCGGCGAGGGACTCCACCGCCGTCACCCCGTCCCCCGCTGCCGCGCGGGCCTTGTCCGCGGTGCGGTTCCAGAGGCGTACGTCGTGGCCCTGCTCCGCGAGGCGGGCGGCCATGGCCGCGCCCATGAGCCCGGCGCCGAGGATCGCTGTCGTCGTCATGCCGGGCATCCTCCCAGGAGCGGGCGTGCCGCACGCCGGGAAGCGTCCGGAGGGGTCGACGGTTGCGCACGTCACAGGAGCTGAGCGGGAGGGGCGCGGGCATGGCGGTCGAGGTCGAGCAGGACGAGGCAGGGGCGCGGTTCGTCGCGCGCGTCGACGGCGCGGACGCGGGGCTGCTCGCGTACCGCGTCGACGGCACGACCTGGGACCTGCGGCACACGGAGGTCTCCCCGGAGCACGAGGGGCACGGCGTGGGGAGCGCACTGGTGCGGGCAGCGCTGACCGCGGTCCGCGAGCAGGGCGGCAGCGTGGTGCCGAGCTGCCCGTTCGTCCGGTCGTGGCTCGAGCGCCACCCCGACGAGCAGGACCTCGTCCGGGGCTGACGGCTGGCGGTTGACGGCTCCTGGGCGGTGACGGCGGTTGCTCGAGGGGCCCGACCGATCGTGATCATGCAGATCGTGGGGGCGGGCCCGGGTCCTGCGTGACGCGCGCTCTCGCGCGCTCTCGTCGGGCGCGCCCACACGCAGGGCGCATCCCCGTGATCATGCAGATCTTGGGCGTCGGGCACGGATGCCCCGTGATCCAGCAGATCCTCGATGCAGGCGCGCCGGATGCCCCGAGCCGCGCGGCCCTCCACGCCAGCGCGTCCAGACACGGCCCCCCGCCTCCCGTGATCATGCACATCACGGGAGAGGGACAGGCCGCAGCTGGAAGAACGGACCCCTCCGGGGGCGAGACGGCAGGGCCAGGAGGAGTACGAGGGCCCTTGCCCGCCGTCCCGCCGTCGAGTAGGATTCGAACATGCGTTCGAGCGATGGTCCTGAGCGAGGGGACGGGTTGCCAGTCCGTCCGGTGCCCGGGGTCGTCGCGCTGCCCGGTCCGGGGCTGCCGTTCGCGCGGGCGCTCGAGCAGGTCGCCGTGGGGCCGGTGCTGCTGTCGCTCGTGCGGCAGTTGAGCGCGGACGAGGGGCTGCTGCGGTCATGGGCCCTGGCCGGCGAACCGGCTCTGCCCTCGACGTCGACGGAGGGTGAGGGGCTCACCTCGGCCAGGGCCGAGTCCGTGGTCCTCGGCGACGCGCGGCTCGCGATCGTGCAGGCCTGCGCGCGGCTGGAGAGCGCGGTCGCCGCGCTCAAGGCGACCGCGGTCGCAGCGGCCTACGGGCAGATCACCGCCGCGACAGCAGAGACGGTGCCAGGCGCTGGTCGTGGTGGTGGCGCAGAGGCGTCCGCGCGGGCGGAGATGGCGCTCGCGCTGCGGATGACCGAGCGCGGTACCGCCGCGATGGTGGACGGCGCGCTGCTGCTGACGAGCCGCCACCCGGGTACGCGGTGGCTGCTCACCGAGGGCCACCTCTCCCCCGCCCACGCCCGGGTGGTGGTCGACGAGGCGTCCGTGCTGGCCGACGAGTCCATCCCAGCGCTCGAGGCGGTGGTGCTGCGCCGCGCCCCGGAGCGGACCGTCAGCGAGCTGCGCCGCGACCTGCGCCGCGCGGTCGCCAAGCTCGACCCCCGCGGCGCGGCGGAGCGGCACGCCGACGCCGTGCAGCAGCGCGCCGTCCGGATCACCTCGCTGCCCGACGGGATGGCGGAGATCCGTGCCCTGCTCACCGCCGACGAGGCGCAGGTCGTGAGCGGCGCGCTCGACCGGATCGCCCGCGACCTGCCCACCGTCGACCGCGGGTTCGGGGCAATGGCCGGGTGCCGCGCCGATGCCCTGGTCGCGGTCTGCTCGGTCCTGCTCGACCCGACCGCCGACGGCGACTTCCTGCCAGCCCTGAGAAGGACGGCGGCGCCGGTCGCGGTGCAGGTGCAGATCTCCGCCGCCACCCTCCTCGGCCTCAACGAGGACCCCGCCCACTTGATGGGCCACGGCCCGATCCCCGCCGACCTCGGCCGCCTCCTCGCCTCCGACGGGACCTGGCAGCTCGCCATCACCGACCCCGACGGACGGCTCCTCGACCTCCACAGGCTTCGCTACCAACCAACAGCCGCCCAGCGCGCACGGGTAGCCGCGCTGTGGCTGCACTGCGGGCACCCCACCTGCTCCGTGCCCGCCACGCGATGCGACGTCGACCACACCGTCCCGTTCAACCACGACCAACCGGACGATCCGGGCGGCGGGCACACCACCTGCCGCAACCTCTGCCCCCGCTGCCGGCTCCACCACAACCTCAAGACCTGGTGGGGTTGGACCACCACACCAATGGAGGACGGCACCATCGCCCACCGCACCCCACTCGGCCGGATCTACGAAGCACGACCAGAACCCCAACCCTGCGCCGCCTGACCCAGCCACCGGCAGTGGAGAGAACCGCGAGCAGCAGCAGGACCAGCACGACCGCCCAGCCTCGCCGGCACCAGCCGGACGGGGCCCGCGGCGCGCCCGCACCAGCACGGAGTCAAGGATCGCCACCGTGCGCTCGACGACCTCGACCATGCCCCCTACGAGGCGGCGTCCCACTGGACGCCCTTCAGCCAGCGAGCGCTAACCGCCCAGCCCGGCCAGCGCGTACAAGCACGTGGGGCACGTCTCGGACAGCACGGCGGGGAACGCCACCGCGGGGAAGTCCTGCAACCCCTCGCGCGGCAGCCCGCACAGCGTGAGCACCCCGCCGGGCAGCACGCCGTGCTGGCGCCCCGCGGGCTCGCGGACCTCACCGCCGGCGTACCGCCACCCCACGCTCGCCACCCACGCCGACACCACGGTCACCGGAACGTGGTCCCACACGGGGACGACGCGCGGACGACGAGAGGCCGACCGGGAGGAGAGCGCCAGGAGAGCGGGAGACGACCGGGTCAGGACACGAGGTCGCCGAGCAGTCCCTTGCCGAACCAGTCGCCGACCGCGCGGAGCCCGGGAGGGCAGGCGAACAGGGCACTGCTGGTGTGGGTGATGTACTCGTTCAGCGCGTCGTGCTGGCCGAGCCGGCGCTGCAGCGGGACGAACTGCGCGTGCGCGTCCTTCTGGAACGCGATGAAGAACAACCCCGCGTCGAGCTCGCCGGTCTTCGCGTCGATGCCGTCGGTGTAGGAGTAGCCGCGGCGCAGGATGCGGATCCCGCCGTTCGTGTGCGGGCTGGCGAGCCGCACGTGCGCGGCCGCCGGGATGACCGGCTCGCCGCCCTTGGTGGCCGCGAGGTCGACCACGTCGGTCTCCTTCGAGCCCCCGAGCGGAGCGCCGCTCAGCTTGTGCCGACCGATGACGGACTCCTGGTCGGCGAGGAAGTCCGCGTCCCACGACTCGATGTGCATGCGGATGCGGCGGGTGACGGCGTACGTCCCGCCCCGCATCCACGCCTGGTCGCTCTCCTCGCCGACCCACACCGCGTCGTCGATCGCGGCCCGGTCCTCGAGCTTGAGGTTGTTGGTCCCGTCCTTGAACCCGAACAGGTTGCGCGGCGTCTCCTGCGCAGTGCTGGTCGACGCCGTGCTGCCGAAGCCCAGCTGCGACCAGCGCAGCACGACGGTGCCCCGGCCGATGCGCGCGAAGTTGCGGATGACGTGGAAGGCGACCTGCGGGTCGTCCGAGCAGGCCTGGACGCAGAGGTCCCCGCCGCTGCGCGCCTCCTCCAGCGCGTCGCCGGGCAGCGCGGGCAGCGGCGCGAGCGCCGCGGGCCGCCGGTCGGCGAGCCCGAAGCGGTCGTCGAAGAGCGACGGCCCGAACCCCACGGTGACCGTGAGCCGCCCGGGCGCGAGCCCGACCGCCTCGCCCGTGTCGACGGGCGGCGCCTGCGGCGCGGTCTCGACGGGCCCGACGCTCTGCCCGGCCGTCATCAGCGCGGCCGCGGCCGACCACCGGCCGAGCATCGCGGCGAGCTGCTGGACGTCCTCGGTGACGACGTCGAAGGCCGCGAACGCGAGCCGGCCCTGCGTCGGCGTGACGACGCCGGCCTGGTGCTCGCCGTAGAACGGCACGACGTCAGGAGCAGCCGACACCGGCGACGACGTCGTGGCCCGCGCCGTGCCGTACCCCCCGGCCGCGCCCACGAGCAGGCCGGCGCCACCGCCGACCGCACCGCCGAGCAGCCGCCGCCGCGACACACCCCGCCCGGCGGGGGCCTGACCCTGCTGGTCCTCGCTGAGACCCACGACCGCTACGCCCCGACGACCTTGGCGGCCACCGTCGAGAGCGGCTCGGCGACGGCGTGCACGGCCTGCGCCAGCGCGCGTACCTGCGCCGGCGTCAGCGAGGTGTAGAGCACGAAGCCGCCCGGCTGCCGCGCGTCGCGGTGCTGGTCGAGCAGCGCGTCGATCGCGGCGAAGCGCGCGGCGACGGTCTTCGCGACATCGGGCGAGATCGTCGCGAGCGCCGGCTGCAGCGACGCGAACGCCTGCTCCGCGCCCTCCACGTTGCCGGAGAAGTCGACGAGGTCCACGTGCGAGTACCGCTCCTCCTCGCCGGTCACCTTGTTCTTCGACACCTCGTCGAGCAGCCCGACCGCGCCGTTGGCCAGCTCGGCCGGCTGGTACTGGACACCGGCGACGAGGGTCTTCAGCTTCGTGACGTTCGACACCAGGGTGGCCGCCACCGGGGCCATGCCCTTCAGCGACCGGTCCTTGAAGATGGCCTTCTCCAGCACGTGGAACCCGCGCCACTGCGCCGCCGGGACGTCGCCGGCCCGCGCGTCGATGTCGGCGTCGAGGTTGCTGCTGCCGCTGACGAAGCTCTCGGCCACCGGCTCGATGCGCTCGTAGAACACGCGGGCCTTCGCGTACTGCGTCCGCGCGGCGGCGAGGTCCCCGCGCTGGACGGCCGCCGCGAACGGCGCGGTCGCGGTGACCAGCCCGTCGACCTGGGTCTTGACGTACGCGGCGTAGTCCTTCGTGCCCTGCGCCAGCAGGGACGTCGCGTCGGTCGCGCCGGTCGAGGCGCGCGCCCCCGTCACCTGGAACGGCGCCGTGTCGTGCGTCGCTCCAGGGCAGTGGACGACGTAGTCGCCCGCGCCGAGGTCGAGCGAGAACGAGCCGGAGAAGCCGGGGGCGAGGTTCTCCTTCTCCCCGAGGATCCGCGCGCCCGAGCGCAGCTCGATCTCGCTGACCGCGGTCGCGTCCTTGTTGGTCACGTGGAAGGTCACGGGCCCGGAGCGCACCGGGGACGGCGTGGGCGCGCACCCGTCGGCGGTGAGCACGAGCTGCACGTCACCGGACGCGGACCCTGAGCCGGACGCCGACCCGGACGCCGACCCCGACGCCGCCGCCGGACCGGCACTGGCGGAGGCGGCGTCGCTGCCGGAGCCGGACCCGCCGCAGGCGGCGAGCAGGGCGAGGGGAGCGACGAGGGCGGCGGCGCGGGCGTGCACAGCGCGGATCTTCACGGGGAGGTCTTCCTCGAGGGGACGGGACGCGCCAGTGCGTCGGGACTAAGGCGAGGCTAACCTACACAAGCACCCGCCGGTGCCGCTACGCTCCAAGCAAGGCAAGGCTCACCTACCCGAAGGACGTCGATGCTCGCCACGTTCGTCATCGGCCTGCGCGAGGGGCTCGAGGCCGCGCTGATCGTGGGGCTCGTCGCCGCGTTCCTCCGGCGCAACGGCCGGCTCGACGCCCTGCGCTGGGTGTGGGCCGGGGTCGGTGCGGCCGCCGCGCTGTGCGTCGCCGTCGCCGTCGCACTGCAGGTCGTCTCGGCCGAGCTGCCGCAGCGGGCGCAGGAGGGGCTCGAGACCGTCATCGGCGTCGTGGCCGTCGTCGCGGTCACCTGGATGCTGCTGTGGATGCGCACGCACGCGCGCGGCCTCAAGGGCGACCTCGAGAGCGCCGCCGGCGCCGCGCTCGCGAGCGGCTCGGTCCGCGCGCTGGTCGGCATGGCCTTCCTCGCCGTGCTCCGCGAGGGCCTCGAGACCGCGGTCTTCCTGCTGGCGGCCTTCAACGCGAGCGGCAGCCCGGCGACGGCCGGCACCGGCGCCCTGCTCGGCCTGGCCGCGGCCACCGCCCTCGGGTGGGGCATCTACCGCGGCGGCGTCCGCATCGACGTCGGCCGCGTCTTCCGGGTGACCGGGGTCGTGCTCGCGGTCGTGGCCGCCGGACTCGTCGTCACCGCCCTCCACACCGCGCACGAGGCCGGCTGGCTGCTGGCCGGCCAGGCGCAGGCGCTCGACCTCAGCTGGCTCGTCCGACCCGGCACCGTGCTGTCCTCCCTGCTCACCGGCGTCCTCGGCCTGCAGCCGCGGCCGACGGTCGTCGAGGTGGTCGGCTGGGTCGCGTACCTCGTCCCGGTGCTGCTCGTCATCACTCGGCCCCCGACGCCGCAGCGCCGCCCGGTCCCTCGGCGCGCGCTCGGCCTGGCCGCCGCCGCCCTCGCCGTCCTCGCGCTGGCCGGCGCCGGCGCCGCCCGGCTCGCCGCCCCCGCCTCCCCCTCGGCGCAGCCGGGCCCCACCACGCTGGCCGGCACCGACGCGACCGTCTGGAGCTCGGGGACCCTGCGCCACGACGTCGCCGCCCCGGCGCTCCCCGTCCCCCCGCGCCCCGAGGGGCTGCGCCGCACCGGCACCGCTGAGCGCGCCGGCGTGACGACCGACGTCTGGACGGGCACGGTCCCGTCCGCCGCCGCGGACGGGCTGCCGCGCACGCTCACCCTGACCGACCTGCAGGCCGTCGGCGGTGGCCGGCTCCCCCTCGGCCTGAGCGTGCGCGCCGGGCAGGCCGTCCCCGTGACGTACGCCGCGGCGAGCACCGTGACGTACTGGGTCGAGCCGCGGACCGGCGACGTCGTCGACGTGGCGCAGACCGTGCGCGTCACCGCCTCGAGCGGCACGAGCGCGCTCGGGACCGTGCTCGACCGCTCCCTCTCCGCCCCCGCCGCCGAGCGCGACGCCGCCGCCGCACGGGCGCGGCACGACCTCGCGACGCTCGACCGCGCCGACCTGCTGGGCAGCTCGCTCCCGCTCGCCCTCGTGCTGCTCGCGGCCGCCGCCGCCGGGACCGCTGGCCTGCTGCTCGCCCCGCTGCTCCGGCGCCGGTCCGAGCGCGTGCCGGACCCCGTCACGGCCTGAGGCGCGCGAGCAGCCCGGCCAGCTGCTCCACCTCACCGGCGCCGAGCGCGCCCATCCGCGCGGCCAGCTCGCGCTCGAGCACGGAGCGGCCGCGGGCGAGCGCCTCCTCCCCCGCGGGCGTGAGCGTGAGGACCGACGAGCGGCGGTCGACCGGGTGCGGCTGCCGCTCGACGAGCCCCGCCTCCTCCAGCCGGTCGACGCTCTTGCTGACCCCGCCGACCGTGACCGAGAAGGCCGTGGCGAGGTCCTGCACGCGGCAGCCCGGCGTGCTGCTGATGACGGAGAGGGACTCCACGCGTCCGAGCGAGAGGCCGACCTCGTCGAGGAGGACGCCGTCGACGGCGTTCCAGAGCTCGGTCTCCACCCGGACGAGCAGCCGGAAGGCAGCCGTCGCGTCCACGGTCCTCCTCAGATCGATTCCAGGGAATCGACTTCCGAGGAATGGTGTTGGGGACAGCGTAGGCCACGCCACCAGGAGGACCCGATGGACGCCCCGACCAGCACCAGCACGACCAGCACCAGCACGACCAGCACCAGCACGGGCGCACCGAGGCTCGACGAGCTGCCGCTCCCGCAGCGCCGACCGGCCTTCGAGGCGCTGATGACCGGTCTGCCCGTCCCCGACGACGTCACCGCGACGCCGACGACGCTGGGCGGCGTCCCGGCGTACGACGTGGTGCTCGCGGGCTCGGGCGACGCGACCGTCCTGCACCTGCACGGCGGGGCCTACGTCATGGGGTCCGCGCGGGCCGCCGTCCGGACCGCCGCGCTGCTGGCCCGGCAAGCGGGGGCGCGGGCCGTCGCCCTCGACTACCGCCTGGCTCCCGAGCACCCGCACCCCGCAGCGCTCGAGGACGCCCTGGCGGGCTACCGCGCGCTGCTGGACTCGGGCGTCGCCGCCGAGCGCCTCGTGCTCACCGGCGAGTCGGCGGGTGGCGGGCTCGTGCTCGCGACGCTCGTCGCCGCCGTCCGCGCCGGTCTGCCCGTCCCCGCGGCCGCCGTCGTCCTCTCGCCGTGGACGGACCTCACGCTCTCGGGCGCGAGCTACGTCGCCCGGCAGGGGCTGGACCCCGTCCTGCGCACGGCCTCGATCGCCCGGGACGCCATCGCGTACGCCGCGGACCGTCGCGCCGACCCGCTGGTCAGCCCGCTGCTCGCGGACCTGCGCGGCCTGCCGCCGCTGCTCGTCCAGGTCGGCTCGGCCGAGATCCTGCTCGACGACGCCACGCAGCTGGCCGCCCGCGCTGCGGAGGCCGACGTCCCGGTGCAGCTGGAGGTCTACCCAGGGGCGACCCACGTCTTCCAGCACGGCGCAGACGGCAGCGGCGGCACGGCGGACGAGGCGCTCGCCCGGGTCGGGGCGTTCGTCCGGCGGCTACTGCCCGGCGAGCCGCTGCAGCGCCTCGGCTGAGAGCGGCGCGCCGGCGAGCTGCGCGGCGTGCAGGGCGGCGCCGACCACCGGCGGGTGCAGCGGGGTCCGCGCGTCGTAGCCGGGGTAGCGCGCGCGGAGCCGCGAGAGGAACGGCTCGCGCACCAGCGCCGCGGACAGCATCCCCCCGGACCAGGAGACGGGGACGGCCTCGCCCTGCGCGAAGCCCAGCCGGCGGCGCGTGGCCTCGACGAGCTCGACCAGCTCGTCCGCTGCGTCGGACAGGATCGCGGCGGCCGCGGCGTCCCCCTCCTCCGCCGCGGCCACCACCTCGCGGGAGAGCGCAGCGACCTCGCGCCGGTCGCGCTGCCAGCGGTTGAGCACCACGTCGACGAGGTCGAGGTCCGTGCCCAGGCCCAGCCGCGCGCGCAGCACGTCCAGCAGCGGACCGGGCGGCAGGCGCCCGTCCGCCATCTTCGTGAACGCCTGCAGGCCCCGGACCGCCACCCAGTGCCCCGAGCCCTCGTCCCCGAACGCCTCGCCCCACCCTCCGACGCGCACGCCGCGCCCCGCGCGCTCGCCGTACGTGATGGACCCGGTGCCGCTGACGACGTTGATGCCGTCCGCGCCGGCGAGGGAGCCGGCCCACGCGCAGACGGTGTCGTTGGCGACGGCGTACCGCGCATGCCCGAGCGCGGCGCCGACCGCCGCGTCGACCGCGGGCACGTCCCTGCTCACCTCGCCGTGGGCGGGGAGCCCGGCGAACACGTACGCGACGGCGTCGACCGCCATGCCGGCGGCAGCGCACACCTCGGGCACCGCCACCCCGAGCACCCGCTCGACCAGTGCGGGGCCCTCCGGGGAGAACAGGTAGTAGCAGCTGGGCGCCACCGTGCTCGCGAGCACCTCACCCTCGTCGCTCAGCACGCACAGCGCGGTCTTGGTGCCGCCCCCGTCGATCCCGAGGTACGCGCTCAAGCTCCCGCCCCGCCGAGCGGGTGCACGGTGACGCCCTGCACGACCCGGTTGACCTCGCCCGACGGGAACGGGTTGTCCGGGGTCAGCCCGAGCGCCAGCGACGTGTGCAGCGCGAGCAGCTGGGCCACCACGACGTACGCGAGCCCGGCGACGACGTCGCTCGCACCGGCGAGCTCCGGCAGCTCCCACGTCTGCGGCGCCTGGAGCCGCGACGGGCTGCCGGCGCTGATGACGAGGACGTCCTTCGGGTCGAGCGCGCGCAGCAGCTCCGCGGCGATGTCCTCGTCGTACTGCCGGGTGTACGCGTCGGTGGAGACCAGCACGACGGTGAGCGTCTCGTCGTCGAGCACCGACTTCGGCCCGTGGCGGAAGCCGAGGGCCGAGTCGAACCACGCGACGACCGAGCCGGCCGTGAGCTCGAGCATCTTCAGCGCCGACTCCTGGGCGAGCGCCGTGAGCGGGCCCGAGCCGAGGTAGACGACGCGGGTGTAGCCGCGCGCCGCGAGGGCGGCGAGGTCGTCCTCGTGCTCGGCGAGGAGGCGCTCGGCCGCCGCGGCCGCACTCCCGACTCCCGGGTCGCCGCCCGCCAGCCGCAGCCACGTCGCCAGCACCATGCAGGTGAAGCTGCTCGTCATCGCGAAGCCCTCGTCGTGCGCCGCCTCCGGCATCTGCAGGACGAGGGAGCGCTCCGCGCCGGCCATCTCCTTGGCGAGCCGGCCCTCCGGGTTGCACGTCACCACCAGGTGGTGGACCGAGCTGAGGCACTGCTCGGCGAGCGCCGTCGCCGCGACGCTCTCCGGGCTGTCGCCCGAGCGCGCGAACGAGACCAGCAGCGTCGGCACGTCCTCGGCGAACACCTCGGCCGGGTTCGACACGACGTCCGTCGTGGGCACCGCCTCGACCCGCCGGCGCAGGGTGCGGGCGAGGGCCGGGGCGATGAGGCCGCCGGCGAAGGCGGAGGTCCCGGCGCCGGTGAGCACGATCCGCAGGTCGGGCTGCGCGAGCAGGGGCTGGAGGAAGGCGTCGGTCCGCGCACGGTCGCGCTCCGCGTCCTGCGCCACCTCGCGCCACAACCGGGGCTGCTGCGCGATCTCGCGGGCGGTGGCGGCGGCCCCGCGGGCAGTCCAGTCGACGGTGGTCACGAGGAGCTCCTGGGCGGTCGAGAGGGAGAGGTCACTTGGTACTACCCGCCAGGAGGCCGCTCACGATGTAGCGGTTGAAGGCGAGCGCCAGGGCCGCGGGTACGGCGATCGCGAGGACGCCCGCCGCGTTGAGCAGCGTGCTCGGCACGACGTGCCGGCCCTGCAGCGAGGCGATCGTCACCGTCAGCGGCTGGGTGCTGATGTCGGTGGACAGCACGAGCGGGAAGAGGAACTGCGCCCACGCGAAGAGGAACGTGATGAGCGCGGTGGAGATGATCCCGGGCCGGGCGAGCGGCAGCAGCACGTGCCACAGCACCTGCAGCCGGTTGGCCCCGTCGACCAGCCCGGCCTCCTCGATGCTCACCGGCAGGCTCGCGAAGTAGTTGTGCAGCACCCAGGTCGCCAGCGGGAGGAAGCCGGAGACGTAGACGAGGACGATCCCGGTGTACGTGTTGACCAGCCCGAGGTCGGTCATGATCCGGTAGAGCGGGATCAGCGTCGTGTAGGACGGGAACGCCATCGTCGCGAGCACGCTGTAGAACAGCAGGTTCCGCCCGCGGAACGGCATGCGGGCGAAGGCGTACGCCGCGAGCGTCGCGAGCAGCACCGTGACGATCGTCGCCGCACCGCACTCGACGACGATGTTCACCGAGGATCGGCGGATCTGCTGGGCGACGTCCCCACTGCCCGTCAGCAGCGCCCGGTAGTTGCCGAGGGTCGGGGTCGGGGGGAGGTAGTGGCTGGGCTTCGAGCGGGCCTGGGACTCCTTCTGCAGGGAGATGTTGATCGCCCAGTAGATCGGGATGAGCGACCAGACGAGGATGAGCCCGACCGAGACGCGGCGGAGCAGCTGGGACCGCTTCACAGCTCGACCCTCCGGTAGACGAACCGCACGACGAGGACGGAGAACAGCAGCGTCACCAGCGTGATGAGCAGGCTGAGGGCGTAGCCCGTGCCGAAGTCGAGGTTCTCGAAGCTGATGAAGTAGGTCTGCATGGTCAGCGACGCGCCCGTCGAGGCGGCGCCGTTGAGCACGTACGGCTGGTCGAAGACGTTGAGCGTCGCGATCACCGCCTGCACCATCGCCACCGCGACCCCGGGCCGGGCGAGCGGCAGGGTGATGCGGAGGAAGGACTTCCAGGGCGACGCCCCGTCGATCTCGGCGGCCTCGTAGAGCTCGCCGGGGATGAGCTGCAGCGCCGCGAGGACCAGCAGGGCCGAGAGCGGCGTGATCTGCCAGACCTGCACGAGCTCGATGAGGGCGATGGTGAGCAGGCGGTCCTGCCCCAGCAGCACGTGGTAGTCGCTCGTGAGGTGCAGCGAGGTGAGCACGCTGTTGAGCAGGCCCGCGTTCGGGTCGAAGATCCCCGTCCAGAGGATCCCCTCGACGATGCCCGGCAGCGCCCACGGCAGGATCAGGACGGCGATCACCATGCTGCGGCCGCGGAACGGCCGCTGCAGCGTCACCGCCATCGCGATCCCCAGCACGGTCGAGAGCGCGACGCCGACCAGGACGTACAGCAGGGTGTTCTCGGTGCTGCTCACGACGGCGCTGTCGTGGAAGAGCGAGGTGAAGTTCCCGAAGCCGACGAAGCGCTCCGGCGGGTCGAGCTCGTCGACGCGGTAGAAGGACTTCACCACCGTGAACACCGCGGGGACGATCGCGAGGCAGACGATGAAGGCGGCGACCGGCGCCACCAGCACGTACGGCAGCAGGTCCGGGCCGCGCCGGCGGCGTCGCCGCGCCGGTGGTGGGGGCTCCTCGGTCGCGGTCGCCACCGGCGTCTCCGCCCCGGCCGACGACGTCACGAGCCGCCTGCCCGCGCCGTGGCGAGGGCGGCGATCGCCTTGATCGCCTCGGCCACGGACTTCGACCCGGTCGCCGCGTCATGGAGGTTGGTGTAGACCGCGTTGGAGAACTCCGGGTACCACGCGGGGGCGCCGCCCGGGAAGACCGGCTTCGAGTCCTTCAGCAGGGTGCTGAGCACGTCGCCGCCGATGAGCGTGCCCTTCGCGGTGATCCGCTGCACCGCGCTCAGGTGGGAGGGCATCGCGTAGCCGGAGAGCGCCTTGTCCGGCCCGTTGGCGCCGGAGAAGTCGACCTGGTTCGCGGGGTCGGTGAACCACGAGATGAACTTCGCCGCGGCCGCGGGGTACTTCGCCTGCTTGGGGATGCCGATGCCGTCGGGGTTGCTGAGGTTCGGGCCGACGCCGGTCGCGCCGGGCGTGGGGATGTAGGTCACCTTCTTGACCACGGACGAGGACGCCGGGAGGTCGTAGAGGCTGCCGACGTTGCCGGAGTAGTCGGAGAAGGTGCTCACCACCTGGCCCTTGGCCATGAGCGTCTGCTGGCTCTGGCTGTCGAGGACGTTGATGTTCCCGGGCGGCACCAGCCCCTTCTTCAGCGCGTCGACCATCCACTGGGCGGCCTTGTAGCCGGCGGACGAGGGGTCGGTGAACTGCGGCTTGCCCTGCGCGTCGAGGATCGCGCCGCCGAAGGCGCCGGTGGTCTGGTACCAGTACGTCGACAGTCCCTCGGCCGCGGCGAAGGGGATGTTGAGCGGGTACTGCACGACGCCCTTCGCCTTCGCCTGCTCCATCGCGGCGGTGAACTGGCCGATCGTGGTCGGCGTGCTCGTGACCCCGGCCTTCTTCAGCAGCTCGGTGTTCACCGTCGTCACCATGAAGGACGCGTCGTACGGGATGCCGACGACGTGCCCGCCCTCGGTGAACGACGCGAGCTGCGGGACGTCCGCGGCCATCCCCTTGGTGTCGAGGTACTTCTCCATCGGGAGGAACCAGCCGAGCTTGCCCAGCTGCCCGACGCGCGACCAGTCGACGTCTGTCGCGTCCGCGAAGTACGTGTGGGCTGTCGCGGCGGCCGAGATCTTCGTCTGCAGGCTGTCCCAGTCGATGTTGGCCCACTTGACCTTGATGCCGGTCTGCGCCGTGAACGCGTCGAGGGTCGCCTTGGGCGGCGGGTCGACGGCGAGGACGACCGTGATCGTCACGTCCTTGGTGGCGGTCGAGGCCGAGGAGCTGCCGCCTCCCCCTCCGCAGGCCGCCACGGTCAGGAGGAGGGCGGCTCCCGCCGCGCCGGCGTACCTCGGACTGCGCCTCTGGGCCATCTCGATCGTCCTTCCTGGGAGCCGGCACGTGTGCAGAGCTGCGGCGCGAGGTGCTGAGCGATCCTGCGCGATGTTGCGCGACGGTAGACCCGGCCGTAGCGCTGGTCAAGGGCTGCGCCCGGAAATGGCCCGACCCGCACAGCGGTGTTGCGCGATTGCTCGTCCCTGTTGCGCAGATGTAACGTCAGCCCGTGCGCCGCGCCGAACGCCTCAGTGCCATCCTCGACCAGGTCAGCGCGTCCGGGAGCGTGGACGTCGTCGCGCTCGCCGACGCGATGGGCGTCTCCGGCGCGACGATCCGCCGCGACCTGCAGTCCCTCAGCGCCTCGCGCCTGCTCGTGCGCACGCACGGCGGCGCGCTGGCCAACGAGGTCGGCGAGGAGCTCCCCGTCCGGGTCAAGGCCGCCCAGCGCCAGCCCGAGAAGCGCCGCATCGGCCAGGCCGCAGCGGCGCTCGTCGAGGACGGTGCGGTCATCGGCCTGAGCGGGGGCAGCACGTCCATGGAGCTCGCGCGCTCACTGGGTGAGCGCCGGGGGATCACCGTCGTCACCAACGCCATCAACATCGCTGCCGAGCTCGCGGGACGTCCCGGCCTGCGGCTGGTCGTCGTCGGTGGCATCGTGCGGCAGAGCTTCGAGATGGTGGGGCCGGCCGCCGAGGCGATGCTCGCCAACTACCACCTCGACATCGCCTTCATCGGCGTCGACGGGCTGAGCCCGGAGGAGGGCTGCACGACGCACGACGAGATGGAGGCGCAGACCGACCGCGCCTTCGTGCACCGCGCGCACCGGACCGTCGTCATCGCCGACAGCTCGAAGATCGGCCGGGTGACCTTCGCCCGGATCAGCCCGCTGTCGGGCGTCCACGACGTCGTCACCGACCGCGCGGCCGACCCCGAGCAGCTGCGGCGGCTCAAGGAGGCCGGCGTCCAGGTCGTGACCGTCTAGTCGTGCGCACTTCTGCGCGTTTGTTGCGCGCTTCGTCGAGGCGTTCCACAGTGTGCGCGTGACGACCATCTGCTTCCTCGGTGCCGGCAGCGTCGTGTTCACCCGCGACCTGCTGAGCGACCTGTTCGCCTACGACGACCTCGGCGACCTGCGCGTGGTGCTCCACGACATCGACCCCGAGCGGCTCGCGACGGCCGAGGCCCTCGCCCAGCGCGTGTCCGCCGACCGCCCCGGGACGAAGGTGGTGGCCGAGGCCGACCGCCGCAGCGCCCTGCAGGGCGCGGACTTCGTCGTGAACTCCATCCAGGTGGGGATGTTCGACGCGACGCTGCGCGACTTCGAGGTCCCCGAGCGCTTCGGGCTGCGGCAGACCATCGCCGACACCGTCGGCATCGGCGGGATCTTCCGCGGCCTGCGCACGTTCCCGGTCCTCGAGGGGATCGCGCGCGACATGCTCGAGGTCTGCCCGGACGCCTGGCTGCTCAACTACACCAACCCCATGGCGATGAACGTCGCCTACCTGCACGCCGTGGCCCCGCAGCTGAAGGTCCTCGGGCTGTGCCACTCGGTCCACTGGACCGTGCACGGGCTCTGCGAGCTCGTCGGCGTGCCCATGGCCGAGACGTCGTTCCGCAGCGCCGGTGTCAACCACCAGGCCTGGCTGCTCGAGTGGACGCACCAGGGCGAGAGCCTCTACCCGCGCCTCGACGAGCTCATCGCCCGCGACGCCGAGCTCCGCCGCCGCGTCCGCGTCGACATGTACCGGCGCATCGGGTTCTACCCGACCGAGACCAGCGAGCACTCGGCGGAGTACCTGCCGTGGTACCTGCACGACGACGACGAGGTCGAGCGGCTGCGCATCCCGGTGGGCGCCTACGTCGGCATCTCGCGCGAGAACCTCGAGGAGTACGCCGCCACCCGCCGCGCGCTCGCCGCAGGGGAGGCGCTGCCCGGCGAGGAGCGCACCGCGACGGAGTACGCGCCGCAGGTGGTCCACAGCATCGTCACCGGGCAGCACCGCGAGATCGTGGCGAACGTGCCCAACCTCGGCCTCATCGACAACCTGCCCGCCGGCTTCACCATCGAGGTGCCCGCGGACGTCGACGCGACAGGTGTGCGACCACGGCCCGCAGGTGCGCTGCCCACGCAGTGCGCGGCGGTGAACGCGGCGTACTGCAGCACGGGGATGCTCACCGTCGAGGCCGCCGTCACCGGTGACCCGCGCAAGGTCCGTCAGGCCGCGATGGTCGACGCCAACACCAGTGCCTCGCTGACCGTGGACCGCATCTGGGCGCTGTGCGACGCGCTGGTGGCAGCGCACGGGGACCTGCTCCCCGAGCCGCTGCGCGTCCCGGTGGCGCTGTGAAGCGGCTCGCCGCCGGTGCGGCGGTGGCCCTGGTCCTCGGCGCCGCACCCGCCGCCAGCGCGGCCGGCCCGCGGGTCGTCGTCGTCCCCGCCGGCGGCTCGGTCCAGGCCGCGGTCGACCAGCTCCACGGGCACGGGACGGTGGTGCTGCGGGGTGGCACCTTCACCGGACGTGTCGTCGTCGACGGCGCCCACGGCCTGACCCTGCGCGCCTACCCGGGCGAGCACCCGGTCCTCTCCGGTGCGGGGCTCTCCCCCTCCCCCGGGATCACCGGCCTGCTCGAGATCACCCGCAGCAGCAAGGTGACCGTCAGCGGTCTCGACATCACGGCGTACCGCAGCAGGTCGCTCGGCGTGACCCCGGCCGGCATCTACGTCCACGGGCACGACAGCCGCGTCGTCCTGCGCGGCAACCACGTGCACGACCTGGGCAACGAGGCCGGCGTCCTCGGCAGCTTCGACTTCGGCGCGCACGGCATCGCGGCGTACGGCGACGACCCGGCGCAGCCGATCACCGGCCTGGTCATCGCGGGCAACACGGTCGACCACCTGAAGCTCGGAGCCAGCGAGTCCGTCGTGGTCAACGGCAACGTCACCCACTGGTCCGTCGTGCGGAACCACATCTACGACAACGACAACATCGGCATCGACGCCATCGGCTTCGAGCCGACGCTCCCGGAGCCCTACCGCTACACCGACACCAACCGCGCCCGCGACGGCGTCATCGCCGACAACACCGTGGCGCGCATCCGCTCCGAGGGGAACCCGTCCTACTGGTCCGACGGCGCGTGGTGCAACTGCGCGGACGGGATCTACGTCGACGGCGGCACCCGCATCGTCATCCGCGGCAACACGGTGCAGGACAACGACATCGGCATCGAGGTCGCGGCGGAGAACGCCCGTGGCTCCGCGGACCACGTCCTGGTGACCCGGAACTCCATCAGCGGCAGCCGCTACGTCGGCATCGCCACGGGCGGCTACTGCAACGGGGCCGAGGCCTGCGGGGGCGTCGAGACCGGGACTTCCCACGACAACACCTTCACCCGCAACGTGCTCCGCGGCGACAACCAGCTCGACGACGGGTCCCCTGAGGTGCTGGTGCAGTACCACGCGTCGCACGACACGTTCACCCGCAATGACATCGTGGCGAGCAACAGCGACCACGTCGTCTACGGCACGGTCCCGGACTCCGACAGCCACGACAACCGCAGCGACCACAACGTCTTCTCGGCGACGGGAGCGACCGCGGCCGAGGCCGTGTTCGGGTGGCTGGACCGCACGTGGACGGGGTTCGACGCGTACCGCAGCGCCACGGGCCAGGACCGGCACTCGAGGTTCCGCTGACGTGCCGATGATCCTGACCGTCACCCTCAACCCCGCGTGGGACGTGACGTACGTCGTCGACCGGCTGCTGCCGGGGGGCACCAACCGGGTGACCTCGGCGAGCGGCCGCGCCGGGGGGAAGGGCGTCAACGTCGGCCGGGTGCTGCAGCAGATGGGCGCCGAGGTGCTCGTCTCCGGCGTCGTCGGTGGTGCCACCGGCAGCCTGCTGCTCGCCGAGCTTTCCGCGTCGTCGGTGCCGCACGCGATGCTCGAGGAGGCGCCGGAGACGCGGCGCACCGTCACCGTGATGGAGGCCGACGGTTCCGCCACGGTGCTCAACGAGGCGGGGGCGGCGGGAGAGCCCGCGCTGTGGACGCGGTGGCTGCGGCACTACGACCGGCTGGTGGGAGACGCGGCCGTCGTCGTGCTCTCCGGAAGCCTGCCGCCCTGGGCACCCGCCCGCGCGTACGCCGAGCTGACCGCGCACGCGCACGCGGCCGGGGCGCTCGTCGTCCTGGACACGAGCGGCCCGCCGCTCGTCGCGGCGCTGCCTGCCCGTCCCGACCTCGTGAAGCCCAACGAGGAGGAGGTGCTGCACGCGACGGGCGCACCCGACGTCCTGGCTGCTGCGTCAGGGATGTTCGCGGCGGGCGTCCCCCGGGTCGTCGTGTCCCGCGGCGCCGAGGGGCTGCTCGCGGTCGACGCGGACGGTCCGCTCACGGTCGTGCCGCCGACGCTCGTCCCGGTGAACCCGACGGGTGCGGGAGACGCCCTGGCGGCGGGACTGGCGCTCGGGCTGGTCTCGGCCGAGCCGTGGCCGGACGTCCTGCGCCGCGCCGTCGCCTGGTCCGCCGCCGCCGTCCTGCACCCGAGCGCCGGGACCCTCGCCGTGGAGGCGCTCGACGACATCGCCGCAGGCACCATGGTGCGAGCGGCGCTCCCCGCCCCGAACCCCCGCTGAGGACCTGACGATGCTCACCACCACCGCCGACCTGATCTCCGCGGCGCGCGAGTCCCGCGCACCGGTCCTGGCCTTCAACGTCATCACCCTCGAGCACGTCGAGGCCGTCGCCGACGCGGCGGCAGAGGTCGGCGTGGGCGTCATCGTGCAGGTGAGCGAGAACGCCGTGCGCTACCACCGCGGCGCGCGACCGCTGACCGCTGCGGTGCTCGCCACCGCCGAGACGCACGAGGCGCGGCTCTCGCTGCACCTCGACCACGTCGAGGACCTGGAGCTGCTGCACTCGGCGGTCGACCTGGGCGCCAGCTCGTTCATGGTCGACGCCAGCCGGCTGCCCGACGACGAGAACACCGCGGTGACGCGGAAGGCGGCGGAGTGGGGCCACGAGCACGGCCTGCTCGTCGAGGCCGAGCTCGGAGCCGTCGGCGGGAAGGGCGGCGCGCACACGCCGGGCGTGCGCACGGACCCGGACGAGGCCGCGGCCTTCGTCGCCGCCACAGGGGTCGACGCCCTCGCGGTGGCGGTCGGCAGCGAGCACGCGCGGACACAGCGGACGAGCTCGCTGGACCAGGAGCTCATCCACCGGCTGGCCGCCGCCGTCCCGGTCCCCCTGGTGCTGCACGGGTCCTCGGGCGTGGACGAGCCGACGCTGCGCGACGCTGCCGCCAACGGCATCGTCAAGATCAACGTAGGCACGCTGCTCAACGTCGCCTTCACCTCCGCGGTGCGGGAGCAGCTCGCGGCCGACCCGTCGGGCGTCGACCCGCGTCGGTATCTCGCCGCGGCGCGGGCTGCTGCCGCGGCCGCCGCCGCGGGCACGCTGAGGGCACTGGCCGTCCCCGCCTAGGGACTACGATGCGCCGGTGGCCGCCAGCGGGGAGCTCGCCGTACCGACCCTCCCGGCGGGCGTACGGGCCGGCCGGCAGTACGTCGAGCGCGAGGTCATGGCGCGGGGCGCGCAGGCCGTCGCCGACGACGCCGCCCTCGTCGCCGCCGAGCTGCTCGCCAACGCCATCCAGCACGGCCTCCCCCCGGTCTACGTCCGGGTCGCGGGCGACGCCGACTGCATCCGCGTCGAGGTGCGCGACGCCGACCCGCGCTCGCCCGTCCGGCCGGCGCCGAGCACGAGCAACATGACGGGGCGCGGCCTCGCGCTGGTCGAGGCCGTGTCGGCCCGGTGGGGCGTCGAGCGCGGCGGCGAGGGCGGCAAGGTCGTGTGGGCCGAGCTGCGCAGCGGGGCCGCCGCGCACGAGGACGCGCTCGACGTCGACGCGCTGCTCGCCTCCTGGCAGGACGACCAGGCCGCCGCCGGCCAGCGCAGCACCGTCGTGCTCGGCGACGTCCCGACCGACCTGCTCATCGCCGCGAAGGCGCACATCGACAACCTCGTCCGCGAGTTCAGCCTCGCCGCCCGGGCGCGGCAGGGCGACGCCGTCCCCGAGGACCTCGCCCGGCTCATCGAGACCGTGGTGCACGGGTTCGCCGAGGCGCGGGACGCCATCAAGCGCCAGGCGCTGGCGGCCGCGCGGCGGGGGGAGCCGCGTACGCGCCTGGCGCTGGACCTCCCGGTCTCGGCGGCTGCTGCGGGCGAGGCCTACCTCGCCGCGCTGGACGAGGCCGACACGTACTCCCGCGCCGCCCGGCTGCTCACGCTGGAGACGCCGCCCTCGCACCGGCTGTTCCGGCGCTGGTACGTCGAGGCCGTCGTGCACCAGCTGCAGGAGCTCGCGCACGGCCTGCGGCCCGAGCCGGTCACGCCGTTCGAGAGCGTGCTCGTCGACGAGGTCGAGCGGCTCGCCGGGCTGCAGCGGGTGACCGGCGACGCCGCGCGGCTGCAAAGGGTCACTGCCGCGCTCGCCCGGGCGCGGACGCCGGAGGACGTCGCGGACGTCGTCGTCTCCGAGGGCGTCGCCGCGCTCGGGGCCTCCGGCGGCGGCCTGCTCGTCCGGGCCGCAGACGGGGAGCACCTCGCCGTCCCCGGCACGGTCGGCTACGGCGCGGAGCTGGTGGACACGCTGCGCGAGGAGCGCGTCGACGCACCGCTGCCGGCCGCCACGGCGCTGCGGACGGGCCACCCCGTGTGGCTCGAGTCCCGCCGGGAGCGTGACGACCGCTTCCCCGCCCTGCAGGGGTTCGAGGCCGGCACGGTGTCGATGTGCGCGGTCCCGCTCATCGTCGGCGACCGCGTCCTCGGCGCGCTGCGCTTCAGCTTCGCGTCACGCCGGCTGTTCGGCGAGCAGGAGCGAGCCTTCGTGCTGGCGCTGGCCTCGCTGACCGCCGCGACGCTGCTGCGCACCGAGCTGTACGCCGCAGAGCGCGCCGCCGCCCTCGACCTGCAGCGCGCGCTGCTCCCCGAGCGCATCCCGGACGTCAAGGGGTGGAGCGTCGTCTCGCACTACAGCCCGGCCGGGGGCGAGGGGGCCGGCGGGGACTTCTACGACGTGCTCACCCTCGTCGACGGCCGCGTGGTCGCGCTCGTCGGCGACGTGATGGGCCGCGGGGTCGAGGCGGCCGCCGCGATGGCGCAGGTCCGCACGGTCCTGCGGGCGTACGCCATCGCCGACCCCGACCCGGTCGCGGTGTTCGACAAGGTGGACCACTTCTTCGCCGTCGCCGACCTCTCCCAGCTGGTCACCGTGCTCTACCTGCTGGTCGACCCCGGCACCGGCCGCGTGGAGGTCGGCAACGCCGGTCACCTGCCACCGGTCCTCGTCGACGACAGCGGCAGCCACCTGGTCGACACCAGGCGGGGCACACCCTTCGGCGTGGACGACCCGGAGCGGGCCAGCTCGGCGCTCGAGCTCCCGCCGGGCAGCGCCCTGGTCCTCGTCACCGACGGGCTCGTCGAGCGCCGCGGCGAGGACATCGACCGCGGCATCGGGCGCGCGCTCGGCGCCGTACCCGGCCCGGGCGGCCGCCTCCCCGGCGCCCTGCTCGCCGACCTGCTCGCGGCCTGCGCGGAGCCCGCCGGCCACGACGACGACGTGACCGTGCTGGTGCTCGGCCGGGAGGGCTGAGCGCCGGTCCGTGCTGACGGGCCGGCTACTCCGGCTGCGGCGGGACGACGACCTCTCCCTGGGCGGCGGCACGGGCGATGTCGCTGCGGGTGTGCGAGCCGCGCAGCCGGACGGCGCGCACCCCGGCGTACGCGGCCTCGCGGGCGCGGCCGAGGTCCTCGCCGGTCGCGACGACGGAGAGCACCCGGCCGCCCGCGGACACGAGCGCGCCCGAGGGGTCGAGCGCGGTCCCGGCGTGCAGGACGTACGCGGGGGCGGGCACCTCGTCGAGGCCGCTCAGCTCGTCGCCGTTCGTGACCGCGGCGGGGTAGCCCTCGGCGGCGACGACGACGACGACCGCGGCGCCGGCGTCCCACACGAGCGGCTCCACGTCGTGCAGGCGCCCGGTCGCGGCGGCGAGGAGCAGGCCGCCGAGCGGGGTGCGCAGCCGGGCGAGCACGGCCTGCGTCTCCGGGTCGCCGAAGCGGGCGTTGAACTCGATGACGCGCAACCCGCGGGAGGTGAGCGCGAGCCCGGCGTAGACGACGCCGACGAAGGGCGTGCCGCGCCGGCGGAGCTCGTCGACGGTCGGCTGGACCACCCGCTCGACGACCTCGTCGACCAGGTCGGCGGGCGCCCACGGCAGCGGCGAGTACGCCCCCATGCCGCCGGTGTTGGGACCGGCGTCGCCGTCGCCCACGCGCTTGAAGTCCTGCGCGGGCTGGAGCGGGACGACCGTGGTGCCGTCGCTGAGCGCGAACAGCGAGACCTCGGGCCCGTCGAGGTACTCCTCGATGACGACCGCCCCGGAGCACGCGGCGGCGTGGGCGAGCGCCTCGTCCCGCGACGTGGTGACGACGACGCCCTTGCCGGCGGCGAGCCCGTCGTCCTTGACGACGTACGGCGGACCGAACGCGTCGAGCGCGGCGGCGACCTCCTCCGGCGTCGTGCAGACATGGGCCATCGCCGTCGGCACCTGCGCGGCGGCCATGACCTCCTTGGCGAAGGCCTTGGACCCCTCGAGGCGCGCCGCCTCCGCGGACGGGCCGAAGCAGGGGACGCCGGCGGCGCGGACCGCGTCGGCGACGCCCGCGACGAGCGGCGCCTCCGGGCCGACCACGACGAGGTCGGCGCCCTCGGCCAGGGCCAGCGCCGCGACGGCCTCCCCGGAGGCGGCGTCGACGGGGACGGTGCGCCCGAGCTCGGCCGTGCCGGGGTTGCCCGGTGCGGTGACGATGCCGGTGACGGCGGAGTCGGCGGCCAGGGCGCGGGCGAGCGCGTGCTCGCGGGCGCCGGACCCGATGAGGAGGACCTTCATGGCGCGGGCAGACTACCGGTGGACGCCGCTCAGCCGCCCGCGCCGCCGAGGATGCGCTCGATCTCCGCCAGCTCGTCGTCGCTGAAGTCCAGCGTGCGCGCGGCAGCGACGTTGTCCTCGAGCTGGCGCACGCTGCTCGCGCCGACGAGCGCCGAGGTGACCCGGCCCCCGCGCAGGATCCACGCCACGGCCATCTGCGCCAGGCTCTGGCCACGGCGCCGCGCGACGTCGTCGAGCGCCCGGATCACGGCGAGCTTGTCCTCGGTGATCTTCTCCGCGGTGAGGAACGGGCTGCTGCCCGCGGCCCGCGAGCCCTCGGGGATGCCGTGGAGGTAGCGGTCGGTCAGCAGGCCCTGCTCCAGCGGCGAGAACGCGATCGACCCGGCGCCGACCTCCTCGAGGGTGTCGAGCAGGCCGCCCTCGACCCAGCGGTCGAGCATCGAGTAGCGCGGCTGGTGGATGAGCAGCGGCGTCCCGAGCCCGGCGAGGATCCGCGCCGCCTCCGCGGTCTGCTCCGCGGAGTAGTTGCTGATCCCGACGTAGAGAGCCTTGCCCTGCTGCACCGCGGAGTGCAGCGCCCCCATGGTCTCCTCGAGCGGGGTCTCGGGGTCGGGGCGGTGGGAGTAGAAGATGTCGACGTAGTCGAGGCGCAGCCGGGAGAGCGACTGGTCGAGGCTCGACAGGAGGTACTTGCGCGAGCCCCACTCGCCGTACGGGCCCGGCCACATGAGGTAGCCCGCCTTCGTCGAGACGATGATCTCGTCGCGGTGGGGGCGGAGGTCGCGCTCGAAGAGCTCGCCGAAGTTGGCCTCGGCCGCCCCGGGCGGCGGGCCGTAGTTGTTGGCCAGGTCGAAGTGCGTCACGCCGAGGTCGAACGCGCGGCGCAGGATCGCGCGCTGCGTCTCGAGCCCCCGCTCGTCGCCGAAGTTGTGCCACAGCCCGAGCGAGATCGCGGGCAGCCGCAGCCCGCTCCGCCCGACGCGGCGGTAGGGCATCGTGTCGTAGCGGTCCTCGGCGGCGAGGTACATCGGGGGGTCCTTCCTCCGGCAGCGGGCGCTCGCACCCTACGCGGGACGGCCAGGCCCGTGAGGGCCGGGCTCAGCCGCCGAGGATGCTGCGGTCGAGCCCGTCGAGGAGCTCGTCGAGCGACTCCCAGACCTCGACCGCGCCCGCCTCCCGCAGCTCGTCGACGCCGAAGCCGCCGTTGCGCACGCACACCGTGGGGATGCCGAGCTGCTGCGCGGCCTTCACGTCCCACACCGAGTCCCCGACCATCACCGGCTTGGCGGCGCCGGCGCGCCCCACCGCCACCTCGACGATGTCCGGAGCGGGCTTGCTCTGCTCGGCGTCCTTGGAGGAGGTCCAGAGCGTGGCGATGCCACGCACGCCGAGGATGTCGACGAAGTGCTCGACGTCGTCCTCCTTGCCGGAGCTGGCGAGGACCACCTCCAGCCCGCGCTCCTTGACCCGCTGCAGCAGGTCCTGCGCGGGTCCGAAGGGCTGGATCTCGTCGCGCACCGGCGAGAACTCCTCCGCGTACGCGTCGCGCAGGTCGTCCCCGTGCTGCCGCTCCACGTCGTCACCGGCGAGGTAGCCGACGATCTGGTCCCCGCCCTGCCCCGTCGCCCGGTGGATCCGCCAGCACGGGATGGTGAGGCCGAAGCGGCGGAAGGCGCGGTACCACGCGAGCACGTGGTGGTAGTTGCTGTCGACCAGCGTCCCGTCGACGTCGAAGACCGCGGTGTCGTAGGCCTGATCGCTCATGGCCGCGGGCCTACCCCCGTCGGCTCGGTCGCACGCGCCGACGACTCGCGCAGGTCGACGCTGTCGTGCGTGTCGTCGAGGAGCCGCTCGTCGAACGGCAGCCGCCCGTGCAGGACCTCGTGCATGCGCGCGGTGTCGACCTCGTGCGTCCACGACCCCACCACGACCGTCGCGATGGCGTTGCCCGCGAAGTTGGTGAGCGCGCGCGCCTCGGACATGAAGCGGTCGATGCCGACGATGAGCCCGACGCCGTCGAGCAGCTCGGGCCGGTGCGACTGCAGGCCACCGGCGAGGGTCGCGAGTCCCGCGCCCGTCACGCCTGCCGCGCCCTTGGAGGCCACGACCATGAACAGCAGCAGCCCGATCTGCTCGCCGATGGACAGCGGCTTGTCGAGCGCCTGCGAGATGAAGATGGAGGCCATCGTGAGGTAGATCGCCGTGCCGTCGAGGTTGAACGAGTAGCCGGTCGGCACGACGACGCCCACGACGGGCCGGGAGACGCCCGCGTGCTCCATCTTGGCGATCAGCCGCGGCAGCGCCGTCTCGGACGAGGAGGTGCTGAGGATGAGGAGGAACTCGCGCCCGAGGTAGGCCAGCAGGCGGAGGACGGAGATGCGTGCCGTCAGCCACAGGACCAGACCGAGCACGCCGAACACGAAGACCGCGCAGGTGAGGTAGAAGCCGACCATGATGACCGCCAGGCTGCGGAGTGCCTGCCCACCAGCGCTCCCCACGACCGCGGCCATGGCGCCGAAGGCGCCGACCGGAGCCAGCCACATGACCATGGCCAGCACCTTGAACACGACCTTCTGCAGCACTGCCACCGCGCGCAGGGCGGGTTCGCCGGCCGTGCCGAGCGGCTGGATGGCGAAGCCCACCAGCAGGGCGACGAGCAGCGTCTGCAGCACCTGCCCGGCGGTGAGGGCGGAGACCAGCGTCGTCGGGATGATCCCGAGGAGGAACTCCTGCGTACCCTCCGCGCCGGTGCCCGCCTGCTTCGCCCCCGCACCACGGAGCTCCTCGGTGAGGTGCAGGCCCGCGCCGGGGTGCAGCAGGTTGCCGATGACGAGCCCGACCGCGAGGGCGACGGTGGACATCACGAGGAAGTACGAGAGGGCGAGCCCGCCGGCCCGCCCCACCTGGGCTGCCCGGCGGACGGAGCCGATGCCCAGCACGATGGTGCAGAAGATGACGGGGCTGATCATCATCTTGATGAGGTTGACGAAGGCCGTGCCCAGCGGCTTGAGCTGCTGCGCCTGCGACGGCGCCACGAGGCCCACGACGATGCCGAGGCCCACGGCGGCGAGCACGGCGAGGTAGAGGTAGTGCGTGCGGTCCCGCGAGCGGGAGGGCGCCGCGAGCCCTCCGCCCTGGCTTCCCTGCGCTCGTGCGTCCACGGGACCTCCTCCTCGAGGCACGGGAGCAGCCCCGCCTGCTCCTCGCCGGGGCTGTTCCCCCTGGCGGGCGCGGGTACGCGCACTCGACGACGGCGCGGGGTTTGGTGCTGCAGAGCGGGGGAGAGCACGTCCACAGGCGCGCGTACGGGCGTGGCGGGGGCGGAGCCGCCACCTCTAGCATGGCGCGGCGCTCCAGACCGGAGCGGACGGAGACGGGGGAAGCGGGACATGAGGACGACGGACCGACGGGTCAAGGTGGCCGGCGCCGGAGCGGTGGCGAGCCTCGCGGTGGCGGGGCTCCTGGGCGGCTGCGCCCAGACCAGTGCGAAGCTCTCCGCGCACGACGCGGTCGAGAACCTCAAGAAGGCCAAGGCGGCGTCGTTCACGCTGCACATCGCCGACCCCGACGGCGAGCTGCAGAAGAGCTCGACGTCGGCGAGCGACAAGCGCGACGCGCAGATCGTCGCCGACAGCAGCCTCGTCGTCACGGTCGACCCCGAGGGCGACCAGACGCTCGGTCAGGCGGGCACGGCGACGAGCGCGCCGAGCGCCAGCACCGACCCGGCGAAGTCCCTCGCGCACAGCGGGACCTTCGCGATGGTGTGGAAGCACGGCGGCAAGGACGTGGCGACGCTGCGCTCGATCGAGGGCGTGCTCTACGCGAAGCTCGACCCCGCGGCGTACCAGGAGGCGACGGGCACCGCGCTGCCGCTGGACGCCGAGTCGGCAGCGATGTTCTCCTCGGTCGTCGAGGGGATCAAGGCCGGCAAGTGGCTGCGCCTCGACCTGACGAGCGTCTACTCCAAGCTGCAGGCCGCCGGGCTGAACAAGTCCTCCCCGCTCGGCACGACGCAGCCCGACCCCGCGGTCGCCCGCCGCCTCGCCTCCGAGCTGCTCGGTGCCGCGTCGGTCGCGACCACGGTGTCGAAGGACGGCGGCACGACGAAGGTGGACTGGAGCGCCGACGTCCGCAAGACGCTGGACGCGTGGCTGGAGATCCTGCAGAAGCCGGAGTACGCCAAGCTGTTCGGCGCCGCGTCGAGCTCGATCACCGCGCAGAAGAGCACGATCGACCAGCTGCCCGGCACTCCCGTCACCGGCACGCTCACGGTGAAGGACAAGCACCTGACCCAGGCCACGCTGGACCTCTCCAGCGTCGTCGCGCTGAGCAAGGACCCCGAGTCCATCGCCCACGTGAAGACGTCGAAGCTCGTCGTCGACATCGACGACTCCCCCGCGGCCGTCACGGCGCCCTCGGCGGACGACGTGGTCCAGCTCGACCAGCTCGTCGACCTGGCCCTGGGCGGGCTCAAGCAGTTCGGCTCGGCCGCGGCGCCGTCGTCGGGTGCGGTCACGGACTGACCCGCGCTGCGGGCGAGCCAGCCCGCCGCGGCCGGCCTGGAAGTTGATCAGGCTGCCCGATCAAGGACGAGCCCGACCGCACGGAGTGGTCGCCACCAGGACGAGATCTCGTCCGTACGGCGTGCACTCCGTGCGGCCGGTCGTTCGAGGAGCGGCAGCTCGACAGGCGGCGCCGGGAACTCGATCGGGCTGCCTGATCAACGTCGCCGCGCGGGCGAGCCCACCTGCGCCTAGCGCAGCAGCGGGCGCACCTCGATGGTCTGGTCGCGGCCCGGACCCACGCCGATCGCGCTGATCTGCGCGCCCGACATGCCCTCGAGCGCCTCGACGTAGGCGCGGGCGTTGGCGGGGAGGTCGGCGAGCGTCCGCGCCGCGGAGATGTCCTCGGTCCAGCCGGGGAACCACTCGTAGACCGGCACGGCGTGGTGGAAGTCCGTCTGCGTCATGGGCATCTCGTCGTGCCGGACGCCGTCGATCTCGTACGCGACACACACCGGGATCTGCTCCCAGCCGGTGAGGACGTCGAGCTTGGTGAGCACGAAGTCGGTGACCCCGTTGATGCGCGCGGCGTAGCGGGCGACCACCGCGTCGTACCAGCCGCAGCGGCGCGGACGCCCGGTCGTCGTGCCGAACTCCCCGCCGTCGCGGCGCAGCCGCTCCCCGTCCGCGTCGAGCAGCTCGGTCGGGAACGGCCCCTCACCGACGCGCGTCGTGTACGCCTTGACGACGGCGACGACGGAGTCGATGCGCGTGGGGGGGATGCCCGAGCCGGTGCTGGCGCCACCGGAGGTCGGGTTCGACGACGTGACGAACGGATAGGTGCCGTGGTCGACGTCGAGCAGCGTGGCCTGACCGCCCTCGAGAAGGACGTTCTTGCCCTCGTCGAGCGCGTGCGACAGCAGCAGCGAGGTGTCCTTCACCAGCGGGCGCAGCCGGTCCACGTGGACCAGCAGCTCCTCGACCACCTCGTCGACGGAGATCGCGCGGCGGTTGTAGACCTTGACCAGCAGGTTGTTCTTCTGCTCGAGCGCGCCTTCGACCTTCTGCCGCAGGATCTTCTCGTCGAAGAGGTCCTGGATCCGCACGCCGACGCGGGACATCTTGTCGGCGTACGCCGGGCCGATGCCGCGCCCCGTCGTGCCGATGCGTCGCTTGCCGAGGAAGCGCTCGGTGACCTTGTCGACCGTGCGGTGGTAGGGCGCGATGACGTGCGCGCCCGCGCTGACGACGAGCCGCGAGGTGTCGACGCCGCGCGCCTCGAGCAGGTCGATCTCCTCGAACATCACGCCGAGGTCGATGACGACGCCGTTGCCGATGACCGGGACCACGGTGGGCGTGAGGATGCCGGTGGGCAGCAGGTGCAGCGCGTACTTCTCGCCCGCGACCACAATGGTGTGCCCGGCGTTGTTGCCGCCGTTGTAGCGGACGACGTAGTCGAGGGACCCGGCGATCGTGTCGGTCGCCTTGCCCTTCCCCTCGTCGCCCCACTGGGCACCGACGACGACGATCGCGGGCACGCGGGTCCACCTTCGGATCGGAGATCGGGAGCCGCAGGAGGCCACCGCAGAGCGCCCCTTGCGGACAGATCGTACCGGAGCGCTACGGTCGGGGCGTGCTGCTGACCGAGAGGCTCTCGCTGCGGCAGTGGCGCGACGACGACCGCGCGCCGTTCGCCGCGCTCAACGCCGACCCGCTCGTCATGGAGCACTTCCCCGCGCCGCTGACCGCCGAGCAGAGCGACGCGATGGTCGACCGGCTCGCCGCCGGCATCGCGGAGCGCGGCTGGGGGATGTTCGCCGTCGAGGTCGTCGAGGGCCCGGACGTCGGGCGGTTCGCGGGCTTCGTCGGGATCCAGCCGCTGACGCCCGACCTCCCGCCCGCCCCGGGCACCGAGATCGGCTGGCGGCTCGCCGCCTGGGCCTGGGGACGCGGGTACGCGACGGAGGCCGGCCGCGCGTGCCTGCAGCACGCGTTCACCGAGCTCGCGCTGCCCGAGGTCGTCGCCTTCACCGCGGTGCCCAACCTGCGCTCGCAGGACGTCATGCGCCGGCTCGGGATGACGCACCGGCCCGCACGCGACTTCGACCACCCCCGCGTACCCGCCGGGCACAGGCTCTCGCGGCACGTGCTCTTCGCGCTCGAGCGGCCCTAGCCCTCGGCGTCCGCGCGGCCGGGCACGCCCACCCAGCTGACCACCGCCCCGAGGGCCACGAGCCCGGCGCAGAGCAGCATCGCCGTCCGGTACGCCGGGTGCAGGACGCGCGGGTCGGCGTAGTCGTCGCCCCCGAGGCCGACGACCACCGGCAGCGCCGCGACCGCGACGAGCGAGGCGGTGCGCGCGACCGCGTTGTTGACGCCCGACGCCAGGCCGGCGTGCTCGTCGCCCACGCTCGCGAGCACGGTCGCGGTGAGCGGCGCGACGAGCACCGCCATGCCGAGCCCGAGCAGGGCCGCGCCGACGAGGGCGACGAGCCAGGAGAGCCCGCCCTCGGGGAGCGTGGCGAGCACCAGCACCGAGACCGCGACGATGACCGGGCCCACGGTCATGGGCAGCCGCGCGCCGGTGCGCGTGGCCAGCGCCCCGGAGTGCGACGACAGCAGCAGCATCATGGCGGTGATCGGCAGCAGCAGGCTGCCGGACACCAGCGGCGAGAACCCGGACGCCACCTGCAGGTCGAGCACGAGCAGGAAGGTGACGCCGGCGAGTCCCCCGTAGACCACGAAGGTCGCGACGTTGGCGGCGCTGAACGCCCGCGAGCGGAAGATCCCGAGGGGCAGCATCGGCGCGAGCGCCACCCGCTGCCAGCCGAGGAACGCGACGGCGCTGGCGACGCCGACGACGAGGGCGGCCCAGGCAGCGGGCGAGCCCCACGACACCAGCGCGTACGTCGAGCCGCCGAGCGCGAGGGCCGCGAGCAGGGCCCCCAGCGGGTCGAGCCTGGGCACGGCGGTGGAGCGGCTCTCCGGGACGCAGCGCAGGGCGATCGTGACGACGACGACCGCCAGCGGCAGGTTGAGCAGGAAGGCCCAGCGCCACGACAGCGCCGAGACCAGCCACCCGCCGACGAGCGGCCCCGCGGCGGAGGACAGCCCGGCCAGCCCGGACCAGGCGCCGATCGCCCGCGCCCGGTCCTCGTGCCGCAGCGAGGTCTGCAGGATCGCCAGGCTCCCGGGCGTGAGCAGCGCCCCGCCCACCCCCTGGAGGACGCGCGCCGCGACGAGCACGGCACCGGTGGGGGCCAGCCCGCAGAGCAGCGAGCCGACCGCGAACCACACCGTGCCGACGACGAACACCCGGCGCCGGCCGAACCTGTCCCCGAGCGACCCGCCGAGGAGGATCAGGGCGGCGAGCGCGAGCGTGTAGCCGTTGACCACCCACTGGAGCACCGCGAGGTCGGCGTCGAGGGCCTTGCCGATGGGGCGCAGCGCGACGTTGGCGACGGTGCTGTCGAGGAAGACCATCCCCGAGCCGAGGACGGTCGCGGCGAGGACGCCGCGGCCGGCCGGTGAGGCGTAGGCGACGCCCTCCTCGCTCATCCCAGCCGGCGCAGCAGCTCGTCGGCGAGCGCGCGGCCCGAGGCGTACGCCGACTCGACCCGCGCCGGCGCGTGCCAGCCGTCGCCGCACAGCCCGACCATCGCGTCACCGAGGAAGAACGGCTCCTCGCGCGGCTCGACCGGGCGGGCGAGCGACCAGCGCTTGGTGTGGACCTCGACCGGGTCGTCCGGCAGCTGCAGGATGCGGCGCACCGCGCCGACGAGCTGCGGGAGCGCTGCGGAGACGTCGTCGAGGTGCTCCTCGGCGAGCTCGGCCGTGGAGTGCAGCACGAGGACGGGCGCCCCGTCGCCGCGCCGGTCGCCGTCGTCGGCGATCCAGGCGAGCTCCGCCGAGCCGTTGACGAACACGCCGTGCAGGTCGGCGTCCCAGCTGCGCTCCGGGAAGCGCAGCGCGACGCTCAGCGCCGGCGCCCACTCGCGCTCGGCCACCTGCTCGAGCTCGGCGTCGAGCGAGTCGGCCAGCAGGTCCGCTGCCTGCGGGTCGGGCATCGCGAGCACGACGGCGTCGGCCAGCTCCTCGCGGCCGTCGCGGGCCTGCACCAGCGGGCCGGGGCCGACGGCCTCGACCTCGCACTCCTGGCGCACCGCCACCCCGCGCTGCAGGTCGGCCACGAGGGTGTGCAGGCCGCCGGTGGCGGCCCAGCGCAGCGGCCCGCTCCGGGTGCCCGTCAGCGTCTCGCCGTCGCTCACCGCGAAGGTGTCGGTCCACCGGCGGGCGAGGCCCGCCGACTCCCAGCGCTCGACCTGCGCGACGAGCGCGTCACCGGAGACCGTGAGGTACGACGCGCCGAGGTCGACGATCCGGCCGCCCCGGTCGTAGCCCGCCATGCGCCCGCCCGGCCGGTGGGCGCGGTCCAGCAGCTGGACCCGGGCGCCGGCGGCCTGGAGCGCGGCGGCGCAGGCGCTCCCGCTGATCCCGCCCCCGACGACCACGACGGACATGGCGCGGCTCGTCACCAGGTCGGCAGAGCGGCTGCTGCGGACTCGCTGCTGTCATGGAGGAACTCGCGGCAGCGGTCGGCCTCCGGCGCCTCCCCGATCGCGGCGGCGGCACGGCCGAGGGCCGCCAGCGCGCGCAGGAAGCCGCGGTTCGGCTCGTGCTCCCACGGCACCGGGCCCGTGCCGCGCCAGCCGGAGCGGCGCAGGGCGTCGAGACCACGGTGGTAGCCGGTCCGCGCGAACGCGTACGCCGTCACCGCGTCGCCGCCGTCGAGCGCCTGCTCGGCGAGCACGGCCCAGGCCAGGCTGTACGCCGGGTGCTCCGCCGCGGCCGGCCGCACGTCGCTCCCGGAGGCGAGCAGGCCCGCGAGCTGGTCGCGCGCGGCCTCGTCCTCGGGCAGGTGGGTGGGCGGCGGCCCGGCGATGAGGTTCTGCGGCATGGGCGACATCCTGCCAAGGGAGCGCTCCCTGCGCAGCGGTGGGCCCGTACACCGGCTCAGCGCGGCGCCGCGAGCGCCGCGAGCACCGCCTCCGGCGCCTCCTCGGGCAGGAAGTGGCCGGCACCCGGGAGCACGGTGGTGGCCTGCCGGCCGCGCAGCAGGAACTCGGGCCGGATGACCGGGTCCGCGCCGCCCAGCAGCAGCCTCCACGGCACGGCAGGCCCGCCGCGGTGCGCGCCCGCGCGGCTCTGTGCGAGCTCCCGGACGAGGAAGGTGCGGTAGAGCAGGGAGGACGCGCGGGCGTAGCGGCGCTGCCGCAGGACCTCGGCGAAGCTGCCGTCGCGCCGGGCCGCGACGCCGCGGACGAGCAGCGGGCCGAGCACGGGAGCGGCGACGAGGGGCTGGTAGCCGAAGCGCCACGCCTGCCGGGGCGGCACGTGCACCGGCAGGAACGGCGGCAGGATCGAGACCAGCAGCAGGTCGGTGACCCGCTCCGGGTGCCGCTGCGCGAGCAGCCCCGCGACCCAGCCGCCCCAATCGTGGCCCACCAGCCGGGTGCGCTCGACGCCGAGCGTGTCCAGGACGCCCACGACGTCCGCGGCGAGCTGCTCCTTGTCGTAGCCCGAGGCGGGGACGTCGCTCCACCCGCAGCCGCGCAGGTCCACGGCGAGCACCCGGTGGTCGCGCGCGAGCGGGGGGATGACGTGCCGCCAGCACCACCAGTGCTGCGGCCAGCCGTGCAGCAGCACGACCGGGGGCGCGTCCTCCGGGCCGGCGGCGGCGACGTGCAGCATGAGGTCGTCACCGGCGCGTACCCAGCTGTGGCGGACGCCGTCGAGCTGCGGGACGTCGGGCACTACTCCGCCGTCTCGTCCTCGTCCCACCCGCGCGAGCCGGCCCGCTCGGCCTCGATCGTCGTCTCCTCGCCGTGCCCGGTGAGCACGCGCGTGTCGTCGCTGAGGTCGAGCAGCTTGCGGCGGATCGAGCGGACGATGAGGTCGCGGTCGGAGTACTTCCGGCCCGTCGCCCCGGGCCCGCCGTTGAACAGCGTGTCGCCCGTGAAGACGACGTCGATGTCGCTGGCGTGCAGGCAGACCGCGCCGGGCGAGTGCCCCGGGGTGTGCAGCACGGTGAGCTCGAGGTCCGCCACGGTGATGCCGCCCTGGTCGGCGAGGTCGACGTCCCAGCGGAGGTCGGCGCCGTACTCCTCCTGCCAGAGCATCCCGTCCTTGGGATGCAGGGCGATCTCCGCGTCCTTCTCGGCGGCGACCTCGACAGCGGCGTTGATGTGGTCGTTGTGGCCGTGGGTGCACACGACGAGGAGCAGCTCGCGCTCCCCCACCGCGGCGAGGATCGCCTCGGGGTCGTGCGCCGGGTCGATGACGACGACCTCGGCGTCGTTGCCGATGAGCCAGACGTTGTTCTCGACCTCCCACGAGCCGCCGTCGAGCTCGAAGGTGCCCGCGGTGACGACGCGCTCGATGCGCAGCCCCTGCGGGAACTCCGCGTAGGCGGTCACGGGAACACCACCACGGAGCGCAGGACCTCGCCACGGTGCATCTTGTCGAACGCCTCCTCGACGTCGCCCACGCCGATCTCCTCGGAGACGAAGCGGTCGAGCGGGAGCCGGCCCTGCTGGAAGAGGTCGAGCAGCATCGGGAAGTCGCGCGAGGGCAGGCAGTCGCCGTACCAGCTGGACTTGAGGGCGCCGCCGCGGCCGAAGACGTCGAGGAGCGGCAGCTCCAGGGTCATCTCCGGCGACGGGACGCCGACGAGCACGACCGTCCCGGCGAGGTCGCGCGCGTAGAACGCCTGCTTCCACGTCTCCGGACGCCCGACCGCGTCGATGACGACGTCGGCGCCGAAGCCGTCGGTCAGCGAGCGGACGGCCTCGACGACGTCGTGCTGCTTGGCGTCGACGGTGTGGGTGGCCCCGAAGTCGCGTGCCCACTGCAGCTTCTGCTCGTCCACGTCGACGGCGATGATCGTGCGCGCACCGGCCAGAGACGAGCCGAGGACGGCTGCGTCGCCCACCCCGCCGCAGCCGATGACGGCGACCGTGTCGCCGCGACCGACGCCGCCGGTGTTGATCGCCGCACCGATGCCGGCCATGACGCCGCAGCCGAGGAGTCCCGCCACCGCAGGGGGTACGGACGGGTCGACCTTGGTGCACTGGCCCGCCGCGACGAGCGTCAGCTCGGCGAACGCGCCGATGCCGAGCGCCGGCGAGAGCTCGGTGCCGTCCTCGAGGGTCATCCGCTGCGTGGCGTTGTGCGTGTCGAAGCAGTACCACGGCCGGCCGCGGCGGCAGGCCCGGCACTGGCCGCAGACCGCCCGCCAGTTGAGCACGACGGTGTCGCCGGGAGCGACCTCGGTCACGTCGGGGCCGACGGACTCGACGACGCCGGCCGCCTCGTGCCCGAGCAGGAACGGGAAGCCGTCGCCGATCGCGCCGAGCTTGTAGTGCAGGTCGGTGTGGCACACGCCGCACGCCTTGACGCGCACGCGCGCCTCGCCCGGTCCGGGCGCCGGCACGACGATCGTCTCGAGCGCCACGGGCGCACCCTTCGCGCGCGCCACCACGCCGCGTACGCGCTCCGCCTCTGCCATCGACCGCTCCTCTGCGTCCCGGGCTCCTGCTCCCGACCCTAGCCGGGGCGGGCGCGGCCGGGCGTCCGGGGAGCGCAGGGCGGATACTCCTCCGGTGCTCATCCTGCTGCCGCCGAGCGAGGCGAAGACCCCCGGCGGCGACGGGCCCGCGGTCGACCTCGAGGGGCTCGCCGCCCCTCGCCTGGCCGGGACGCGCCGGCGGGTGGTCGACGCGGTGGCCGGGCTCGCGCAGGACCAGCCGGAGCGGGCCGCCGAGGTGCTCAAGCTCCCGCCCGCGGCGCGGGAGGCGGCGCTCGCGGCCGACGCCGCCGCCGCGACGAGCGCGACGCTCCCCGCCCTCGACCGGTACGCCGGGGTGGTCTACCAGGGCCTCGACGTCGCCTCGATGACGCCCGCCGTCCGCCGCCGGGCGGAGCAGGGCTGCCTCGTGCTCTCCGGCCTGCTCGGCATCGTCCGGGGCAGCGACCGGGTGCCGGACTACCGCGTCCCCGTCTCCGCGGTCCTGCCGGACCTCGGAGGGCTGACGCCGCTGTGGCGGGCGGCGCTGCGCGACACCGTGCCCGCGCTGCTGGGGCGGTCGTTCTGCGTCGACCTGCGCTCCACGGACTACGCCGGGATGTGGCCGCCGACGGGCCCGCTGCGCCACCAGGTGCTGCCCGTCCGCGTGCTCTCGCCGCGGCCCAAGGGCGAGCCGCGCGTCATCAGCCACTTCTCCAAGCACGGCAAGGGCGTCCTGGCGCGCGCGCTGCTCGAGCAGGCGACCGGCGCGCGCTCCGCGGACGACGTGGCGGACGTCGCCCGCGGGCTCGGCTGGGGGACGGCGCTGCGGCACACGCAGGGCGGCGTCCCCGCGCTCGACGTCGTGCTCCCGGCCTGAGCTGCTAGCGGCGGGGGCGCGCGCTCCAGTCGGTCCCGTCCCGCCACTGGCGCGGTTCACGGGAGTCGGCGCCGAAGCGCGCGGCGAGCAGGGCAACGAGGACGATCAGGGCCAGCATGACGAGCATCGGGAGCTCCTCGGGAGTCCGTGGGGGAGGTGGGACTGGGACGTGCGGCTGGCCGGCCACCTCCTACTGTCATGGCACGAGGGGCGCAGGACCAGCGAATAGTGCTGGACCTCCGTGAAGCGCTGCTTCACGATGGAGGGGTGCTCGACATCCGCCGCCTGCGCGTGCTGAAGACCGTGGTGGACACCGGTTCGGTCACGGCCGCCGCGGGGGTGCTGAGCTACACGCCCTCGGCCGTCAGCCAGCAGCTCGCCGTGCTGGAGCGCGAGGCGGGCACCCCGCTGCTCGAGCGCGTGGGGCGCGGGCTGCGCCCGACGGCGGCGGGGCTGCTGCTGGCCGAGCACGCCGCGGCCCTGCTCGAGCGCGTCGCGGAGGCGGAGGCCGCGCTCGCCGCCCTGCGCGAGGGGCGCGCCGGGTCGCTGCGGGTCGTCGCCTTCCAGACCGCCGGGGTCGGGCTCGTCCCCGCCGTGGTCGGGGCCTTCCAGCGGCGCAGCCCCGACGTGCGGCTCGACGTCACGGTCGCCGACCCGCCGGAGTCGATCGACGCCGTACGCGCCGGCACCGCCGACATCGCCCTCGCCGTCGAGCCCGGCTACGACCTGCCCTCCGCCGAGGACGCGGTGCTGGTGCGCCGGCACCTGCTCGACGACGCGTACCGCGTCGTGCTGCCGCGCACGCACCGGCTCGCGGGCCGGCGCGCTGTCGCCCTCGAGGACCTGGCCGACGACCCCTGGGTGATGACCTCCTCGTGCCCCGGCACCTGCGAGGCGCCGATGCTCGAGGCCTGCGCGGGAGCGGGGTTCAAGCCGCGGGTCGCGGTCTCTGCCGAGGACTACTTCGCGCTGCAGGGCTACGTCGAGGTCGGGCTCGGGGTCGCGCTGGTCCCGCTGCTCGCCCTGCGCGCGGTCCGCGAGGGCGTCGTCGTCCGGCCCGTACGCGGGCGGGAGCCCGTCCGCCGCGTGTTCGCCGTGACCCGGCGGGCGATCGCCGACGACGGCGCCGTCCGCGCGTTCCTCCAGGTGGCGCAGGAGGTCGCCACCGGGGCCGGCGTCCACCCCGCGGCGCTCACCGCCTGACGGGCAGCTCCTCCGCGGGCGGGAGCACCACCTCCAGCGCGGCCTCGGGGGCGGGCACGGCGAGCAGGTAGCCCTGCGCGAAGCCGCAGCCGAGCTCGGTCACGGCCGTGAGCTGGTCGTGGGTCTCGATCCCCTCGGCGACGGTCGCGATGTCGAGCTCGGCCGCGAGCATGGCGAGCGCGCCGACGATGGCGGCCTCGTTGCGCCCGGGGAGCCCCGCCACCAGGCACCGGTCGAGCTTGAGCACGTCGATCGGCAGCGTCTGCAGCCAGGAGATGGAGGTGCTGCCGGCGCCGAAGTCGTCGAGCGCGATCCCGACCCCGCGCGAGCGCACCTCGGCGAGCAGCCCCGCCACCGGGGCGGGGTCGGAGACGAGCAGCCGCTCGCTCACCTCGAGCTCCAGCGCGTGCGCCGGCAGGCCCGCGGTCTCCAGCAGCTCGTCCAGCTCGTCGAGGAAGCCCGGCGCGTTGAGCTGGCGGTGGGCGACGTTGAGGCAGAGCACCGGCGCGCGGCCGCCCCACCGCTCGACCCAGCTGCGGGCCTGGCCCACCCCGAGCTGCAGGACGCGGCGGCCGAGGTCGACGACCAGCCCGGTGTGCTCCGCGACCGAGAGGAACTCGCCCGGCAGCGCGAGGCCCCCGTCCGGCTGGCGCCAGCGCAGCAGGGCCTCCACCCGGGCGGTACGGCCGGTCGCCAGCTCGACGATCGGCTGGAAGTGCAGCTCGAGCTCGTCCTGGCCGAGAGCGCGGCGCAGCCCCGCCTCGGAGCGCAGCCGCTGGTCCAGCTCGTCGCGGAGACCGCGGTCGAACACCTCGATGCGCCCGCGGCCCTTGCGCTTCGCGGCGTACAGCGCGGCGTCGGCCTCGCTCAGCGCGGTCGGTCCGCTGCCGGCGCCGGGCCGCAGCGTCGTCAGCCCGATGCTCACCGTCGCGTGCGTGACCGCGCCCGCCAGCGCGTACTGCCCGCACAGCGCGTCCTGCACCCGCTCGGCGACGCCGAGCGCCTCCCGGGCGTCGCCCAGCGACTCGCAGACGACGACGAACTCGTCGCCGCCGAAGCGCGCGACGACGTCGCCCGGGCGCAGCACCTGGCGGAGCCGGCGGGCGACCTCGGCGAGCAGCTCGTCCCCGGCGGCGTGGCCGCGCGTGTCGTTGACGAGCTTGAAGTCGTCGACGTCGCAGAAGAGCACAGCCGCGGTCGCCCCCCGCCGGCTCGCGCCGGAGACGGCGCGCTCGAGCAGCTCGCCGAGCAGCCGGCGGTTGGGCAGTCCCGTCAGCGGGTCGTGCGAGGCCTCGTGCGCCAGCCTGACCTCGAGCTCGCGGCGCTCGGTGACGTCGCGCCAGTTGACGACGATGCCGGCCACCGCGGGGTCGTCCAGCCGGTTCGTCGCGCTCACCTGCGCCCAGCGGGTGCTCCCGCTCGCGTGGCGCACCCCGAGGTCGAGCCGCACCCGGGCGCCCGGGCCGTCGACCAGGAGCTGCTCGAACGCCGCCACGGCGCGCGGCCGGTCCTCCTCGGCGACCAGCGCCGTGTAGGAGAGCTCCGCGACCTCGTCGGCGGGGTGCCCGAGGATGCGCTCGATGGCCGGGCTGACGTACGTCGTCCGGCCCTCGCCGTCGAACACGTGGATGACATCGGTCGCCTGCTCGACCAGCGCGCGGAAGGCGCGCTCACGGGCGGCGGCACCCCGGTGCGCGTTGCGCACGGCGGTGACGTCGCGGAAGAGCATGACGACGAGCCCCTCCTCCGCGCAGGTGTGGATCTGGAAGACGCGCCCGGCCAGGTGGTCGGCGGCGACGCTCGGCTCGGACTCGTGGAGCCGCGGGCCACCGCCGTCGGCGACGGCGACGCAGGCGTCCCACGACACCGAGCCGACCGCCCAGGGGAAGACCTCGCGCATCGTCCGGCCGAGCAGCGAGCCCGCCCCGAGCAGGGAGACGACACCCGCGTTCTCGTAGACGTAGCGGAAGTCGACGACGACGCCGTCCGCGTCCCGCAGCGGGTCGGCGACGAGCAGGCCGTCCACCTCGTTGTCCGCGACCGCGGCGAGCACGGCGGCCTCCACGCGCGGGTCGCGCTCGGCCGCCCCGTCGTCCATGTGCCTCCGTCCCCCGGCGGTCTGCTGGAGACGTGGTACCACGAGCGGGGCCCGGCGTGGAGGCCCGTCAGGGCATCTGGCGGAATCCGGAGCGGGCTCGCGCCGTTGCCGAGAGCATGAGCGACACCCTCCGCATCGACGTCTGGTCCGACGTGGCGTGCCCCTGGTGCTACATCGGGAAGCACCGCCTCGAGCGTGCCCTGGCGGCGTACGACGGGGAGGTGGAGGTGGTCTCGCACGCCTTCCTGCTCGACCCCTCCGCGCCCGCCGAGGCGCGCCCGCTCGACGAGCACCTGGCCGAGCGGTTCGGCGCCGACCGGGTGCCGGGCATGCAGGCCCACGTCACCGGCATCGCCGCAGCGGAGGGGCTGGAGCTCCACCTGGACCGGGCGCTCGCGGTGAGCACCCGGGACGCGCACCGCCTGCTGGCGCTCGGCCGCCACGAGGGCGTCCAGCCCGAGGTGCAGGAGCGGCTCTTCCGGGCGTACTTCACCGAGGGCCGCGACCTCGGGGACCTGTTCGTCCTCGCCGAGATCGGGGTCGAGGCCGGACTCGACGGCGCCCGCGTCCGGGAGTGGCTGGCCGGCGACCACGGCGCGGAGGAGGTCGAGGAGGAGCTGGCGACCGCCCGCGACCTCGGGATCACCGCGGTGCCGACCTTCGTCATCGACCGGCGCTACGCGGTGCAGGGCGCCCAGGAGCCGGCGACGCTGCTGCGCGTGCTCGAGCAGGTCTCGCGGGAGCGGCGCCCGGCGTAGTGCCGGGCGGCCGCTCCCGCGGTCCCTTCGAAGGGCGCTCTCGCTAGAGGGTCTTCGCGTCGATGACGAACCGGTAGCGCACGTCGCTCGCGACGACCCGGTCCCACGCCTCGGGGATCCGGTCGGCGGGGATGACCTCGACCTGAGCACCGAGGCCGTGCTCGGCGCAGAAGTCGAGCATCTCCTGGGTCTCGGGGATGCCGCCGATGCCCGAGCCGGCGAGCGAGCGGCGCCCGCCCATGAGCGAGCCGAGCGAGACCGAGACCGGCTCCGGCGGCGCGCCGACCTGCACCATCACGCCGTTGGTGCGCAGCAGGCCGAGGTAGTCGTCCATCGGCAGCGGCGCGGAGACGGTGTTGACGATGAGGTCGAAGCTGCCCTTGAGCGCCTCGAACGTGTCGGGGTCGCTCGTCGCGTAGTACGCGGAGGCGCCGAGCCGCAGCCCGTCCTCCTGCTTCTTGAGCGACTGGCTCAAGACGGTGACGCGCGCGCCCAGGGCGGCAGCGATCTGCACGCCCATGTGGCCGAGCCCGCCGAGGCCGACGATCGCGACCTCCTTGCCCGGGCCCGCGCCCCAGTGGTGCAGCGGGGAGTAGAGCGTGATGCCGGCGCACAGCAGCGGCGCGGCCACGTCGAGGGAGAGCGCATCCGGGATCTTGAGGGCGAAGTCCTCGGTGACCACGATCGAGGCGGAGTAGCCGCCAGCGGTGGGCTTGCCGTCGCGGCCGGTGCTCGCGTACGTGCCGATGTTGCCGTTCAGGCAGTACTGCTCGAGGCCCTGCTGGCAGTTCGCGCACTCGCGGCACGAGTCGACCATGCAGCCGACCCCGACGCGGTCGCCCACGGCGTGCTTGGTGACGGCGGAGCCGACCTCCTCGACGACGCCGGCGATCTCGTGGCCGACGACGATCGGGTACGTGACGGGGCCCCACTCGCCGCGCGCGGTGTGGATGTCCGAGTGGCAGATGCCGGCGTACGCGATGGCGATGCGGACCTCGTGGGGGCCGACGTCGCGCCGCTCGATCGTGGTCGGCTGCGGGGGCTGGTCGGCGCTGGGGGCGGCGTAGGCCTTGGCGGTGGTGGGCATGCAGGGGTCCTCTGGCGCGGAGTGGCGCTCGCGCGTGGTGGTGCGTCGAGCGGGGGGACCCTACCCCGTGACCCGCCGGCCTACTGCTGCTCCGCCTGCTGCTGGTCGTCTCCGGGGCGGTCGCCGAGCAGGGCGGCGACGCGCTGGCGGGTCACGCCGTACATCGTCGCGATGCGCTGGTGGCTCAGCCCCTCGTCGGCCAGCGCCCGGGCCTGCGAGCGGCGGAAGCGCGCACTGGCGTCGGTGACCCGGTCGCGCAGCGTCGTCACGGCCTCGACGATCAGCGGGCGGTCCTCCGCCTCGACGACGTCGCGCCACGCGGGGACCCGCTCCTTCTCGACGGCGAGCTCGCGGCAGCGCTGCGCGAGCGAGCGGTAGTCGCCGGCCGCCTGCTCGAGCACCTCGGCCAGGTCGCGCAGCGCGTCGAGCGCGGCGTCGTGCTCGAGTTCGGGGCGGGGAGGGGCGGCGCGGTCCACAGGAACCTCCCAGAGGCTCAGGTCGCGCTACGCAACGACCGTTGCGCAACGTGGTGCCGCAACCACCGTTGCGGCGACGACATCGTACGGGTCGCACCCCGCCCAGCCCGAGAAGAGGACGAACCCGCTCCATGACCGCAGGCCAGCGCCTCACGCTCGCGCTCGACCTCCCGCTCGGCCCGGAGGCCTGCGCGGTCGCCCGGCGCACCGTCCGCGACGCGCTCTCCGCCTGGGGCGTGGGCGGGGAGGGCCTGGCGTACGACGCGACGCTGGTGGTCACCGAACTGGTGAGCAACGGCGTCCGGCACGGCGGGGACGCCGTGCGCCTCGAGCTCGCGACGGAGGCCGGCTGCCTGGAGGTGGCCGTCGTGGACGGCTCCGCCGTGCTGCCGGAGGCGCGCGGCTCCGACGGCGAGAGCGAGGGCGGCCGCGGCGTCGCGATCATCGAGGCGGTGTCCCGGCGCTGGGGCGTCCAGGCGCTGGGTGAGGGCAAGCGGGTCTGGGCCGAGATCGCGCGGGGCTGAGGTCGCGCTGGGCTGAGGTCGCCCTGGGCTGAGGTCGCCCTGGGCTGAGGTCGCGTTGCGCTCCCCCCGCCAGATGCGAACGGGGGCACCCAGTGGGCTCCGGAGAGCCACTGGGTGCCCCCGTTCACTCGAGCGGGGAGCGCCGAGCGCTACTTGCCGAGCGAGGTGCCCGTCGAGCGCAGGGCCTCGCACGCCTCGACGATGCGCTGGGCCATGCCGCCCTCGGCCGCCTTGAGGAAGGTGCGCGGGTCGTACGCCTTCTTGTTGCCCACGTCGCCGTCGACCTTGAGGACGCCGTCGTAGTTCTTGAAGAAGTGGTCGGCGATGGGCCGGGTGTACGCGTACTGCGTGTCGGTGTCGATGTTCATCTTCACCACGCCGTAGTCGAGGGTCTCGCGGATCTCCTCGAGCAGGGAGCCGGAGCCGCCGTGGAAGACGAACTCGAACGGCGAGTCCTTGCCGATCTTGGCGCCGACCGCGTCCTGCAGGTCCTTGAGGACCGCGGGGCGCAGCTTGACGTGGCCCGGCTTGTAGACGCCGTGCACGTTGCCGAAGGTCGCCGCGAGGAGGTACTTGCCCTTCTCGCCGGTACCGAGGCGCTCGGCCACGAGCAGCGCGTCCTCGGGGGTGGAGTAGAGCTTCTCGTTGATCTCCCCGACGACGCCGTCCTCCTCGCCGCCGACGACGCCGATCTCCATCTCGAGGATGACCTTCGCCTTGGCGCACGCGGCGAGCAGGTCCTCGGCGATGTCGACGTTCTCGTGCAGCTCGACCGCGGAGCCGTCCCACATGTGCGACTGGAACAGCGGGTCGAGGCCCTTGTCCACGCGCTCCTGCGAGATCGCGAGGAGCGGCCGGACGTAGCTGTCCAGCTTCTCCTTCTGGCAGTGGTCGGTGTGCAGCGCGATGTTGATGGAGTACTTCTCGGCCACGACGTGGGCGTACTCCGCGAGCGCCACCGCGCCGGTGACCATGTCCTTGATGGTCGAGCCGGAGGCGTACTCCGCACCGCCCGTGGAGACCTGGATGATGCCGTCCGACTCGGCCTCGGCGAAGCCGCGGAGCGCGGCGTTCAGCGTCGAGGAGGACGTGACGTTGATGGCGGGGAAGGCGAAGGCGCCGGCCTTGGCCTTGTCCAGCATCTGGGCGTAGACCTCGGGAGATGCGATGGGCATGGGCGATCCTCGGGGGCTCGGGTGGGCGTCGTACTCCGTCGTAGTCTCCCACGGCAGGATGGGTGCCGTGGACCTGCCTCCGACCGCGCTGCTCGCCGGTCTGGCCACGGTCGACCTCGTCCACGTGGTGAGACGCTTCCCCGCCCCGGACGAGAAGGTGCGCGCCGAGTCGCAGGAGCTCGCCGCCGGCGGGCCCGCGGCCAACGCCGCCGTCGCGTACGCCGCGCTGGGCGGCCGCGCCCGGCTGCTGACCGCGCTGGGGAGCAGCGCGCTCGCCGCCGTCGCGCACGAGGACCTGCGGACGCACGGGGTGGAGGTCGTCGACCTCGCCGCCGGCTCCCCCGAGCCGCCTCCGGTCGCGGCGTGCGCGGTCGACGAGCACGGCGCGCGGACCGTCGTCTCGGTCGGGGCAGCCGCCAGCGCGGTCACGCTCGCCTCCGTCGACCTCGAGGACGCCTCCGTGGTGCTCCTCGACGGGCACCACCCGCTGGTCGCGCTCGAGGTCGCGCGTGCTGCCAGGGCTTCCGGCGTCCCGGTCGTGCTCGACGCGGGGTCCTGGAAGCCCGTGCTGGCCGACCTGCTCCCCCTGGTCGACGTGGCGGTGTGCAGCGCCGGGTTCCGCGTGCCGGGCTCGTCGGGCGACCTCGAGGACGTGCTGGCAGCAGGGGCTTCGTCGGTGGCCGTGACGGCTGGCGGAGGCCCGGTCCGCTGGCACGACGGGAGATCTGCAGGTGAGGTCCCCGTCGCCGCCGTCCCCGTGGTCGACACGCTCGGCGCGGGCGACGCCTTCCACGGCGCCTTCGCCTGGGCCACCGCCACGCGGCCGGGGCGCGCACTGCCGGAGCGGCTCGGCTTCGCGGCGGCGGTCGCCGGCGTACGCGTCGGTGTGGCTGGCGCGCGCGCCTGGCTGGCGGACCCGTCACTCGCGCGAGCGGTCGAGGAGTGGTTGCGGTGAAGGAGGACCTGCTCGCCCGGGCGCGTGCGCTCAGCACCGCCGGGGGCCGCCGGCTGCTCGGGCTCACCGGTCCGCCCGGCGCCGGGAAGTCCACGCTCGCCGGCGAGCTCGTCACCGCGCTCGGTGACGCCGCGGCGCTCGTGCCCATGGACGGCTTCCACCTCGCCGACGACGTGCTGGTGCGCCTCGGGCGGCGCGGCCGCAAGGGCGCGCCCGACACCTTCGACGCGTCCGGCTGGGTCGCCCTGCTGCGGCGGCTGCGGGCGGCCGACGAGGAGTGCGTGTGGGCGCCGGAGTTCCGCCGGGAGGTCGAGGACGCCGTCGCCGGCGCGATCGGGGTGCCGCGCGACGTGCCGCTGGTCGTCGTCGAGGGCAACTACCTGCTGCTGGACGAGGGTCCGTGGGCGCAGGTCCGGGACCTGCTCGACGAGGTCTGGTACGTCGCTCCCCCTGACGACCTCCGGGTCGAGCGGCTCGTCGCCCGCCATGTCGCCTTCGGCAAGGACCCCGAGGAGGCCCGGTCGTGGGTGCTCGGCAGCGACGAGCGCAACGCCGCGCTCGTCGCTGCCACGCGGGACCGGGCTGACCTCGTGGTGGAGCCGTAGGCGCTCAGCCGGCGATGGAGCGCTGGTCCGCCGGGGGCTGCGGGACTCCGCGTACCTCCACGCGGCGGGGCTGGGCGGAGGCGAGCACCGGCACGCGGAGCGCGAGCACGCCGTGCTCCCAGCTGGCCTCGAGCGCCTCGAGGTCGAGCCCGTCGGGGAAGGTGATCTGCTGGCGGAACTCGCCGGTGAAGCGGCCGCGGGCGTAGACGACGCTGCCCTCCGGCTCGACCGGCTGGCGCTTCGCGCTCACCGTCACGGCGCGGCCCTCGACGCGGACGTCGAGGTCCGACCAATCGGCGCCCGGCATGTCGAACTCGAGGACGAGGGCGTCGCCCCGGCGGACGACGTCGAAGGGGATGCCGCTCACGGGAGCCGCGGCTCGGGGCGTCGCCGACGCGCCGAGGACCCGCTGGGCGAGCCGGTCGAAGTCGGCGAGGAAGGGGTCGAGCCCACGGGTGTCGAACAGCTGCATGGTGCGTGCCTCCTTGTCGTGGTGCAGCTGACTGGTGCAGCCGCCTCCTACCCGAGTCGGCGGTAACCTCAAACACCAGGCGCAGGTTTGCTCCTCTCCAGCCTGGAGAGGAGGGAGCCGTGAGCCCCCTGCCCTTCGACGACCCCGCAGCGCCGCTCTACTCCGTGGGCCAGGTGGCGGGGATGCTCGCCGTCCAGCCGGCCTTCCTGCGCCGGCTCGACACGCACGCGGTCGTCAGCCCGGCGCGCTCCGACGGCGGCCAGCGGCGCTACAGCCGGCACCAGGTCGAGCAGCTGCAGCAGGTCTGCGCGCTCGTCGACGAGGGGGTGACCCTCCCCGGGGTCCGCCACGTGCTGGGACTCCGTGCGCGCGTCGCCGAGCTCGAGGCGGAGGTGGCACGGCTGCGCCGGCGGTGACCGGAGCGGCAGACTGCCGTCATGGACCTCGTGCGCGGCGAGCTCGTGGCGCTGCTGGACCACGCCCACGACCGGCTCGAGCAGCGGCTCGAGGGGATGACGGACGACGAGCTGCGCTGGACCCCGACCGACGACGACCGCATCGGCATCGCCTGGCGGCTCCAGCACCTCACCCGGCTGTTCACCGAGCCGCGGGCCTGGACCTGGCTCGGAGCCGAGCCGCCCGCGCCCCGGGGCGGTCCCGAGCAGGTCACGGTGGCGTCCGTACGGGCCGCTCTGCGCGCGGCCTTCGCCCGCTGGCGCGACCTCGTCGCCGAGGTCGACGACCTCGCGCTGCCCGTCGGGCCGGCGGCCGGCGCGTACGCCTCGGCGACGCGGCTCGCCTTCGTGCTCCACGTCGTCGACGAGCTCGTCCACCACGCGGCCGAGGCCGCGCTGCTCCGGGACCTCTACGCCCGGCAGGTGCGGCTGGCCGGCTGCTCGTGCCGGCCCGAGGCCGAGCTGACGCGGTACGTCCGGACCTGCGACCACTGCGACACCGAGCACAGCAGCCCGCACTGCGTGCACGACCAGCGCCAGGCCCCGTGCCCGGAGTGCGACGTCGTGCCGGTGCCGCAGCTGGGCTGAACGCGCGCTGCTACGGGCGCAGCAGCACCTTCACCGCACGGCGCTCGTCCATGGCGGCGTACCCCTCGGCGACCTGGTCCAGCGGCAGCTCGAGGTCGAAGACCCGGCCCGGGCGCAGGCGGCCGGCGAGGACGTCACGCAGCAGCTCGGGGATGTAGTGCCGCACCGGCGCGACCCCGCCGCCGACCGCGATGTTGCGGCTGAACAGCGGCCGGACCGGCAGCGAGGGGTTCTCGGCGGGCACGCCGACGTAGCCGATGCGGCCGCCGTCGCGGACGGCGCCGATCGCCTGCTGCCACGAGCCCTCGGTGCCGACGCACTCGAGCACCGCGTCCGGGCCGATGCCGCCGAGCAGGTCGCGCACCGCGGCGACGCCCTCGTCGCCGCGCTCGGTCACGACGTCGGTGGCGCCGAAGGCCCGGGCGAGCTCCTGGCGCGCCGGGTTGCGCGACATGATGACGACGCGGTCGGCGCCGAGGCGGCGGGCGGCGAGCACGGCGCAGAGGCCCACGGCACCGTCGCCCACGACGACGACGCTGGTCCCGGTCTGCACGTGCGCGGCGACGGCGGCGTGGTGGCCGGTGCCCATGACGTCGGAGAGCGCGAGCAGGTCGGGCACGAGCGCGGGGTCGGGCTGCTCGGACAGCGCGACCAGGGTGCCGTCGGCCAGGGGGACGCGGACGTACTCGCCCTGGCCGGCGTCGACGAACTGCCCGTCGCGGTCGGTCTCGCCCCACCAGCCGCCGTTGAGGCAGGAGGTCTGGACACCGCGCTGGCACATCGCGCAGACGCCGCAGCTGCGGGCGAACGGCGCGATGACGAAGTCCCCGGCGGCGACGGTCGCGACGTCGGCACCGACCTCCTCGACCACGCCGACGAACTCGTGGCCGATGCGGTGCGGCTCGTCCGTGGGGGCGATGCCGCGGTACGGCCAGAGGTCCGAGCCGCAGATGCAGGACGCGACGACGCGCACCAGCGCGTCGCCCGGCAGCACGACCCGGGGGTCGGCCACCTCCTCGAGCCGGATGTCGCGGGCAGCGTGGATCAGGGTCGCCTTCACCTCGGCATCGTAGGCACGACGTGGAGATGTCGGTGATCGGCACCCGTCCGTTTGAACGACGGCTCCGAAGGGATCACTGACGAGGCGCCCCCCGCGCCTCCAGGACCAGGGCAGATGCCCAGAAGGAGCTCCCGTGAAGACTTCGCGCACAGCTCGTACGCTCGGTGCCCTCGGCGCCACCGCGGCCCTCGCGCTCGCAGCCACCAGTGCGGCTCCCGCCCACGCGGCCTCGTCGGCCAAGGGCTCCGGCGCAGCGTCCTACGGCATGACCAAGGCGTTCTACGGCGGCAAGGCCCTGAGCTTCACCTACAGCAAGGGCTACAAGTGCGACACCGGCATCAAGGCCGCGTCGACGACCGGCTGCGAGGTCGGCGCCGCGTGGAACCACGCCCCGTCGCGCCAGCACGACGTCCTCTACATCACGGTCCCGCTCGGCTTCACGCCGAAGCCCATGCAGGACTGCCCCGCGGGCATCACCTGCGTCGACCACCCGATGACGGTCGACCTCACCCGCCTCGAGCCGGCCCTCAAGCCGCTCTACCCGAAGCTCACCGACGCGCAGCTCACCGACGCGCTCAAGGACTTCATGACGCCCGGCCACGACCACTTCATCACCGACACCAACCACGGCAAGGCCGAGTGGTGGGACGTCCAGGTCGTCGGCGTGACCAGCTCGAAGACCTACGACGCGATCCACTCGCACCAGTCGTTCGCGTACATCCAGAAGCTCATCAAGGCCAAGGACAAGACCGTCGTCGGCCCGATCCCGAGCAACATCTTCCTCTACTTCTCGGTCGCCGCGAAGTAGTCGAGCCGCTCCAGCTCCACCCGCGCCGGCACGCCCTCAGCTCAGGCCGAGGGCGTGCCGGCGCACCCATGCGTGCATGGCGATCCCCGCCGCCACTCCGGCGTTGACCGACCTCGTCGAGCCGAACATCGCGATCGAGCAGACCAGGTCGCACGCCTCGTGCACCGCGGCCGACAGGCCCGGCCCCTCCTGGCCGAAGACCAGCACGCAGCGCCGTGGGAGCTCGGCCGTCTCGAGCGGCACCGACCCCGGCAGGTTGTCGATCCCCACCAGCGGCAGCCCCTCCGCGCGCGCCCACGCCACGAGGTCCTCGACCGTCGCGTGGTGGCGCAGGTGCTGGTAGCGGTCGGTGACCATCGCCCCGCGCCGGTTCCACCGCCGGTTGCCGACGATGTGCACCTCCGCGGCGAGGAACGCGTTCGCCGTGCGCACGACCGTCCCGATGTTGAGGTCGTGCTTCCAGTTCTCGATGGCCACGTGGAAGTCGTGCCGCCGCGCGTCCAGGTCCGCGACGACCGCGTCCACGGTCCAGTACCGGTAGCGGTCGACGACGTTGCGGCGGTCGCCGTGGGCCAGCAACTCGGGGTCGAGCCGCGGGTCGTCCGGCCAGGGCAGCGGGTGCGGGCCGACACCCACCTCGTCGCCGCCGCTCTCCGCCTCGTCCGCGATGTCCCTCACGCGCGCAGCCTGCCACCGCGGCGCCAGGACGTGCATGATCACGAGGAGGAAGGGCGCATCGGACCCGCGTGATCCGACGCTCAAGCCTCCGCGGCGTTGCGCCGAATGGGTGTGTCAAGGGTCCGTACGACGCGTACGGGCCGGCCACTCGAGGAGGCGACCGCGATGCGCGTGTCGGTGTTCGGTCTCGGCAAGCTCGGCGCGCCGCTGGCCGCGGTCTTCGCCGCTAGCGGCCACGACGTCGTCGCCGTCGACGTCAGCCCGTCGGTCGTCGACCTCGTCAACGCCGGGACCGCGCCCGTCAGCGAGCCGGGCCTGCAGGACCTCATGGACGCCGGCCGTGTGCGGCTGCGCGCGACGCTCGACCCGGTCGAGGCCGTGCACGCGAGCGACGCGACCTTCGTCATCGTGCCCACGCCGAGCGCCCCCGAGGGCGGCTTCACCAACGCGTACCTCCTCGACGCGCTGCGCCGGATCGGCGCCGCCGTCGCGACGAAGTCCGGCTACCACGCGGTCAACGTCACGAGCACGGTCATGCCGGGGTCGTGCGACGGCGAGCTGCGCGCGGCCCTCGAGGAGGCCTCCGGCCGGACCGTGGGCGTCGACCTGGGCCTGACCTACAGCCCGGAGTTCATCGCGCTCGGCAGCGTCGTGCACGACATGCTCTACCCGGACGTGCTGCTGCTGGGCGAGTCCGACCCCCGGGCCGGCGACCTCGTCAGCGCGATCGCGACGAGCTCGGTCCGCAACGACCCCGCCCTGCGCCGCATGAGCCTCGTCAACGCCGAGCTCGTGAAGATCAGCGTCAACACCTACGTCACCACGAAGATCTCCTTCGCCAACATGCTCGGCGAGATCTGCGACCGCCTCCCCGGCGCCGACGCCGACGTGGTGACCGCCGCGATCGGCTGCGACAGCCGCATCGGGCGCAAGTACCTCTCCGCCGCGACGGGCTACGGCGGTCCGTGCTTTCCCCGTGACAACAGGGCCTTCGCGCTCCTCGCGTCGCAGTTGGGCGTCGAGGCGACCCTCGCCAAGGCGACCGACGTGGTGAACAAGCGGCAGACCGAGCGGCTCCACGAGCTCGTCGGCATGCTCGCCTCCCCCGGCGACGTCGTCGCCGTCCTCGGGCTGTCCTACAAGCCCGGCACGTGGTTCTCCGAGGAGAGCGCAGGCCTGGACCTGCTGCGCACCTTGGTGTCCGCGGGCCACGAGGTCCTCGGCCACGACCCGCTCGCCCTCGACGGCCCGGTACCGCTCGTGGAGCCGGGCGGGACGCTCAGCAGCGATCTCGCGGACGTCCTCGCCCGCGCCGACGTCGTCGTCATCGCCACCGCCCACCCCGAGTACGCGACGCTCTCCCGGCTGCGCGCGCACACGGTCCTCGACTGCTGGGGAACCACCGACGCCGCAGCGCTTCCTGCGGACACCTCGTACGTCCGCCTGGGCCGCGCCGCGGCGACCCGCGCCGTGCGCCAGCCCGCCTCCGCGGCCGCCTGAGCAGAGAGGCCAGACGCATGCCCACTCCCGCTTTCCTCGGCAGCCTGCCGGGTCCCCGCTTCGAGGGTACGGACCCCGACCTCCCCGTCGTCGTCACGGGAGCCGGTGGCTTCATCGGCGGCTGGCTCGTGCGCGACCTGCTGCGGCAGGGCGTGAAGACCGTGCGCGCCGTCGACATCAAGCCCTTCGACGAGTGGCAGCAGCGCTTCGACGACGCCGAGAACCTCCAGCTCGACCTCAACAACCTCGTCGCGTGCCGGCGGGCGACCGAGGGCATGGCCGTCGTCTACAACCTCGCCGCCGACATGGGCGGCATGGGCTTCATCGAGACGCACAAGGCCGAGTGCATGCTCTCGGTGCTCATCAGCACGCACATGCTGGTTGCCGCGAAGGACGCCGGCGTGCAGCGGTTCTTCTACTCCTCCTCGGCCTGCGTCTACAACGCCGACAAGCAGGAGGACGCGGACGTCACCGCGCTGGTCGAGGCCGACGCGTACCCCGCGATGCCGGAGGACGGCTACGGCTGGGAGAAGCTCTTCAGCGAGCGGATGTGCCGCCACTTCCGCGAGGACTACGGCCTCGAGACCCGAGTCGCGCGCTTCCACAACGTCTACGGCCCGCTCGGCACCTGGAAGGGCGGCCGCGAGAAGGCTCCCGCGGCCCTGAGCCGGAAGGTCGCGGAGGCCGTGCTCAACGCCGACCCGCGCATCGACATCTGGGGCGACGGCGAGCAGACGCGGTCATTCATGTTCATCAGCGACTGCGTCTACGGCATCCAGCGCATCATGTGGAGCGACGTCGTCGAGCCGCTGAACCTCGGCTCCGACGAGCTCGTCTCGATCAACCAGCTCGTCGCGCTGCTAGAGGACATGGCGTACGTCCGCCTGCGCCGCAGCCACGACCTCGGCGCGCCGAAGGGCGTGCGGGGCCGCAACAGCGACAACCGCCTGATCCGCCGGCTGCTCGGCTGGGAGCCGGGCACCTCGCTGCGCGAGGGCATGGCCGTGACGTACGCCTGGGTCCGCGAGCAGGTCGCCGCAGACCTCGCAGCTGAGGCCGCGCTCGCGGCCGTGGAGGGGTAGACCCGTGCTCTCGGTGATCGTGTACGGCCGGAACGACAGCTACGGCTACCGGCTGGAGAAGCGCGCCGCACTGGCGCTGAACTCGTGGGGCGAGATGCTCGACCCCGCCCGCGGGGACGAGATCGTCTTCTGCGACTACAACACCCCGGACGAGCTGCCGACGTTCCCGGAGACGATCGCCGACACGCTCACCCCGGTGACGCGCGAGCTGCTGCAGGTCGTCCGCGTACGCCCCCGGCACCACGCCCGCTGGGCCGAGCGCACTCACCTCGTCGCGCTCGAGCCGCAGGGCCGCAATGCCGCGCTCCGCCGCACGAACCCGGCCAACCGCTGGGTGCTCTCCACCAACACCGACATGGTCTTCCTCGTCGAGGGCGGCCGGCTGGCCGACCGGCTCGAGACGCTCGAGGACGGCTTCTACCAGCTGCCGCGGTTCGAGCTGCCCGAGTCGCTGTGGTCGGAGTGGGAGCGCAGCGACCCGCAGGGCTTCCACGCCGAGCTCGCCCGGCTCGCGGGGCCGCTGGGGCTCGACCGCGTGCTGCTCTCCCCCGACTGCGTCGTGGACGGGCCGGGTGACTTCCAGCTCGCGCTGCGCGAGGACCTGTTCGCCATCGCCGGCTTCGACGAGGCCATGCTCAACGGCTGGCACGTCGACGGGAACCTCCAGCTGCGCCTGGACCTCCACCGCCGCGAGAAGACCCGGCTGCTCCCGCTGCCCGTCCGCGGCTACCACTGCGACCACACCCTCGCGCCGACCGCCATGCACGCCGGCGCCGCGGTGCACAACAGCTGGCAGCAGTTCCTCACCCGGGTGCAGACCGCCGACCTCCACGGCCAGCAGCCCCACTGGGGCCTGGGCGACGTCGAGCTCGAGCACTTCAGCCTGCGCAGCCGGGCCGGGCGCATCGCCCGCCTGACCGAGAGCGCCGCCCGCGCCGCGGTCTCCGTCGAGGGTGCCCGCCTGCCGAGCGACCAGGTCGCCGAGTACGGCACTGAGCAGTGGGTCGACGCCCCGGTCGAGCTGCTGGTCGCGCACGCCACCAGCCTGTTCGCGGCCTTCGAGGCCGGCGCGAGCATCGCCTGGTCGGGCTCCAGCCCCGACGTGCTGCTCCCCCTGCGCGCGGTGCTGGCCGGGGAGGGGCGCACGGGCACGTGGTACCTCGACAGCGACTGCGACCTCGTCACCCGCTGCCCGGAGCTGCTCGACGCCCCTGACGTCGAGCTCTGCGACATCACCTCGCTCGAGCAGCTGCGCCCCGACGTCGTGGTCGTCGAGTCCGTGCTCCCCGCGACCGTCGCCCCCGGCGGCGAGCGGGAGCGCGAGGACCGCATGGCGCAGGCCCAGCGAACGCTCCGCCACACGGCCCTCACCGGGGAGACCTGCCCCGGCTGGGACCCGATGGTCATCGCCGTCGGCGCCGGTGGCACCGCGCTCCAGGAGCTCGTGGACCGCCTGTTCGTCACCGCCAGCGCGCCGATGGGCACGGGGATCCGGCTCGGGCGCGTACGCCGTGCCGCTCCCACGGGCACGTCGTTCAAGGACCTCGCCCTGCGCGTCACCCGTGCGGTCGGTGCTGCGGCGCCGCTGCGGGCGGGGGAGTTCGCCCACCTCGTCGACGCGACCCGCGACGCGGCGCAGGGGCGGCCGAGCGACCTGCAGGCCAGCGAGCTGCCGTGGGTGCGCGCCCTGTGCGCCGACGCGGCCGCCCCGGACTACCTCGGCGTCACCCGTGCGTCGCTCGACGCCCTGCTGCGCCAGCTGCCCGAGCTGGCCGCCGAGCCGGTCGCCGAGCCGGGGGCGCTGCGCCAGCCGGACGGCGGGGACCTGCGCGACGAGCTGTGGCGCAGCACCGCCCGCGCGGTCATCGACGAGGTGCCGCCGAGCATCGTCGGCCGCGAGAACGAGTGGCTCCTGCCGACGCTGGTGCAGGAGCTGCGCGCGAGCGCCGGCCGCCGGCCGCGCGTCGCCCTGGTCAGCAACAGCCCCGAGATCCTCGCGGCGTACCTCGGCCCGTGGTGCGAGCAGCTCGTCGTCGTGGGCGCCGAGCCCGAGCCGCGCAGCAGCCTGCAGCTGCCCGGGCGCCTGGTGCTCGACTCCCGCCGCCTCGCGACCTCGCTCGACGACGCCGAGTGGGACGCGTGCGTCGTCGACCTCGCCGCCGTGCGCGACGTCTCGCTGCTCGGGGCGCTGGCCCGCGAGCTGCGGGTGACGCGGCTGCTGCTGGGCTACCAGCTCGACCCCGCGGTCGTGCTGCCGATGGCCGTGCAGCCGAGCGGCGCGCTCGCGCCGCTGCGGACGCAGGCCCCTGCTCCCGCCCCCGCTCCGCTCCGGGCCGTGCCTGCGCAGAGCGCGCCGACCGTGCCTGCCGCTCCCGCTCCTGTTGCGGCCGCGGCGGCGCCGCTCACCGTGCCCCTCGCCCTGGCCGCCCCGACCACCGGAGCCCGCTATGCCCGCGTGTGACCTCGAGCCGCTGCGCAACCCCGGAGCCGCCTTCGCCGCGCCGCCCTTCGGCGCCCCCGAGTCCGGTCCCTGGGTCGTGACGGCCACCTGGCCGTACGGCGAGGTGCCCTCGACGTGGGCGCTGCGGGCGCGGCTGGCCGACGAGGTATGGGCGCCCAGCACCAGCGCGGCCGCCGGCTGGACCGACGCGGGGCTGCCGCGGGCACGCGTCCGCGTGCTGCCCGCCGGGGTGGACACGTCGCTCGTCACCCCCGAGGGCCGCTCCGACCGCACGGTGCGGGGGCTCGGCTCGTTCGTGGTCCTCGCCGCGGGCGGCACCAGCCTGGCCGCAGGTCCCGACCTCGCGCTCCGCGCGGTGCGCGAGGCCTTCCCCGGCCGCAGCGACGTCGCCCTGGTCCTGCTCGGCGGCAGCGCGGAGGAGCACGACGCGCTCACCCCGGACGTCCAGGACGAGCTGTCGCGCGCCGCTTCGGGCGGCGGCCCCCGCGTCGTGGTCCTGCGCACCCCGGCCGACGAGGCCGGCCTCGCCCGCCTGCTCCGGTCCTGCGACGTCGTGCTGCTGCCGACCCGCGCCTCGGCGAGCGGCACCCGCGTGGCCCAGGCCATGGCGGCGGGCGTCCCCGTCGTCGGCGCCGGCGCCGTGGCGGCCGAGCTGCTCGGCGCCGCGTCACCCGCGGCCGCCGCGCGCACGGAGGCCGTCCGGCTCTCGGGCGTCCAGCCGCTGCACCGGCCGTTCACCTGGGGCGAGCCGGACGTCAGCGAGCTGGTGGCGGCGCTGCGCGAGGCGGAGGGCACCGGCTCCGAGCAGCTGCGGACGTGGCTGCGCGCCCGCGCCGTCCGCGACCTCTCGAGCGAGCGCGCGGACCGCCTGCGCGCCGCGCGGCTCTCCGCCCTCGAGCAGCGCACTCCCGTGCGCGAGGGCGGGGTCCCGGTCGCCCCCCACGGCGTCGCCGGGTCGCTGGGCCAGCAGGTCCTCGTCACCGTGACCGACCGCGCCCAGGCCGAGGCCGTCGCGGCGGGCTTCGCCGCGGCGTACGTGCCGACGGACTGCGTCGAGCTGCTGCTCCTGCCGGCGACCGGCCCGCTCGGCGAGGTGCCGGGCGCGCGGGCGCTGCCCGTCCTCCCGACCGACGTGCAGGCGGACCTCGCCGCGACGGTCGACGTGGTGGTCGGGGCCGGCCAGGCGCCGACCACCCCCGAGGAGTGGTACGCGCTGGTGCCGCCGCTGCCGCGGCTGCGCGGGTAGCCTCCCGGGCTGCGCCGTAGGGTCGGAGCATGGCGCGCATCCTCGTCACCGGCTCGGCGCAGGGCATCGGGCGGCAGACGGCCGCGGACCTCGTCGGCCTGGGGCACGAGGTCGTCGTGCACGGGCGGGACGACGCACGGGGCCGCGCAGCGCTCGACGCCGTGCCCGGCGCGGCCGGCGTGGTCGTGGGCGACCTCTCCTCGCTGGCCTCGACGCGCGCGCTCGCGCAGAGCGCCGGCGCGTACGACGTCGTCGTGCACAACGCCGGGGTCGGAGGCGACGGGAAGCGCGAGACGACGGTCGACGGGCTGTCGCGGATCTTCCAGGTCAACGTGCTGGCGCCGTACGTCCTCACCGCCCTGCTGCCGGCACCGCAGCGCGCGATCTACCTCTCGAGCGGGCTGCAGGCCAGCGGCCGGCTGGACCTCGACGACCCGCAGTGGGAGCGGCGGCGCTGGGACGGGATGCAGGCGTACTGCGACTCGAAGCTCGCCGACGTCCTGCTGGCCCTGTGGGTCGCCCGCCGGTCGCCCGGCACGGTGAGCAACGCGGTCGACCCGGGCTGGATCAGGACGGCGATGGGCGGGCGCGGCGCCCCGGGCAGCCCCGAGGAGGGCGCGGACACCCAGGTCTGGCTCGCGACGAGCGACGAGCCCGCCGCGGTCGCCAGCGGGCGCTACCTGAAGGGCCGGCGCGAGCAGCAGCCGAACCCCGCCGCGCGCGACGAGCGGCTGCAGGACAGGCTGGTCGAGCTCTGCGCGCGGCTCAGCGGCGTCGCCCCGGCCGCGTAGCCCGTGGACCTGCTGCCCGACCTGGGCTCGGTCGGGACCCTCGGCGCGTACGCGCTGGTCGGCGCACTCGTGTTCGTCGAGTCGGGGCTGCTGCTGGGCTTCCTGCTCCCGGGCGACACCGTGCTGTTCGGGGCCGGCCTGCTCGCCGGGGACCCGGGCTCCGGCGTCGAGCTGGGGGTGCTGCTGCCGCTCGTGCTGGTCACCGCGGTGGCCGGCGAGGCGCTCGGCTACGCGATCGGGCGCAGGCTCGGGCGACCCTGGCTCGAGCGGCGCATGCAGTCGGGCCGGCTCGACCCGCGCCACCTCGCCCGCGCCGAGGCCTTCACGCAGCGCTTCGGCTGGTGGGCGGTGGTGGCGGCGCGCTGGGTGCCGTGGATGCGGACGTTCGTGCCGCTGCTGGCCGGCGTCTCGGGGATGGGGCAGCGCAGCTTCACGACCGCCAACGTCGTCGGGGCGGCGAGCTGGGGCGGGGTGCTCGTGCTCGCCGGGTACGCCGCGGCGGGCGACCCGCGGCTGCGCACCGCCGCCCTCGTCGTGGGGGCGGTCGCGGTGGTCGGCTCGCTGTGCGCGGGTGCGGTCCTGCACAGACGGCGCCGGTAGCCTCGCTGCGTGCCCCTCGCGACAGCAGCTGCCGCCACCACGACCGCCCTCGGCCCCTCCTGGATGCACCCGACCGAGCTCGTCTCGACGTTCGGGGCGTACGCGCTCGTCGCCGTGCTCGTCATCGTCTTCGCCGAGTGCGGCCTGCTCGTCGGGTTCTTCCTGCCGGGCGACTCGCTGCTGTTCATGACCGGGCTGTTCATCGCCGACGGTTCGATCCGCACGCCGCTGTGGCTGGCGTGCGTCCTGGTCGCCGCGGCCGCGGTGCTCGGCAACGCCGTCGGGTACGCGATCGGCTGGCGGCTCGGTCCCTCGGTGTTCGACAAGCCGGAGTCGCGGCTGTTCCGCCCGAAGCACGTGGCGCGCACGCACGAGTTCTTCGAGAAGTACGGCACCCGCGCCATCTTCCTCGCGCGCTTCGTGCCGATCGTGCGGACCTTCATCACCGTCATGGCGGGCGTGGGCCGGATGGACCGGCGCGCGTACTTCACCGCGTCGACCATCGGCGGCATCGTCTGGGGCGCCGGCGTCGTGCTGCTCGGCCACGCGCTGGGCGGCGTGGACGCGGTCAAGGACAACATCGAGCTCGCGCTCGTCGGGATCGTGCTGCTGAGCGTGATCCCCATCGGCCTCGAGTGGCTCCGGGCGCGGCGGGAGAGCGGGTCGGTCGGCTCGGCGGGGTGAGCGGTGGCGCGCGGCGCGGTGGCGCCGGGAAGTTGATCAGGTTGCCTGATCATGTGCGCGCCAGACCGCACGAGGTGCACGCCGTACGGACGAGTTCTCGTGCTGCCGGCAGCCAGTTCGTGCTGCCGGGCGCTGGGGCACTGCGGCCGGGCGGCTAGCGGCGTGTGGACCGCCGTCGGGGCCAGGCCGCGGACGCCGTCGGGGCCAGGCCGTGCGCTGGACGGAGCCCGCACGGGCCCGACCGCACCAGGTGTGCGCCGTACGCACGAGATCCCGTACTGCCGGCGCCCAGTCCGTGCTGCTGGGCGCGAAGTCGATCGGGCGACCTGATCAACTTCCCGGCCGGTCGGTCCGGTCGGGCGCGGCGCGCCTACCAGGTCGTCGGGTCGTCCCGCAGGTCCAGGTGCTGGCCGGTGAGCCCCGCGGCCCGGCGGCGGATGGCGTCGAGCGCCTGGCGGGCGGCGTCCTCGCTGGCGTAGCGGCCCAGGCCCAGCACGGTGTTGGCCGGGCCGGCGACGACCTCGGCACGCACGCCCCAGGGCGCGTCGCCGCCGACCTGCTCGAGGTAGACGCTGACGCACAGGTCGAGGTTGACCAGGTTGCCGCGGGCGGTCGTGACCCAGGTGGACATTCCGCTTCCTCCTCCGAGGCTCCCGGGCGCGCACCCGGAGCCGCGCGCGACGCTACCGCCTCCCCCACCAGCGCGTACGCACGGGCGCCCTCCGCGCGCGCTCCGCTGTGGTTGGATGAGGCGGAACGGCGGGGGCGCGACGAGGGCGGGCAGCATGCGGGGGCGGGAGTCCAGCACGGTCCGCGACCTGCGCCGCAGCAACCGGGCTCGGGTCCTCTGGGAGCTCTACCACCAGGGCACGCTGAGCCGGCAGGAGATCGCCGTGGCCGCCGGCGTCAGCGCCGGCACGGTCAGCAACGTCGTCACCGAGCTCGTGGACCAGGGCGTCGTCGTCGAGGCCGGCCAGGAGGACTCCGACGGCGGACGCCCGCGGGGCCTGCTCCAGGTGGCCTCCGGCTACGGCTACGTCATCGGCGTCGACATCGGTGAGACCTCGATCGGCGTGGAGCTGTTCGACCTCTCCATGCGGGTCCTGGCGGCGCGCACGGTCACCCCCTCCGAGCGCCGCCTCGACGTCGACGAGGTCGTCCGCGTCGTCCTCGACGGCATGGCCGCGGTGCTCGCGGAGTCCGGTGTCGCGCAGGAGCGGGTGCTCGGGGTCGGGGTCGGCGTACCCGGCCTCGTCGAGCACGGCGGGGACGGCGTCGTGCACGGGCCCACCGTCGGGTGGGACGCCGTCCCCCTGGGGCGCCTGCTCGCAGCCGGTACGGACCTCCCCCTGCTCGTGGAGAACGGCGCCAAGACCCTGGGCCAGGCCGAGATGTGGTTCGGCGCGGGCCGCGGGGCGGACAACGCCGTCATCCTCCTGCTGGGCACGGGTGTCGGGACGAGCATCGTGCTCGGTGGCGCGCTGTACCGCGGTGCGGGGAGCAGCGCCGGCGAGTGGGGGCACACGACCGTCGTCACCGGGGGTCGGCTGTGCCGGTGCGGGGCGACCGGCTGCCTCGAGGCGTACGTCGGGGCGGGCGCGCTGCTGCGGCGCTACGAGGAGCTCACCGGCACCTCCGGCAGCGGCAGCCTCGAGGAGCGGACGGCGGACCTGCTCGCCAGCGACGACGCGGCGGCCCGCCAGGTGCGCGCCGAGACCGCGGAGTACCTCGGCGCGGGCGTCGGCAGCCTGGTCAACCTGTTCAACCCGGAGCGCATCGTCGTCGGCGGGTGGGTCGGGCGGCTGCTCGGCGAGGCGTTCCTGCCGGTGCTGCGCGAGCAGGTCGCGTCGCACGCGCTGGCGCTGCCGTTCAGCCAGACCTCGCTCGTCCTGGCCGAGCTCGGCCGCGACGCCATCGCCCTGGGCGCGGCGACGCAGCCCGTGGAGCGGCTGCTGACCTCGGGCGCGATGCCGCAGCAGCCCCCGCGCTCGGCCCGCCGCCCGAGCGACGCGGTTGGACGGCGCTAGAGCGGGTAGCGCGCACGTAGCCCCGGCCCCTGGCCGCCAGCCGGCCCGGCGACGGCCCGGGCGGAGCCGCTGCCAACGGGGAGGCGCGCGTGTCCAGCCGTCCATCCAGTCGCCCAGCCGGCGACGCGGTCCTGCGCCGCGCTCTCGCCGCCGGTGTCCCGCTCGCCCTGGGCGCCGCGGTCGTCGGGCCCAGCGCCCCCGCAGTCGCGGCGTCGAGCGGAGCCGCGCCCGGCGGCCCCGGCACCCACGCGACGTGGGAGCCGGCCGACAAGCACGGCTTCGGCACCGCGATCGGCACCGGCACCCACAGCCCGGTGTGGTTCACCCTGCGCCAGGGCGGCCTGTCCGAGGTCTTCTACCCCGACCTCGGCACGCCCGCGCTCCGCTCGCTCCACTTCGTGGTGACCGACGCGCGCACCGGCACCGCCAGCACCGCCGTGCCGACGACGACGCGGCAGGCCGACAGCCGCAGCCTGCGCTACACCCAGGTCTCGACCTCGGCCGGCCACTGGCGCCTGACGACGCAGTACGTGACGGACGCCGCCCGCGCCTCGGTCGTCGTCTCGCTGCGCCTCGACTCCCTGGACCGGCGGACGTACTCGGTCTTCGCGGTGGCCGATCCCGCCCTGGGCGACGATGGGGACGACGACAGCGCGCGCGTCGGCGGCGGGAGCCTGACGGCGTACGACTCCTCGTCGGCGCTCGCGCTCGAGGCGAGCGGCGGCTTCTCCGCGCGCACCGCCGGCTACGCCGGGACCCGCAGCGACGGAGCGCTCGACCTCGCCGACGGACGGCTCGACTCGGCGTACGCGACGGCGGGGAAGGGCGACGTCGCCGTCACCGGCCGGCTGCACGTCGACGGGCGCAGCCGGCGTACGGCGACGCTCGCGCTCGGCTTCGGCGCGACCCGCAGTGCCGCCCTCGCGGTGGCCGGACGCTCGCTGGCCCAGGGCTTCGCCGCGGCGGCCACGGCGTACGACCGGGGCTGGCACGCGTACCTCTCGGGCCTGTCCGGCGTCCCGGCTGCGGCGAGCAGCCTGCGCAACGAGTACCTCACCTCGGTGATGGTGCTCGCGGCCAGCGAGGACAAGGAGCACCCCGGCGCGTTCGTGGCCTCGCCGACCGCGCCGTGGGCGTGGGGGCTCGGCATCAAGGGGCTGTCGCAGCCGTCCGAGGCGTACCACCTCGTCTGGTCGCGCGACCTCTACCAGATCGCGACCGCGCTGCTCGCGGCCGGCGACAAGGCAGCGGCCGGTCGGGCACTGGACTTCCTGCTGTCCACGCAGCAGAAGAGCGACGGGTCGTTCCCGCAGAACTCCCGCGTGGACGGCACTCCGGAGTGGGGCGGCCTGCAGCTCGACGAGATCGGGCTCCCGCTCGTGCTGGCCTGGCAGCTCGGCCGCACCGACGCGCGCACGATGGCGAAGGTCAAGGCGGCGGCGGACTTCCTGCTGTCCTACAAGGACAAGGACACCGGCCTCGCCGCTCCCTGGTCGCCGCAGGAGCGCTGGGAGAACCAGGCCGGGTACTCGCCCGCGACGATCGCCGCGGAGGTCGCGGGGCTGGTCTGCGCGGCGGACCTCGCCCGTCGCGCGGGCGACACCGCCGACGCGGACCGCTGGATGGCGACGGCGAAGTCCTGGCAGGCCGCGCTCGCGGGCTGGACCGTGACGACGACCGGCCCGTACTCCTCGCAGGCGTACTTCCTGCGGCTCACCAAGGACGGCAAGCCCGACGCCGGCACGACCTACAACGTCGGTGACGGTGGCCCCACGCTCGACCAGCGCGCGGTCGTCGACCCGAGCTTCCTCGACGTGGTCCGCCTCGGCCTCGTCAGCGCGAGCGACCCCGTCGTGCAGAACACCGTCAAGGTCGTCGACGACCGGCTCGCGGTCTCGACGCCGTACGGCCTGCTGTGGCACCGCTTCACCGGGGACGGCTACGGCGAGACGCGGACCGGCGGCCCGTGGACGATCACGAAGCCGCGGACGGGCACGACGTCCGGCCGCGCGTGGCCGATCTTCGCCGGCGAGCGCGGCGAGTACGAGCTGCTGGCGGGCGACCCCAAGCGCGCGGCGCAGCGGCTGCGGACCATGGCCGACACCGCGAACGACGGTGGCCTCATCGCCGAGCAGGTCTGGGACGGGCGCGCCCCCTCGGGCACGGGCGGTCGGCGGACCGGTGAGGGCACGACGTCAGCGACGCCGCTCGTCTGGTCGCACGCGCAGTTCGTCCGGCTCGCCGTCTCCCTGCAGGCCGGTACGCCGGTGGAGCGACCGTCCGTCGTGTCGTGCACCTTCCTGCAGCAGGGCTGCTGAGGCACGCGTCACTCCCCGCACGGGAAGAAGCCCCGGGCGGCTCGGGTTGCCGCCCGCATGAGCCGTCTGTTCTCCCCGTTGACCCTGCGCGGCACGACCTTCCGCAACCGCGCGTGGGTCGCGCCGATGTGCCAGTACACCTCCGTCGACGGGTTCCCGACCGACTGGCACCTCGTGCACCTGGGGTCGCTGGCGCGCGGCGGGGCCGGCCTCGTCATCGCCGAGGCCACCGCGGTGACGCCCGAGGGCCGGATCACGCCGGCGGACGCGGGCATCTGGAGCGACGAGCAGGCAGCGGCGTACGCGCCCATCGTCGACTTCGTGCACAGCCAGGGCGCGGCCGCGGGCATCCAGCTCGCGCACGCCGGGCGCAAGGCGTCGACCAAGCGGCCGTGGGACGGCGATGGCTACGTCGAGCCCGCCGACGGCGGGTGGCAGACGGTGGGAGCCTCCCCGCTGGGCTTCGCCGACTGGCCCGCCCCGCGCGAGCTGACGGTCCCGGAGATCGGCGACGTCGTCCGCGCGTTCGCTGACGCTGCGGTGCGCGCTGATGCGGCCGGCTACGACGTCGTCGAGCTGCACGCGGCGCACGGCTACCTGCTGCACCAGTTCCTCTCGCCGCTGACCAACCAGCGCACCGACGCGTACGGCGGCGACTTCGCGGGGCGCACCCGGCTCACGGTCGAGGTCGTGGACGCGGTGCGCGCGGTGTGGCCGGAGCACAAGCCGCTGTTCGTCCGCTTCTCGGCGACGGACTGGGTCGAGGGCGGCTGGACCGTCGAGGAGACCGGCGAGCTCACGCGCATCCTCAAGGCCCACGGGGTGGACCTCGTCGACGTGTCGAGCGGCGGTCTGGTGCCCGACGCGAAGATCGAGGTCGGCCCGGGCTACCAGGTCCCGTTCGCCCGCGCGGTCCGCGAGGCCAGCGGCGTCCCGACCGCTGCGGTCGGCCTCATCAACGACCCGAAGCAGGCCGAGGAGGTGCTGGCCGACGGCTCCGCGGACGCCGTGCTGCTCGCCCGCGCGCTGCTCCGCGAGCCGCACTGGCCGCTGCGCGCGGCCTTCGAGCTCGGCGACAGCGTGGACTGGCCGGTGCAGTACCAGCGCGCCGCGTGGCGCTAGGGACCGGCAGGTCTCAGAGGCCGAGGTCGGACAGCTCGTACGCCGCGAGGTAGGGCAGGCCGGCCTCGGTCACCTTCGGGCGCGCGCCGCGCTCGACGATGACAGCGACGCCCACGACCTCGGCGCCCGCCTCGCGCAGCGCCTCGACCGCCGTGAGGACCGAGCCGCCGGTCGTCGAGGTGTCCTCCACCGCGAGCACGCGCCGGCCGGCGACGTCGGGCCCCTCGATGCGCCGCTGCAGCCCGTGCTGCTTCTCGGCCTTGCGCACGACGAAGGCGTCCAGCGTGCGCCCCTGCTGGCCGGCCGCGTGGAGCATCGCGGTCGCGACCGGGTCGGCGCCGAGCGTCAGCCCGCCGACCGCGTCGAACTCCAGGTCCTGCGTCAGGTCCAGCATCACGCGACCGACCAGGGGCGCGGCCTGCGCGTCCAGGGTGACCCGGCGCAGGTCGACGTAGTAGTCGGCCTCCTTGCCGCTGCTGAGGACGACCTTGCCGTGCACCACGGCCTTGTCGAGGATCTGCTGGCGGAGTTCGTCGCGGTCGGTCACGGGGGCAGCGTACGGGGCGGTGCTCAGCTCAGCCGCAGGCCCACGGTGTCGATGCGGCCGAACACGTCGACGGGAACGGTCCGGACGCGCGGGTGCCAGACGGTGACCTCCTGGCGCACGTAGACCGGCAGGACCGGCACGTCGGTCGCGAGGACGTCGTCGGCGGCGCGGTACGCGCGCAGCTGTGCAGCAGGAGCCCGGGCGGCACGACCCTGGGCGAGGAGCGCATCGAAACCGGGGTCGGAGTACCCGCCGTAGTTCGAGAGCCCGGTCGAGGAGTACAGCGGCTCGAGGAAGTCGAGGGCTGAGGGGTAGTCCATCAACCAGCCCAGCCGCAGTGGGCCGAAGCCGCTGCCCGACTTCCTGGCGGCGTCGGCATCGTTCACCAGCGTCGGGAAGTCGGGCGTCGCCCGCCCGGTGCACGGCACTCCGAGAGCCTGCGTGACCTGTCCGCACACGGCAGCGATCCACGGCTTGTGGCCGCCGTCGGCGTTGTAGTTCAGCACGACCGTGCTCGGGCGGCTCGCCGCTGCGGCCCACTCGGCGGCCGCGGACGCCGGGTCGTGGGTGCACGCGCTCCCGCACCCGCCGGAGCGGTAGCCCGGGACGGCCGCCGTGACGAAGTCGTCGGCCGGCCGGGCCCGGTCGGTGCCGAAGATGTCGCGCACGAGCGCCTGCCGGTCGATCGCCATCCCGATCGCACGGCGGACATGGACATCGGCGTAGGCGGGGTCGAACGCCGGGAACGCGAGGAACCCGTAGGTCCCGCTGCGGGTCGTGCGGTGGCGGGCGTCGAACGTCGTGCTGATGTCGGCGACGGCACTGGTCACCCCGCTGCTGACGACGTCGGCCGAGAGGTCCGTGAAGCGCCCTGAGCTCGGGAAGGTGAACACGATGCGGGCGATCGTCGGCTTCGCCTTCCCGCGGTAGTGCGGGTTCCGCACCACGGTCAGGCTGGTGCTCGTCCCGGTCAGGTGGCCCTGCAGCTGGAACGGTCCGTCGCCGACCGGGGCCACCGCCCACTGCGCCGGGTGCGCGAGCGCGACCTGCGGCATGGGGTCGAACGCGGCGGCGCCGAGGGCCGAGACGAACGAGCTGTCGGGACGGGTCAGCGTGACCGTGAAGCTCAGCGGTCCCGTACGCCGCAGCCCGGACATCGCGCTCGCCGGGTGCGCGCTCATCAGGCGGTCCGCGCCGACGATCTCAGCGAACTCGTACGCGTCCTGCTGCTCGTGCGGTCCGAACGCGACGTAGTTCCAGCCGTCGATGAAGGACTGCGCCGTCACCGGCTCGCCGTTGCTGAAGGTCCACCCCGGCCGCAGGCGGATGGTCCATGTCCGCTCGTCAGTCGTGGTGATGCTCTGCGCCAGGTCGGTCTTCACGGGCCGACCGGCGGCGTCGTAGCGCACGAGCCCCGTGAACAGGCTCGCCACGAGGTCGCTCTCGTCGTCCCGGACGTTGCCCGGAGCGAGATCGATCTCCGGCCGCGGGACGGCGATCGACACCGTCGGCACGGCTGCGGCGGCGCTGCCCTGTGCCGTCACGACGGCGGCGGGCGCCGCCAGGGCGAGCGCGGACACGGCCAGCACGACGTGGTGTGCGGGACGGCGGAGCAGCGGCATGATCCCCCCGAGGACTGGATGGCCCGTCACCGTAGCGGGCCCGCTCGTCCGCGGTCCGTGCGATGCTCGACTCGTCATCTGCACGACCACAGACGTTTCCCCAGGAGGCGTGGATGACCGCCACCCGCACGCCCGTACGCGCCGGCGGCCTGCCGGTGATCGGCTCGACGCTCGACCTGCGCCGCGACTACCTCGGCACGATCCTGCGCGCGTCCCGCGAGCTCGGGCCGGTCGTCCGGTTCGACGTCGGGGTGCCGGGTCTGCGCATGGCCCTCTACTCGATCACCGGTCCGGAGGGCTGCGAGCGGGTGATGAGCGACCCGGTGGCCTACCGCAAGGAGACGCGCTCCTACGACGAGGTGCGGCTGACGCTCGGCAACGGCCTGCTGACGAGCCAGGACGAGGACTGGCTGCGCCAGCGCAGGTACGTCGCCCCGGTCTTCACCCGCAGGCGGATGACGACGAGCTACGCCGCCGTGATGGTGGAGGAGGCGTCGGCCGTCGCACGGCGCTGGGCCGGCAGGGGCACGGTCGACGTGCACGCCGAGATGACCCGGCTGACCGCGCGGGTCGTGGGCCGGGTGCTGCTCGGGTCCGACGTCGAGGCGGCGCTCCCCCGGATCATGGAGACCTTTGCGCCGCTGAGCACCCGGCTGCTGCGCCGCGCCGTGTCTCCGCGCCCGATCCCGCCGTGGCTGCCGACGCCGGCGAACCGCGAGTTCCACCGGCACAACCAGGTCCTGCGCGAGATCGTCGACGACCTGGTCGCGGCGCGGCGGCGCACGGGTGACGACGGTGGTGAGGACCTGCTCGGCCTGCTGCTGCGCGGCGAGGGCGAGGAGCGGCTGACCGACGCGGAGGTCGTCGACCAGGTGCTCGTCTTCCTGCTCGCCGGCCACGAGACGACCGCCTCGACGCTGGCGTGCGCGCTCGTCGAGCTCGCCCGCGCGCCGCAGTGGCAGGAGGCGGCGCGCGCGGAGCTCGCGGAGCTCCCTGGTCCGCCCACCGCGGCCGATCTCCCGCGGCTGCCGACGGTCGACGCCGTCGTGCGCGAGGCGCTGCGCCTGTACCCGGCCGCGCACTCCGTGGCGCGGCTCTCGTCCGTGGCGACCGAGGTCGACGGATACGCGCTGCCGGCCCGCGCGAACCTCGTGACCTCGCCGTGGGCGCTGCACCGCCGCGCTGAGCTGTGGCCGGACCCGGACCGCTTCGACCCGGGCCGCTTCCGGCCCGGGTCCGGGCAGCCGCTGCAGGGTGGCAAGCAGGCGTGGCTGCCCTTCAGCGCCGGGCCCCGGGCCTGCATCGGTGCGCAGTTCGCGATGCTCGAGGCCTCGCTCGTGCTCGCGGTGCTGCTGGGCGCGTACGAGCTGAGGACCGCGCTGCCCGGCATCCCGCTCGAGGCGGGGATCACGCTGCGCCCCGCGGCTCCGCTGCCGGTGCAGCTGGTGCCGCGGGGCTAGCTGCTCACCAGGCGGCGCGCAGCGCGGCCGTCTCGTCCTCCTTCAGCTCCAGCGTCAGCGCCGGGAGGATGTCGGCGAGCTGCTCCGGCGTACGCGCGCTGGCGATCGGCGCGGTGACCGTCGGCTGGGCGCGCAGCCACGCGAGGGCGACGGCGGGGACGGTCGTGCCGTGCGCGTCGGCGACGGCGTCGAGCGCGGCGTACAGGCCGGGCGTGCGCGGGTCCTCGAGGTAGCGCGCGACGTTGCCGGCGCGGGCGCCCGAGGCCTGGCCGTCGCGGTACTTGCCGGTGAGGAAGCCTGCCGCCAGCCCGAAGTACGGGAAGCTCGCGAGGCCCTCACGGGCGACGAGGTCGGCGTAGGCCCCCTCGTAGCCGTCGCGCTCGACGAGGTTGTAGTGGTCCTGCACCGCGGCGTACCGCGCGAGGCCGTGCTCCTCCGAGGTGCGCAGCGCCTCGGCGAGCCGGGGGGCGGAGTAGTTGGACGCCGCGACGACGCGGACCTTGCCCGCGCGGACGAGCTCGTCGAACGCGCCGAGCGTCTCCTCGAGCGGCACGGACTGGTCGTCCTCGTGCGCGTAGTAGACGTCGATGTGGTCGGTCTGCAGGCGGCGCAGCGAGTCCTCGGCCGCGGCGCGGACGTTCGCGGCGGAGAGCCCGCGGCGTGTGTCGAGCTTGGCGACCTTGGTCGCGATGACGACGTCGTCACGCCGGCCGCGCTTCGCGAGCCAGGTGCCGATCACCGTCTCGGACTCGCCGCCGACGTGGCCCGGCGCCCAGCGGCTGTACGCGTCGGCCGTGTCGACGAAGCGGCCGCCCGCCGCGACGAAGGCGTCGAGCACGGCGTGCGACTGCTGCTCGTCGGCGCTCCAGCCGAAGACGTTGCCGCCGAGCACGAGCGCGCCGACCTCGAGGTCAGTTCCAGGGATGTTCGCCATGGCAACCATCCTTCCCACCGACGGCCGGGCTGTCGCGTCGAGTGGCGGACGTCTCACACCTCGGACCCCCTGCCTCCCACCTCCCCGTGATCATGCACATCTCGGGACCTCAGGATCTGCATGATCACGGGGAGCAGGGTCAGCGGCGGATGCGGCGCAGCAGGCTCGGGGGGACGGCGCGGGTGAACGCGGGGAGGGCGGCGTACTGCCAGCCGGGGACGCTGACGACGCGGCCGCGACCAAGGTCGCGCAGCGAGCCCTCGACGACCTGGTCGACGTCGAGCCAGACCCAGCCGGGGATGCGGTCGACGTCGTCGCCGGAGCGGGCGTGGAACTCCGTGCGCGTCAGTCCCGGGCAGAGCGCCTGCACGCGGACGCCGGTGCCGCGCAGCTCCTCCACGAGCCCCTCGGTGAAGGCCGTCGCGTACGCCTTCGCCGCGGAGTACGTGCCGCGCCGCAGGAAGCCGGCCACGCTCGACACGGTCACGACCGTCCCTCCGCCGCGCTCGACCATCCCCGGCAGCGCCGCCTTGGTCAGCACGACGACCGCGCGCACGAGCACGTCGAGCAGGCGCTCCTCGTCGCGCACGTCGGTCTCGCCGAACGGCGTCGCCAGCCCGAACCCCGCACCGCTCACCAGCCAGTCGACCGGGCGCGCCGGGTCGGACAGCCGGACCTCGACCGAGCGCAGCTGCTCGCGGTCGGCGAGGTCGGCGACGAGCACCTCGGTGCCGACGCCGTACACCGCGAGCTCCTCCGCGCGTCCCTCCAGCCGCGGCCCGTCGCGCGCCACGAGGACGAGGTCGAAGCCCTGGTGGGCGAGGCGCCGGGCGTAGGCCCAGCCGATGCCGGACGTGGCGCCGGTGACGAGAGCGGTGGGCACGGACCGGAGCGTACGGGCTCACAGGCCACCGCCCCGGCGCGTGCGGCACGTGTAACGCCGCCGTCCACCTCGGCGACGCGGCCGCGCAACAGCGCCTGCCTACCGTCGGGACGGACGGAGGACGCCTGCCCGACGGGCCGGCAGCGGAGGAGGCGGGATGAGCGGCGCGGTCGAGCAGGTCCGCACGGCCTGCTCCTACTGCGGCGTCGGCTGCGGCATCGTCCTCGAGGTCGGCCGGGGTGGCGACGGCACCCGCCGAGCGCTCAAGGCCGTCGGCGACAAGGCGCACCCCGCCAACGCCGGGCGGCTGTGCACGAAGGGCGCGACGCACGTCGACCTGCTCGCCGCACCGGGGCGGCTGGCGTCCGCGCTGGTGCGGGGGTCCCGCGGGGCCGTACCCGTCCCGGCTCCCGTCCGTGACGCGGTCCGCGAGGCGGCCGCGCGGATCCGGGACGTCATCGAGACGCACGGCGCGGACGCCCTCGGCATCTACGTCTCGGGGCAGATGTCCCTGGAGGCGCAGTACCTCGTGACGAAGCTCGCGAAGGGCTTCCTCCGCACGCAGTTCCTCGAGTCGAACTCCCGGCTGTGCATGGCGAGCGCGGGAAGCGGCTACAAGCTCTCCCTCGGCGCAGACGGGCCGCCCGGGTCCTACGACGACTTCGACACAGCCGACCTGTTCCTCGTCGCCGGCGCCAACATGGCCGACTGCCACCCGATCCTCTTCCTCCGCATGCTCGACCGGGTCAAGGCGGGCGCGAGGCTCATCGTCGTCGACCCGCGCCGGACGGCCACCGCCGACAAGGCCGACCTCTTCCTGCAGATCCGGCCGGGTACGGACCTCGCGCTGCTCAACGGGATCCTCCACCTGCTCGTCGTCAACGGCGACATCGACGAGGAGTTCATCGCGGCGCACACCGAGGGCTTCGCGGCGATGCCGGAGTTCCTCGCGGACTACGCACCGGCCGTCGTGGCCGAGGTGACGGGGCTCGCGGAGGACGACATCCGGCTGGCAGCGCAGTGGATCGGCGAGGCCGGCGAGTGGATGAGCTGCTGGACCATGGGGCTCAACCAGTCGACGCACGGCACGTGGAACACCAACGCCATCGTCAACCTCCACCTTGCGACCGGCGCGATCTGCCGCCCCGGCTCCGGGCCGTTCTCGCTGACAGGACAGCCGAACGCCATGGGCGGCCGGGAGATGGGCTACATGGGCCCCGGCCTCCCGGGGCAGCGCGCGGTCCTCTCCGAGGCGGACCGCTCGTTCGTCGAGCGGGCCTGGGGCGTGGCGCCCGGGACGATCCGGCAGGAGTTCGGGCGCGGCACGATCGACATGTTCGAGCGCATGGCCGCAGGGGACATCAAGGCCGCGTGGATCATCTGCACCAACCCGGTGGCCTCGGTGGCGAACCGCTCGACCGTCATCGAGGCGCTGACCCGGGCCGAGGTCGTGGTCGTCCAGGACGTCTTCGCCGAGACGGAGACCACCGCGTACGCCGATGTGGTGCTGCCGGCGACGCTCTGGTCGGAGTCCGACGGGGTCATGGTGAGCTCGGAGCGGACGCTCACCCTCGTTCCCGGCGTCCTCGACGCGCCGGGCGAGGCGACGCCCGACTGGAAGCTCATCTGCCTGGTCGCGGCGGAGCTGGGCTTCGCCGACGCCTTCTCGTACGCCTCGGCGGAGGAGGTCTTCGCGGAGATCAAGCAGTTCTGGAACCCGGTCACCGGCTGGGACCTGCGCGGCGTGGACTACGAGCGGCTGCGGCGCGGGCCGGTGCAGTGGCCGGCGGCGCCGGACGGCCCGGACCGCAACCCCGTCCGCTACGTGAACGACGGGGTCAGCGCGACGGTGCGCACCGCCGACGACGGTACGGTCCCGCGCCTCGCGTTCCCGACCCCGAGCGGACGCGCTGTGTTCTTCGCGCGCCCCCATCTCCCGGCCTCCGAGCTCCCGGACGACGACTTCCCGTTCGTGCTCACGACCGGGCGCGTGCAGCACCAGTGGCACACGATGACGAAGACGGGCAAGGTGGCGAAGCTGAACCGGCTGGAGCCGGGACCGTTCGTCGAGGTCAACCCGGAGGACGCGCTGAGGCTGGGCGTCTCCGCGGGTGACGGCGTCGAGATCGCCTCTCGGCGCGGTCGCGCCGTCCTTCCCGCCGTCGTGACGGACCGGGTGCGGCCCGGCACGTGCTTCGCGCCGTTCCACTGGAGCGACCTGTTCGGGGAGGAGCTCGCGGTCAACGCCGTGACGAACGACGCCGTGGACCCGATCTCCTTCCAGCCCGAGCTCAAGGCGTGCGCGGTGACGCTGACCAAGGTGTCGGCGGCCGCTCCCGCTCCTGCTCCTGCCTCCGCCGTCCCTGCGCAGCGCGCGCTCCCGGAGGTCGACGCCCTCACCCAGCTGCTCGGCCTCGCCCAGGTGTCCACGCCGGAGCTCGAGGACCACGAGAAGCTCTACGTGGCAGGAGTGCTGGCGGGGCTGGCGGCGGTTCCGCCGCGTACCTCCGTTCCGGTGCTGCCGGCCTCAGCACCACTCGCTCCCGCTCGGCTCGCCTGGGTGAACGGCCTGCTGGCAGGGATGTTCTCGCGCTCCGGCGCGGAGATCGTCGAGGCGGCGCCGGCGCGTACGCTCACGCTGGCCTGGGCGTCGCAGACCGGCAACGCCGAGGAGGTCGCCCAGAAGGTCCGCGCCCGCCTGGCGGAGGACGGCCACGACGTCGCACTGGTCGAGCTCGACGCGGTGACGCCCGCGACGCTGCGGGGTGATCTCCTGCTCGTCACCAGCACCTTCGGCGACGGGGACGCCCCCGACAACGGGGGCCGCTTCCTCGACGCGTTGGCCGGCGTCGAGAGCCTCCCGGCGCTGAGGTACGGCGTGCTCGCCCTCGGCGACTCGTCCTACGCGGACTTCTGCGGCTTCGGCCGCCGCGTCGACGAGCGGCTCGGCGCCCTCGGTGCGACCCGGCTCGTGCCGAGGGTCGACTGCGAGCCGGACTACGAGGAGAGCGCCCTCGGCTGGCTCGAGTCCGTCACGGCGGCCCTGCGGACGACCGCGGCCGTCCCGGCTCCGCGGCGCAGCGGCCCGACCAAGGCGCACCCGCACCTCGCCCGCCTCGCCGGCAACCGGCTGCTCAGCGCTCCCGGCTCCGGGAAGGAGGTGCGCGAGTTCACCTTCGCCGTGGACCCGGCCGAGCTGGCCTACGAGCCGGGGGACGCGCTCGGCGTGTGGCCGACGAACTGCCCGTCGCTCGTCGACGAGTGGCTTCGCGTGACCGGGCTACGCGCGGACGCGGAGGTCCTGCTCGACGGGCTGGACCCGCTGCCGTTCGCCGAGGCGCTGCGACACCACCTCGACATCACCCGCATCTCGCCCGACCTGCTGCGGGCCGTCGCGGCGGCCACCGAGGACCGCGAGCTGAAGCGGCTGCTGCGCCCGGACAACCGCAACGAGCTCGAGAAGTGGCTGTGGGGACGGCAGAGCGCGGACCTCCTCGCGGAGTTCCCGGTCCGGATGAGCGCGCAGGAGTGGACCGAGCTGCTGAAGCGGCTGCAGCCTCGGCTGTTCTCGATCTCGTCCACCCCGCTGAGCGACCCGGGCCAGGTGCGGCTCACGGTCTCGGTCGTGCGCTACGAGAGCCCGGCAGGAGCGGTACGCAAGGGCGTCGCCTCGACGTTCCTCGCGGACGCGGCGCCCGACGCCGAGGTCCGGGTCTTCGTGCAGCGTACGCAGCACTTCCGCCCGCCGGCCGACGCCTCCACGCCCGCGATCATGGTCGGGCCCGGCACCGGTGTCGCGCCGTTCCTCGGCTTCCTCCAGCACAGGCGTGCCCTGGCGCACACGGCGCCGAACTGGCTGTTCTTCGGCGAGCAGCACGCGTCGACCGACCACTACTACCGCGACGAGCTCGACGAGCTGCACCGCGACGGGACGCTGTCGCGGCTGGACCTCGCCTTCTCGCGGGACCAGCGCGACAAGGTCTACGTGCAGGACCGGCTGCGCGAGCACGGCTCGCAGGTCTGGTCGTGGCTGCAGGAGGGCGCGTCCTTCTTCGTCTGCGGCGACGCGTCCCGCATGGCCCGCGACGTGGACCGCGCGCTGGTCGAGATCGCCCGGCTGCACGGCCGGCTCGACGAGGAGGCGGCCACCGCGTACGTCAAGGGGCTGGCGGCGGAGAAGCGGTACGTCCGCGACGTCTACTGACCCCAACGTTGTGGCCCTGGTTCGGGACCATGGCGCGAACCAGGGCCACAACGTTGGGTACTGGGGCGCAGGTGCGGCTGATCCTTCGGACAGAGGCCGCAGGTGCGGCTAGGATCGGCGCGTGCCGACGTACCGGATGAGGGAGGCCGCCGAGCTGCTCGGCGTGTCCGACGACACCGTGCGCCGCTGGGCCGACTCGGGGCGGCTGCCCACCCATGACGAGGGCGGCCGCCGCGTCGTCGAGGGCACGGAGCTGGCGCGCGTCGCCTCGGAGCTGGGCGGGGGCTCCGAGTCGGGCGCGCCGCGGCCGATCGTCGCCGAGTCGGCGCGCAACCGCTTCACCGGCCTCGTGACCCGCGTCGTCCGCGACACGGTCATGGCCCAGGTCGAGATCCAGAGCGGACCGCACCGGCTCGTCTCGCTGATGAGCCGCGAGGCCGCCGACGAGCTCGGGCTCGAGCCCGGCGTGCTGGCCGTCGCCGCCGTCAAGTCCACCAACGTCGTCGTGGAGATCCCCGCCAGATGAAGCGCGCCGTCCTCGTCCTCGCCTCGGCCGCGGTGCTCGCGGGCTGCGGCTCGTCCTCGGGCTCCCCGTCGTCCGCCCCCGCGCCCACCGGAGCGGGCAGCGCGGCGTCGGGGAAGGTGGCCGGCCGCATCACGGTGCTCGCTGCGGCCTCCCTCAAGGAGTCGTTCACCGCACTGGGCAAGCAGTTCGAGGCCGCCAACCCCGGCACGAAGGTCGTCTTCTCCTTCGGCGCGAGCTCGGACCTCGCCGCGCAGGTCACGAACGGCGCCCCCGCCGACGTCTTCGCCTCGGCCAGTGCCAAGACCATGGACACCGTGGTCAAGGCCGGGAAGGCGACGTCACCGGAGGACTTCGCGACCAACTCGATGGAGATCGCCGTGCCGAGGGACAATCCTGCGCACGTGAAGACCGTCGCTGACCTGGCCAGGGCCGGAGTGAAGGTCGCCCTCTGCCAGGCCCAGGTGCCGTGCGGCGCGACGGCTGCGAAGGTCTTCACCAACGCCAAGGTGACGGTGGAGCCGGTGACGCTCGAGGCGGACGTCAAGGCGACGCTGACGAAGGTCTCGCTCGGCGAGGTCGATGCCGGCGTCGTCTACGTCACCGACGTCAAGGCCGCGGGCACCAAGGTGCTCGGCGTGCCGATCCCGGCCGCGACCAACGCGAGCACGGCGTACCCCCTCGCCGTGCTGAAGGGCGCGAAGAACCCCGGCACGGCCAAGGCCTTCGAGGACTTCGTGCTCTCCGACGCCGGGCAGCAGGTGCTGGCGGCGGCGGGGTTCGAGAAGCCCTAGCCGGTGCGCCGGCGCTCCAGCGCGGGTACGCCGTGGCCCGTCGGGCTGCTGGCGCTGGTAGCCGTCGCGTTCCTCCTGCTGCCGCTGGTGGGGCTGGTCGTCCGAGCACCGTGGACGCGGCTCGGCCCGGCGCTCACCGACGCGCAGGCCCTCCCCGCGCTGCGGCTCTCCCTCGAGACGGCGACGCTCGCCACCGCCGTCTGCCTCGTGCTCGGCGTGCCGCTCGCCTGGGTGCTCGCTCGCGTCCGCGTCCCCGGCCTGCGGGTGCTGCGCGCGCTCGTGCTGCTGCCGCTCGTGCTCCCGCCGGTGGTCGGGGGCGTCGCCCTGCTGCTGGCCTTCGGCCGCCGGGGGGTCGTGGGCCGCGGGCTCGACGCGTGGTTCGGGCTGACCCTGCCCTTCACCACGGCGGGAGCCGTCCTCGCCGAGGCCTTCGTGGCCCTGCCGTTCCTCGTGGTCACGGTCGAGGGAGCGCTGCGGAGCAGCGACCAGCGGCTCGAGGAGGCGGCCCGTACGCTCGGCGCCTCGCGCCTCACCGTCCTGCGCCGGGTGACCCTGCCCCTCGTCGCCCCGTCCGTCGTCGCCGGCACGGTGCTGTGCTGGGCGCGGGCACTGGGGGAGTTCGGCGCGACCATCACGTTCGCCGGCAACTTCCCGGGGCGCACCCAGACGATGCCGCTCGCGGTCTACCTCGCGCTGGAGAGCGACCCCGACGCGGCCGTCGCGCTGAGCCTCGTGCTGCTCGCCGTCTCCGTCGCCGTGCTCGCGCTGCTGCGCGACCGCTGGCTGCGGCCGGGCGCGACGTGAAGGGCCTCGCCGCCAAGGTCTCCGCGGAGCGCGGGGAGTTCCGCCTCGACGTCGACCTGTCCGTCGCACCGGGCGAGGTGCTCGCGGTGCTCGGCCCCAACGGCGCGGGCAAGACCACGCTGCTGCGCACGCTCTGCGGCCTCGACCCCCTGCGAGCAGGGCGGATCGAGCTGCGCGGCCGACTGCTCGACGATGGGCGCACGTCGCTCGCCCCCGAGCACCGGCGGGTGGGCGTCGTCTTCCAGGACTACCGGCTCTTCCCGCACCTCTCGGTCCGCGACAACGTGGCGTTCGGCCGGCGCAGCAGCGGTTCGTCACGTCACGAGGCTGCCCACAGCGCGCAGCACTGGCTGGAGCGCCTCGGCATCGCCGACCTCGCGGACCGGCGGCCCGGGGCGCTGTCGGGCGGGCAGGCCCAGCGCGTCGCGCTCGCCCGCGCGCTGGCCGGCGCACCCGACCTGCTCCTGCTCGACGAGCCGCTCGCCGCGCTCGACGCCGAGACCCGCCACGGCGTACGCGGTCAGCTGGCCGCGCACCTGCGGGACCCGGCGCGCCCCGCTCTGCTCGTCACCCACGACCCGCTCGAGGCCATGGTGCTCGGCGACCGGCTGCTCGTGCTCGAGGGCGGCCGGGCCACGCAGACCGGGCGCCCGGCGGAGGTCGCGCGGCGGCCCGCCACCGCGTACGTCGCTCGGCTGCTGGGGCTCAACCTCTACGCGGGCACCGTGACCGCGGACGGCGTCGAGCTCGACGGCGGCGGGGTCCTGCACGCCGCCGGCTCCCCCGACCCCGGTACGCCCGCGCTCGTCGCGCTGCGGCCCAGCTCGGTGACCGTGTCGACGGAGCGGCCGAGCGGCACGAGCACGCGCAACGTCTGGCCCGCGGTCGTCGCCGGGATGGAGCTGCTGCACGACCGGGTCCGGCTCTCCGCCGAGGGCGCGCCGAGCGCGCTCGTCGACCTGACGCCGGGCGCGGTCGCCGAGCTGGGACTCCGGCCGGGTGCGGAGGTGTGGCTGTCAGCGAAGGCGACCGAGGTCGAGGCGTACCCCCGCGGGTGACGTGCCACAGTGGCGGCATGCACGCACCCGCGCGCCGCGTCCAGGGGCTCGGCACGACGATCTTCGCCGAGATGACCGCGCTGGCGGTCGAGACCGGCTCGGTCAACCTCGGGCAGGGCTTCCCCGACACCGACGGACCGGTGGAGATGGTGGCGGCCGCGGCGGAAGCGCTGCAGGGCGGCCAGAACCAGTACCCGCCCGGGCCCGGGATCCTGCCCCTGCGCGAGGCCGTGGCCGAGCACCAGCAGCGCTGCTACGGGCTGGTCTGGGACCCCGCCGACGAGGTGCTCATCACCACCGGGGCGACGGAGGCGGTGGCGGCCGCGCTGCTGGCCTTCGTCGAGCCGGGTGACGAGGTGGTCGCGCTCGAGCCGTTCTACGACTCCTACGCGGCCTGCGTCCAGCTGGCCGGCGGCCGGCTCGTCCCCGTGACGCTGCGGGCGCCGGACTTCCGGCTCGATGTCGACGCACTCCGGACGGCGGTGACCGAGAAGACCAAGCTGCTGCTGGTGAACTCCCCGCACAACCCCACGGGCACGGTGCTGACGCGCGCGGAGCTCGAGGCGGTCGCCGCGCTGGCCGTGGAGCGCGACCTGCTCGTCGTCACCGACGAGGTCTACGAGCACCTCGTCTACGACGACGCGGAGCACGTGCCGCTGGCGACGCTGCCCGGCATGCGCGAGCGAACGGTGTCGATCTCCAGCGCGGGCAAGACGTTCTCCTTCACCGGCTGGAAGATCGGCTGGGTGACCGCGGCCCCCGAGCTCGTCGCGGCGGTCCGGTCCGCGAAGCAGTTCCTCACCTACGTCTCCGGCGCGCCCTTCCAGCCCGCCGTCGCGACCGGGCTCAGGCTCGGCAGCGCTCCGCTGGAGCAGGTGCGGCTGGACCTGCAGCGCAAGCGCGACCTGCTCTGCGACGGGCTGGAAGCGCTGGGGCTGCAGACGTTCCGCCCTCAGGGCACCTACTTCGCCACGACCGACATCGCGGGTCTCGCGCTCGGCGACGGTGTGGAGTTCTGCCGCACGCTCCCGCGCAAGCTCGGCGTCGTCGCGATCCCCAGCAGCGTCTTCTACGCCGAGCCGGAGCGCGGGCGCACGCTGGTGCGCTGGGCGTTCTGCAAGCGCGACGAGGTGCTCGAGGAGGCGCTGCGGCGGTTGGCCCCGCTCGCCCCCTGAACCCCCGTGATCATGCACGTCCTGGGTGCCCGGGATGTGCATGATCACGGGGAGGGGTGGGAGGGTCAGCGGCTGTAGAACTCCACCACCAGCTGCTCCTCGCACACGACGGGCACCTCGCGCCGCTCGGGCAGCCGGAGCAGCTGCGCGCGCAGGTCCGCGAGCTCGACGGCGAGGTACGCGCGGTCCTCCGCCGCCCGGTGCGCCCCCGCCGCGGCCTCGAGGAAGGGCGACTTGGTCCGGCTGCGCGGGGCCACGGCGACGACGTCACCCGGGCGTACGCGGTACGACGGCCGGTCCACGCGGCGCCCGTTGACGACGACGTGGCGGTGCACCACGGCCTGGCGCGCCTGGTAGATCGTCCGGGCGAAGCCCGCGCGCAGCACCACGGCGTCGAGCCGGCTCTCGAGGTCGGCCACGAGCAGCTCCCCGGTCTTGCCGGGGCGGCGCGTCGCGTCCTGGAACGCCCGCCGCAGTTGCGCCTCGCTGACGTCGTACTGCGCGCGCAGCCGCTGCTTCTCGAGCAGCCGGCGCTTGTAGTCCGACTGCTGCTTGCGGCTGCGGCCGTGCTGGCCGGGTGGGTACGGCCGGGCCTCCAGGTACTTCTGGCACTTCGGCGTCAGCGCGATGCCGAGCGCGCGGGAGAGCTTGGCCTTGGGACGAGGGGTGTTCACAGGACCTCCGAGGAGCGACTAAGGTCAGCCTAACCTAACTGCTCCTCGACCTCCGGAGGACCCGCGTGACCCGCTCGCTCCCCCACCCGACCGTCGCCGAGGCGGCCCGCAGCGTCGTCGCCTCCGCCGCCAGCCTCACGCTGGTCACCTCCCACCACCGGGCGCACCTCGAGGGCCGCCACCTCGTCGACGCGCGCGGCGGGCTGCGGCTCAGCCTGCCCGCGGACAGCGCCGTCGCGACCGCGCTGCGCCTCGAGGAGGACCTCGTCGCCACCGTCGAGCTGACCGACGTGGCGCCCGTGGCCGTCCGCGACCGCGTGCGCGCGCGGCTCGCGCTTACCGGCTGGCTCGAGCTGCTGGACGACGACGGGACGGACACCACCGCGTACCTCGTGCCGGGGAGCGTCGACCTCGACACCTGCGGCCGGCGCCACGAGATCGACCCGGAGGAGTACGCCGTGGCCGACCCCGACCCGCTCACCGGCGTGGAGGCGGAGGTCCTCACCCACCTCGACGCCGAGCACCGCGCGGAGCTCGACGCCCTGCTCAGCAGCTGCGATCCCGCGCTCGACGGCGGCCGGCGCACCCGTCCGCTGCGGCTCGACCGGCACGGGCTCACCGTCCGCGTCGAGCGGGCGAGCGGCGAGTGCGACGTGCGCCTCGCGTTCCCGGCACCGGTCCGCACCGTGGCCGAGGTCGGCGAGGCGGTCCGCTGCCTCGGTCGGGCGGCAGCACCGCGGACGCGCCGGGGCGGCTGAGCGTTTCAGCCCGCGAGGACCGGGGAACGCGCGGCCGCATGGCAGAGTCGCCCCGCACCACCCGTACTCGCTCCTGGCCCCACTGGCTCCTCGTGCTCCCCCTGCTCGGCGTGCTGATCCCGCCGGTCTACGACGTCCGGCACCCCGAGATCGGCGGCGTCCCGTTCTTCTACTGGTGGCAGCTGCTCTGGGTGCCGATCAGCATGGCGGTCACCGTCCTGGTCTCGCGCATGACCGACCCGCGCCCCGAGGGGGACCGGTGAACGGCGTCGACGGCGTCGCACTGACGGTCTTCATCCTGCTGTTCGTCCTCGTGACGGGGCTGGGCTTCGTCGCCTCCCGCTGGCACCGCGCCGAGTCGCTCGAGCACCTCGACGAGTGGGGCCTCGGCGGACGCAGCTTCGGCCCGTGGGTCACGTGGTTCCTGCTGGGCGGCGACCTCTACACGGCGTACACCTTCGTCGCGGTGCCCGCGCTGATGTACGGCGCCGGAGCGACCGGGTTCTTCGCCCTGCCCTACACGATCGTGCTCTACCCGCTGGCCTTCCTCGTCGCACCGCGGCTCTGGTCCGTCGCCCACCGCCACGGGTACGTGACGCCCGCGGACGTCGTGCGCGGGCGCCACGGCTCCGCCCTCCTCGCGCTGCTGGTCGCGCTCACGGGGATCGTCGCGACCATGCCGTACATCGCCCTGCAGCTCGTCGGCATCGAGGCGGTGCTCAAGGTCATGGGCGTCAAGGGCGAGTGGCCGCTCATCGTCGCGTTCGTCGTGCTCGCGGCCTACACGTACCAGGCGGGTCTGCGCGCACCGGCGCTCATCGCGTTCGTGAAGGACGCCCTCATCTACCTCGTCATCATCGTCGCGTTCATCGCGATCCCGATCCAGCTGCACGGCTTCGGCTCCATCTTCTCGGCGGCTGAAGCGAAGTTCGCGAAGACGCCGGCGCCGACGGACGGGATCCTGCTGTCGCACGCGGGAGAGCTGGGCTACTCCACCCTGGCGCTGGGCTCCGCGATGGCGCTGTTCATCTACCCGCACTCCGTCACCGGGCTGCTCGCCTCCCGCAGCCGTCGGGTGATCCGGCGCAACATGTCGATGCTGCCGGCGTACAGCTTCGTGCTCGGGCTGCTGGCGCTGCTGGGCTTCATGGCGATCGCCGCCGGGGTGAAGCCGCTCGGCAAGGACACGGACACCGTCGTGCCGCTGCTGTTCGACAAGCAGTTCCCGAGCTGGTTCGCAGGCATCGCGTACGCCGCGATCGGGATCGGCGCGCTCGTCCCCGCCGCCATCATGTCGATCGCTGCGGCGAACCTGTTCACCCGCAACATCTACCGGGAGTTCGTCCGGCCCGACGCGACGCCGGCGGAGGAGGCCCGCGTCAGCAAGCTGATGTCCCTCGTGGTCAAGGCCGGGGCGGTCGTCGCGATCCTCGCGCTGGACCCGCAGTTCTCCATCGACCTGCAGCTCATCGGCGGGGTGCTCATCCTGCAGACGCTCCCCGCCCTCGTCGGAGAGCTGCTCACGCGCTGGTTCCACCGCTTCGCCCTCACCGCGGGCCTGGTCGTCGGGCTCGCGGTCGGCGTGTGGATGCTCTGGGTGACGCCGAACCCCGCCGCGAAGAAGGTGCACTTCGGCGGCTCGCAGTACGCGTTTGCCCACCTCGGCTTCGACACGAAGGTCACGGTGTACACCGGCCTGGCGGCGCTGGTGGTGAACCTGCTGGTGGCGGTGGTCCTCACTCCGGTCCTGCGCGCGGCGCGGGTCGCCGACGGCGCCGACCGGACGACCGAGGAGGACTACCTGGTGGAGGCGGGCGACCCGCGTGTCGCGCCGGTGGCCCCGGTGCCGGGGGTCTGAGACTCCGCCGTTCGGCGGAGCAACGGCCGTATCTCGGCCGATCGCGCACAGTCCGCTGCCGGTCGGCCGATAGATCCCCCGTAGGAGTCCAGCCGCCGCTCTTCCGGAGGTACGCCATGCTCGCCCCAGTCGTGCGCTTCGTCGCCAACCGCAAGGTGGGCACGCGCATCCTCGCCCTCGTCGCCGTCCTCGCGCTCGTGGCCCTCGCAGTCGGGATCGCCGGCCTGCGCGCGCTGTCCTCGACGGCGGCGGCTACCGGCAGCCTCTACTCCAACAACACCCGCGGGCTGGTGACGCTGGACGCCATCACCGCTGAGCAGTTCAACAACCGCCTGATGCTCGCCAACCACGTGATCTCGCAGGATCCGGCGACGATGGCGAAGTACGAGCAGAAGCTGCAGACCTCGGACGCAGCGCTCGACACGTCCGTGAGCGAGTACGAGAAGCTCGGCGTGAACCCGGCGGCGACGTCGCAGTGGCAGCTCTTCAAGACCGATCTCGCGAAGTACCGGCAGATCCGCCAGGAGCAGGCGCTACCCGCGAGCAAGCGCAACGACCTGGCGGGGTACATCGCCATCCGGGACAACACCATGCTGCCCGTCCTCACGGAGATGGCCGGCGCTCTGGCCAAGGTGTCGTCGGCCGAGTCCGCCGAGGCGAAGGCCACGGTGGAGGCGAGCGCGTCGTCGTACCACCACGCACGTACGCAGGTGATCCTCGTCCTCGTCGTCGGCCTCGCGCTCGCCGTCGCCCTGGCGCTCTTCGTCTCCCGCATGATCGTCGCGGCGGTCCACCGCGTGTCCCGCGCGCTGCAGGCTATGGCTGAGGGCGACCTGACGGTCGAGGTGGACGTGCACAGCACCGACGAGCTCGGCGCCATGGCCGCCGCGGTCCGCACCGCCCAGCAGGGCATCGGGGACGCCGTCCGCACCATCGCCGCGTCCTCGCAGGCGCTGGCCGCCTCTTCGGAGGAGCTCAACAGCGTCTCCGCGCAGATCGCCTCGTCGGCCGAGGAGACCTCGGCGCAGGCGGGCGTCGTCGCGGCCGCGGCCAACCAGGTCTCGAGCAACGTGCAGACGGTCTCGGCCGCGACCGAGGAGATGACCTCGTCGATCAGCGAGATCGCGCACAGCACCAACGAGGCCGCGCACGTGGCGGGCGAGGCCGTGGGCGTGGCCGAGGCGACGAACGCCACGATCGCCGCGCTCGGCGCGTCCTCGAACGAGATCGGCAACGTCGTCAAGGCCATCACTGCGATCGCCGAGCAGACCAACCTGCTGGCCCTCAACGCCACCATCGAGGCTGCGCGGGCCGGCGAGGCCGGCAAGGGCTTCGCTGTGGTCGCGAACGAGGTCAAGGACCTCGCGCAGGAGACGGCGCGGGCCACGGGCGACATCGTCACCCGCGTCGAGCGCATCCAGGGCGACACCTCGTCCGCGGTCGAGGCCATCGGCCGGATCGCCGCGATCATCGCCCGCATCAACGACTTCCAGACCACCATCGCCTCGGCGGTCGAGGAGCAGTCGGCCACGACCGGCGAGATGAGCCGCAACGTCTCCGACACCGCGACCGCCTCGAGCGAGATCGCCTCGACGATCAGTGGGGTCGCCCAGGCCGCCCAGGTGACCGCCGAGGGCGTGGTCCAGGCCCGCCAGGCCGCCGACGAGCTCGCCCGCATGTCGGGCGACCTGCAGTCCGTGGTGAGCCGCTTCCAGGTATGACTCCCGCTCGCCCCTCACGTGATCATGCAGATCTCGGGACCCGGGGGCCGGGCTCCCCGTGATCATGCAGTTCCTGGGGCTGGGGCCGCCGACCCCCTCCCCGCGATCATGCAGATCCTGGAGCCGCGGCTCCCGAACCCCTCCTCGTGATCATGCAGATGGTGGGCCCAGGATGTGCATGATCACGGGCAGGTGTGGGTGGCCAGGACGTGCATGATCACGGGGTGAGGGGCGGCGGACTCGTCAGGGGCGGCGTACGGTCCGGCTGCTGTCCGGCGCACGCTTGGTCCAGCCGCGGCCGTCCAGGTGCTCGAGCAGCGGGACGACGACGCGCCGGCTGCTGCCCAGGGCCGTCCGCGCCTGGCTGACCGTGAACGGCTGCGGGAGTCCCGCCAGGACGCGCATCGCCCGGGCCGGGCCGTCCGGCAGCAGCAGTACCTCGCCCGGCAGCCGCAGCAGACGACCCGCCGTCGCGGCTGCCGCGAGCTCGCGGGGACCGAGGCCCGCTGACCGCAGCTCGTCGAGGTCGGGGGCGTCGAAGGCGCTGTTGCGCAGGCGGTCCTCGATCCGGCGTACGGCCTCCTCCGCCGCCCCCAGCGACGGACGCCACCCCGCTGTCCGCACGCGCCCCGACCCGCGCTCCAGCCCGGTGGCCGCCGCGAGCGGCGCCACGACCTCGGGGTCCGGTAGTCCCAGTGCCGCAGCAGCGGCCCCCTCCGGCAGACCGGGCGACAACGGCTCGGCCCGCTGGTGCTCGAGGCAGGCCGCCCGCAGCGCCTCCTGCCACTGCGCCCACCGCGACCGCGCGACCAGCCAGCCGCCCGCCTCCACGCCGTCGGCCGCCAACGAGCCCGCGGGCACGAAACCCCTGCGCTCGAGCACGTCCTGCGGCTGCTCGGGCCCCTGGCGCAGCGCCTCCGCCCTGCGTCGCGCGTCCCCGCGTCGGCGGAGCCGCTCCGGCGCAGTGTCGAGCACCGACAGCCCGACGATGCGCCCGTCGCCGGGGTCGCGCAGCAGGAGCCGCTCTCCCACGGCGAGGGGCAGCGGGTGCGCGAGCGACAGGCGGGCGACGTCGCCGTCCAGCGGGCGTACGCGCGTGGGCACCGCTGCCGTCCCCGCGTGCAGGGTGAGCTCCGCGGGCAGCCGGTCCCCCGGGTCGAGCCGGACATCGACGAGCGCGCTCGGGCGCCAGGAACCCGGCGACAGCAGCGCGTCCCCGCGCCCGACCTCGTCGAGCTCGACGCCGCGCAGGTTGACCGCCACCCGTGCGGTCGCGGTGACGTGCTCGTGCGGCTCGCCGAGGCTCTGCAGCCCGCGGACGCGCACGTCCCGTCCGCGGAGCGAGAGCACGTCGTCCACGCGCAGGGTTCCTGCTGCGAGGGTGCCGGTCACCACGGTCCCGGCACCGCGTACGGTGAACGCCCGGTCCACCCACAACCGCACAGCAGCAGCAGGATCAGGTGCAGGCAGCCGCGCGACGAGCGCGTCCAGGGCGGAGCGCAGCTCGTCCAGGCCCGCACCCGTGGCGCCGCTGACCTGCACGGCCGGCACCTGCCCGAGCGACGAGGACGCGATGCGCCGCAGGGCTTCCTCCGTCGCAGGACCCGGGTCCGCCAGGTCCGATCTGGTGACCGCGAGCAGGCCGTGCCGCAGCCGCAGCGCCTCCACCGCCGCCAGGTGCTCGGTGGACTGCTGGCGCCAGCCCTCGTCCGCGGCGACGACGACGAGCACCGCGGGCGCCGGGCCGATGCCGGCGAGCATGTTGCCGAGGAACCGCGCATGCCCTGGTACGTCGACGAAGCTGATCGTCTCCCCGCTCGGCAGCCGCGTCCACGCGTAGCCGAGGTCGATCGTCATGCCGCGCCGCCGCTCCTCCGCCCAGCGGTCCGGCTCCATGCCCGTCAGCGCGCGGACGAGCGTGGACTTCCCGTGGTCGACGTGACCCGCGGTCGCGACGACGTGCATCAGCTGAGCGCCGCGAGGACCGCTTGCAGGACCGCGGGATCGTGTGTCTCCGGCACGCACCGCAGGTCGACCAGGCAACGGTCGCGCTCGACGCGCGCCACCACGGGCGGGGAGCCGTGGCGCAGCCGCTCCGCGACAGCGGGGGGCAGCGCGACCGCCCAGCCCGGCAGCTCGACACCGGGGCCGCCGCCACCACCGACGGCGCCAGCACTCGGCACGACGGTGGCGCCCGGCACGGCCGCAGCCAACCGCTCCGAGCGCTCACGCAGCACCTCCGCAGGCAGCCGGAGTGCCTGCCACACCGGCACGTCTGCTGCCCGCAGCGTCGCCTCGAGCGCGGCGAGCGTCAGCTTGTCGACGCGCAGCGCGCGGGCGAGCGGGTGCCGCCGCAGCCGCTCGACCACGTCGGCCGGCCCGAGCAGCAGACCCGCCTGCGGTCCACCCAGCAGCTTGTCCGCACTCGCCGTGACGACAGAAGCGCCTGCCAGCAGCGCAGTCCGCACGTCCGGCTCATCAGGGAGCAGCGGATCCGGGGCGAGCAGGCCGCTGCCGACGTCGGCGACCACCGGCACGCCGAGCCCGGCGAGCTCGGCCACCTCGACGCTGCTGGTGAAGCCCTCCACCCGGAAGTTGCTGGGGTGCACCTTGAGGATGCAGCCCGTCTCCGGCCCGACCGCGTGCGCGTAGTCGCCCAGGTGCGTGCGGTTCGTCGTCCCGACCTCGCGCAGGCGCGCGCCGGTCGAGGCGATGAGGTCGGGCAGGCGGAACCCGTCGCCGATCTCCACCATCTCGCCCCTACTGACGACGACCTCGCGGCCGGCCGCGAGCGCGGTCGTCGCGAGGACCAGCGCGGCGGCACCGTTGTTCAGCACCAGAGCGGCTCCCGCAGCGGGGACTCTGTCGAGCAGCGCCTGCAGCGTCCCGCGCCCGCGCCGGGCCCGGGTGCCGGTCGCCAGGTCGAACTCCACGTCGGTGGAGCCCGCTGCCGTCGCCAGCGCCTCGACCGCCGCAGCAGACAGGGGCGCGCGGCCGAGGTTCGTGTGCAGCACGACACCCGTCGCGTTGATCACCTGCTGCAGCGAGGTCCCGGACACCGGCAGGGCGTCCGCGGTCGCCGCCGCGCAGGCCTCGGGCGCGAGCTCGCCACGGCGTACGCGCTCCTGCTGGCGGACGACCTCCGCCTTCACCGCCTCCCGCCCCAGCCGCTCGAGCGCCGGCGCGAGCAGCGGGTCGGCGAGCAGCGCGTCGGTCCTGGGTACGCGGCGGCGCGGGTCCACGAGCACGAACCTACCCGCGCCGCCCGCGACCGGCAGCGGAGGCGGACGGGAATCGAACCCGCCAGGACGAGGTGCTCGCCCTCACCGGTGTTGAAGACCGGGGCGCCCACCAGGAACGCGTACGCCTCCGCCGAGCACTCTAGCCAGCCCACGCCTCGCGAGCCGTGGTCACCGGCCGCCCGCTCGACGCGGCCTCCTCGACCGCGAGCGCGACCAGGTGGTCCTGGCACGCCTCCGCGAGGGGGTACGGCGCGGGCCCGTCACCGCGTACCCACCGGCCGGTGGCGGCGAGGATGTCGGCCACCGCGACGTCGTCGTCGGACATCCGCGAGCCCGCGAACGGGTTCCGGTAGACGACCTCGCCGTCGAAGCTGATGAAGTCGAGGTCGACGCCCTCGAGGTCGAGGTCCACGCCGCGCTGGCGGCGCACGAGGTGCGACTGCACGGGCGAGCGGGGGTCGACGAGCCGCACCACGCTGTCGTCGACGATCTCACCGAGCGACCCGCGGACGACGATCCGGCGTGCACGCAGCGGGTTCCACCACTGGTTGTCGGTGAAGTCGTAGACCGCGGTGCGCCCGTCGCCGAAGTCGAGCAGTCCGATCGTCGTGCCGGCCTGCTGCGGCTCGAGCGACCCGGTCCAGCCGTCCTTCCCGAGCGGGTCGGCGAGCGGAGCGGTCGTGCGCTGACCGACGACGGTGACGGGGTCGAAGCCGGTGCCGAGGAACCCGCGGATGAGCGAGGTCGCGTGGTACATGTGCGTGCTCGAGACCTGGACGCCAGTGACCGTGCCGACCACCCCGCGCCGGGCGACGGCGAGGCGCGCGGCGTGGCCGGGCATGAGGAGGTACTGCTCGGCGACCTGGACGCGTCCGCTCGCGCCGACGCGCGACCAGAGCGCGCGCAGCCCGTCGGCGTCAGCGGCCGGGGGCGTCTCGGCCAGCACGGCGTACCCCAGCTCCACGGCGCGCTCGGTCACCGCGGGCGTCTCCCCCCACGGCACGGAGGGCACGACGTACTCCGGGGCGGTGGCGGCGACCTCGTCCAGCGTGCGGAAGGTCGGGACGCCCCACTCGGCGGTGACCTGCTCGCCCCGCTCGGCCGTGCGCGTCACGACGGCACTGACCTGCAGCTGCTCGGGCGCCATGCGCGCCAGGCGCAGGAAGAACTGCGAGCGCCAGCCGCTGCCGACGACAGCGAACCGGACCGGCTCCTGGGTAGCCACGACGTCCTCCTCGACTCGGTGCGCGCACGCTACCCGAGCAGGCGGACCAGCAGGCGGATCAGGTACGCGCCGCCGCCCGCAGGCCCGGTGCCCACGACGAGGTGTCGATGCCGGTGACGAGGAGCTCGGCGAGCTCGGCGGCCGGCGCGGGCCGCGCGAACAGGTAGCCCTGGCCCATCGGGCAGCCGAGCGCGCGCAGCCGCAGCGGCTGCTCCGGCGTCTCGATGCCCTCGGCGATGACCTCCATGCCGAGGCTGCGGCCCATCGCCGTGATCGCGCGGATGATCTCACGGCCGCGGGCGAGGTGCAGCCGGCCCACGAACGAGCGGTCGATCTTCAGCGCGTCGATGGGGAAGCTGTGCAGCGCCTCGAGGGAGGAGTAGCCCGTCCCGAAGTCGTCGATGTGGAGGTTGACCCCGCGGCCGTGGAGCTCGCCGAGCAGCGAGGCGGCCTCGGCGGCGTTGTCCATGACGACGCCCTCGGTGATCTCGAGGGAGAGCCGCGAGGCGACCGCGCCCGGCAGGGCCAGCTCGGCGTCGAGCACGTCGAGCAGGTCCCGGTGCCAGAACTCCCGGTGCGACAGGTTGACCGAGAGCGAGAGGTCGGAGTCGGCGACGCCTGCGGCACGCCAGGCCAGCAGCTGGCGCCAGCTCTCGCGCAGCACGAGCTGGCCGAGCGGCACGATGAGCCCGGTCTCCTCGGCGACCGGCAGGAAGTCCGCCGGGCTGACGAGCCGCCCCGCGGAGTTCCGCCAGCGGACCAGCGCCTCCAGCGCCGCGATCCGCCCCGTGGAGAGGCGCACGATCGGCTGGTAGTGGACCTCGATGCCCGACCCGTCGCCGGAGCCCTCGATCGCGCGCCGCAGCTCGCCCTCGAGGCGCAGCCGGTCGACGGCGCGGTCGTGCATGGCGACCTGGAAGACCGCGGTGGAGCCGCGCTCGCGGGCCTTCGCGGCGTACATCGCGATGTCGGCGTCGCGGACGATCTGCTCCGCCCCGGTGTAGGCGGGCGCGCCGTGCGCGATGCCGATCGCGGCCGTGGCGACCACCGGGTGCCCCTGGACGTCGTACGGCCGGGCGAGCTCGGCCTGCAGGCGCTCGACCACGGCCTCGACGACCTCGGGCTCGGCGTCGCGCAGCAGCACCGCGAACTCGTCGCCGCCGAAGCGCGCCGCGACGTCCCCGGCGCGGATGCAGGACAGCAGCCGCGAGGCCACCTGCGTCAGCAGGTCGTCGCCGGCGAGGTGGCCGAGCCCGTCGTTGACGAGCTTGAAGCCGTCGAGGTCGAGGAAGAGCATCGCGAACGGCTCGTCGCCGGCCCGCCCCACGGCCTCCTGCAGCTGCTCGTTGAAGTACGCCCGGTTGGGCAGCCCGGTCAGCTCGTCGAACAGCGCGCGACGGCGCAGCTGCTCCTCGAGGCGGACGCGCTCGGCCTGCGACTCGCGCTGCTCGAGCGCGACGGCGAGCAGCGCCGACCACTGGAAGTACGTCTCGCGCCCCGTCGCCGTCGCGAGCTCGGGCTTGCCGACGAGCGCGAGCAGCCCCCAGTCGCGCGTCGCGGTCCGCACCGGCAGCACGAAGGCGAGCTCGCCGGCCTCCGGGTCGACGAGGTCGAGCAGCGTGCGCGGCGGGAACTCCTCCACGCGCTGGAGCCCGCGCGCCTCGGTGCCGAGGCTGCCGAACGACTGGACGAGGTGGAGCGTGTGCCCGACCTCGGCCGGCGCGCTCCACAGCCCGACGCAGCCGGCCCGGCACCGCGTACGCGCCAGCCAGCGCAGGGACGAGGGGTCGTCGTGGGGAGCGCGGAGCAGCTCCATGCTGATGTCGTACTCGCTGCGCAGCTCGTCGCGCAGGTGGCGGGTGGCCTCGTGCGCGTCGCTGGTGCGGGCGTCGGCGAGGCACATGGCGAGCTCGCGCACGAGCTCGTCGGCGATGTCGCGCGGGCAGCCGCGGTCGCGCAGCTCGGCCTGGATCTCGCGCAGCAGCCCGGTCATCGTCTCGCGGCGGGGGCGCAGCGCGAAGACGTGCCGGACCGCCTGCTCGACCTGGGCGGGCTCGAGCGGGGCGGCGCCCTCGCTGGCGACGGCGAGCGCCGTCGTGAGCGCGGTGCCCGCGGAGCCGAGCTCGGCGTGCGCGGGGCTGCCCGGGGCGACCTCGGGGAACAGCGCCGCCAGCCGGTCGGCGAAGGCCAGCCCGACGCTGCCGCCGCGACCCACGAGCGCGAGGCCGTCGCAGCCGCACGACGCCCGGGGGACGTAGGACGTGGGCACCCGGTGGGTCACCGGCTCCAGCGGGCCCTCGAGCCCGGCGAGGGCCAGCCGCGCGGCGAGCTCGCCGAGCCGCTCGAACGGCTGCCCCACGGAGGCCAGCGCGGGGCTCTGCGCGCCGGCCCGGGCGGTGTCGTCGAAGCCGACGACCGCCATCTCCAGGGGCAGGCGGAGGCCCGCCTCCTGCAGCGCACGGCTCAGCCCGATCGCCGTGTTGTCGTTGGCGCAGACGACGGCGGTGGCCGGGAGCCCGTCGGCGAGCAGCGCGCGCCCGGCGGCCTCGCCGCCCCAGTCCATGAGGTTGTCGACCTCGTAGCGCAGGCGCGGGTCGGGCTCGATGCCGTGCTCGCGGAGGACCTGCTCGTACGCGGCGTGCCGCTCGCGCGTGTCCTGGTTCTCGAGGCTCCCGACCCACGCGATCCGGCGGTGGCCGTGGCGGAGCAGGTGCTCGACGACCTCCCGGCCGCCGGTCGTGTTGTCGGCGAGCACGCTGGGGAAGCCCGCCACCTCGCGGGAGACCATGACGACGGGCTTGCCGGTGGCGCGCACCGCCGCCAGGTGCTCGTCGTCCAGGGCGAAGGTCAGCGACACGACCGCGTCGTAGCGGTCGGACGAGAGCCCGCCCGGCACGTCGGGGAAGTCCTTGAACTCGTCCCCCACCGCGGGGTGCAGCGTCTGCACCGCCAGCAGCCGGGCGCCGCGCGCAGCGCACTCGCGCTGGAGGCCGCGCAGGATCACGCCGAAGAAGGGCCCGGCGACGAGCGGCGTGAAGAACGCGACGGTGGGTCTGCGGCCCATGCCCCGGTCCCTCCTCACCCGCTCGTGCGGCGGCGCCGTGCCGCCCGCTCCCTCTCCATCGGCAGGGCGGGCCCGAGCCTGACACGTACGGCGCGCCCGGGTGGGCCGTTCGCGCGTCCCGGTGTTTGACCTGCGCAGGAGAGTGGCAGAGTGGGCCCGTGGGCGTGCGCACCTTCCTCGAGGGCTGGCCGGTCTACCGGCAGCTGACCGGTGACGACCCCCTGGGCCGCGGTGCCGCCGCGAAGTCCGCCGGCTCGAAGGCGCTCGTCGCCCGGACCGAGACCGCGGACCGCGTCGTGAAGTCCATCTGCCCCTACTGCGCGGTCGGCTGCGGGCAGCGCGTCTACGTCAAGGACGAGCGGGTCGTCCAGATCGAGGGCGACCCGGACAGCCCGATCTCCCGCGGGCGGCTCTGCCCCAAGGGCTCCGCCTCGCTGGGCCTGGTCAACGGCCCGCTGCGCGAGACCAGGGTGAAGTACCGGAGGCCGTACTCCACCCAGTGGGAGGAGCTCGACCTCGACACGGCGATGGACATGATCACCGACCGGGTGATCGAGGCCCGCCGCAAGGGGTGGCAAGACAAGGACGAGCAGGGCCGCCGGCTGCGCCGCACGATGGGCATCGCGAGCCTCGGCGGCGCCACGCTGGACAACGAGGAGAACTACCTCATCAAGAAGCTCTTCACCGCGATGGGTGCCATCCAGGTGGAGAACCAGGCGCGCATTTGACACAGCGCCACGGTGCCCGGTCTGGGTGCCTCGTTCGGACGCGGAGGCGCGACCACCTCGCTGCAGGACCTGGCGAACGCCGACTGCATCGTCATCCAGGGCTCGAACATGGCCGAGTGCCACCCGGTCGGGTTCCAGTGGGTGATGGAGGCGAAGGCGCGCGGCGCCAAGGTCGTGCACATCGACCCCCGCTTCACCCGGACGAGCGCGCAGGCGGACACCTACGTCCCCATCCGCTCGGGCAGTGACATCGTCCTGCTCGGCGCGGTGATCAAGCAGGTCCTCGAGCGGGACCTCTGGTTTGAGGACTACGTCCGCGCGTACACCAACGCGGCGTGGATCGTGTCCGAGGACTTCGAGGACACCGAGGACCTCGACGGGCTGTTCTCCGGCTTTGACCAGGAGAAGCGCGCCTACGACACGACCTCGTGGCAGTACGCCGGCCAGGAGGAGGCCTCAGGGGACGAGTCGCACGAGGGCGACCGCGCGAGCAGCTCCGAGAAGGGCCAGCGGACGGGCGCGGCCGGGGCGAGCATCGAGACCCACGAGGTCGAGAAGGACGAGACGCTGCAGCACCCGCACTGCGTCTTCCAGATCCTCAAGCGCCACTTCGCGCGCTACACCCCGGAGATGGTCGAGGAGATGTGCGGCATCAGCCGCGACCTCTTCGACGAGATCGTGGACGCGTTCACGCAGAACAGCGGGCGGGAGCGCACCACGGCGCTGGTCTACAGCGTCGGCTGGACCCAGCGCGGCACCGGCGTGCAGTACATCCGCACCGGCGCGATCCTCCAGCTGCTGCTGGGCAACATGGGGCGCCCGGGCGGCGGCATCATGGCACTGCGCGGCCACGCGAGCATCCAGGGGTCGACCGACATCCCCACGCTCTACAACCTGCTGCCGGGCTACCTCGAGATGCCGCACGTCGACGAGCACGACACGCTGCAGGACTACATCGAGAAGATCAAGGGCTCCAACCAGAAGGGCTTCTGGGGCAAGGCCGACACCTACGTCGTCAGCCTGCTGAAGGCCTACTTCGGCGACAACGCGACCGCGGACAACGACTACTGCTTCGACTACCTGCCCCGGATCAACGGCGACCACGGCACCTACAGCCAGGTCATGGACATGATCGAGGGCGGGAAGATCTTCGGCTACTTCCTGCTCGGGCAGAACCCCGCGGTCGGCTCGGCCAACGGCCGGGCCCAGCGGCTCGGGCTGGCCAACCTCGACTGGCTGGTCGTCCGCGACCTCGTGATGATCGAGAGCGCGACCTTCTGGCAGAACGCCCCGGAGATCGAGACGGGCGAGATCGTGGCGGAGGAGTGCCGCACGGAGGTCTTCTTCATGCCGGCGGCGACGCACGTGGAGAAGAAGGGCACCTTCACCCAGACCCAGCGGCTGCTGCAGTGGCGCGAGCAGGCGACCGAGCCGCCGGGCGACTGCACGAGCGACCTGTGGTTCATCTACCACCTGGGCCGGAAGATGCGCGAGAAGCTCGCCGCGTCCACCGACGAGCGCGACCGCCCGCTGCTGGAGGTCGCGTGGGACTACCCGCTCGAGGGCGAGAAGGGCGACCCCGACGGCGAGGCCGTGCTCAAGGAGATCAACGGCTACGACCTCACGACGGGCAAGACCCTGTCCGCCTTCACCGAGCTGAAGGCCGACGGCTCCACGTCCGCGGGCTGCTGGATCTACACCGGTGTCTACGCCGACGGGGTCAACCAGGCCGCGCGCCGCAAGCCGGCGAAGGAGCAGAACTGGCTCGGCCTGGAGTGGGGCTGGGCGTGGCCGGCCAACCGCCGCGTGCTCTACAACCGCGCCTCCGCCGACCCCGACGGCAAGCCGTGGAGCGAGCGCAAGGCGCTGGTGTGGTGGGACGAGGACGCCCAGGAGTGGACAGGGCACGACGTGCCCGACTTCCAGAAGACCAAGTCGCCGCACTTCCGGCCGGAGCCCGGGGCCAGCGGTCCCGACGCCCTCGCCGGCGACGACGCCTTCATCATGCAGGCGGACGGCAAGGCCTGGCTGTACGCGCCGAAGGGCGCCGTCGACGGGCCGCTCCCCACGCACTACGAGCCGGGCGAGTCGCCCGTGCGCAACGGGCTCTACACCCAGCAGCAGAACCCCACGCGCGAGGTCTACACGGCGCCGTTCAACGAGATGCACCCGTCCCCGCCCGAGCCCGGGTCCTCGCTGTTCCCGTACGTCTGGACCACGTCCCGGCTCACCGAGCACCACACCGCCGGCGGCATGAGCCGCTACCTGCCCTACCTCGCGGAGCTCCAGCCGGAGCTCTTCATGGAGGTCTCGCCGGAGCTGGCGGCGGAGCGGGGGCTCCGGCACCTGGAGTTCGCGCACGTCATCACCGCCCGCGCGGTGGTCGAGGCGCGGGTGCTGGTGACCGACAGGCTGACGCCGCTGCGCGTGCAGGGGCAGGTCATCCACCAGGTCTGGCTCCCCTACCACTGGGGGCCGGGCGGCCTCACGACCGGTGACGTCGTCAACGACCTGCCGCACCTCACGCTCGACCCCAACGTGCACATCCAGGAGTGCAAGGCGGGGACGTGCGACGTGCGCCCCGGCCGCCGCCCGCGCGGACCCGCGGTGCTGGACCTCATGGCGAGCTACCGCAGCGAGGCCGGCGTGACCGAGGAGACCGGGACCGTCGCGATGACGACGACGCTGATCGCGCACCGCGGTGACGCGCACGAGGCGCAGGCGGCCGTCGACGCCGCAGCAGCCCACGGCCAGGAGGGCTGAGATGGTCTCGAGCAACAGCCTGTACGGACCGCTGCAGGACCCGGCGGCCGACGCGGGCTACGAAGAACCGCCGAAGCGGCTGGGGTTCTTCACCGACACGAGCATCTGCATCGGGTGCAAGGCGTGCGAGGTGGCCTGCAAGGAGTGGAACGCCGTCCCCGAGGACGGGCTGAACCTCCTCGGCTACTCCTACGACAACACCGGCGGCCTCGGGGCCGACTCGTGGCGGGCGGTGCACTTCATCGAGCAGCCGCTGCCGATCGGGACGCGGACGCCGCCCTTCGAGCACACGCCGACCGGCCCCTCCGGCGTGGGTCCGACCTTCGACGTGGTGGCAGCGGGTTCTCGCGCAGCCGACGCCTCCCGGCTCGGCACCGCGGGGCCGGGGTCCGTCCCCGTCGCCGAGACCGCGGCGCAGGCTGCCCGCGAAGCCGGTGTGGACACGGCGTTCCTCGGCATGCCGGGGTCCCAGCCTCCCGGCAACGAGACGGGCCTCGAGGAGCGGACCGACTTCCGCTGGCTCATGATGAGCAACGTCTGCAAGCACTGCACCCACGCGGCCTGCCTCGACGTCTGCCCCACCGGGTCGCTGTTCCGCACGGAGTTCGGCACCGTCGTCGTGCAGCAGGACATCTGCAACGGCTGCGGCTACTGCGTCTCCGCGTGCCCCTACGGCGTCATCGACAAGCGCGAGGACGACGGCCGGGCGTGGAAGTGCACGCTCTGCTACGACCGCCTCGGCGCGGACATGACCCCGGCGTGCGCGAAGGCATGCCCCACCGAGTCGATCCAGTTCGGCGAGCTCGAGGAGCTGCGCGAGCGGGCCGAGGCGCGGGTCGAGCAGCTGCACGCCAACGGCGTCCCCGAGGCACGGCTCTACGGCAACGACCCGGACGACGGGGTCGGCGGCGACGGCGCGTTCTTCCTCCTGCTCGACGAGCCGGAGGTCTACGGCCTGCCGCCGGACCCGGTCGTCACCACCCGGGACCTGCCGGACATGTGGAAGCACGCCGGTGCCGCCGCCGCGCTCATGGTCCTCGGCGCAGCCGCGTCCTTCCTGCGCACGGGCCGGCGCCGGTGAGCGTCCCCGGAGAGCCCGAGGTCGGCGCCACCCCGCTGCGCGCGGACGGCCGGTCCAACGACGAGGGGGCCGGTCGGCGCCCGCACGGAGACCAGGCCGCGCTGTCGTGGTCGCAGGGGCGCGCCGAGCCCGGCCGCGGCACGGGGCGGCGGCGCAAGCAGCGCGACGAGCACCAGATGGTGCCCGACGTCGAGTTCCAGTCGTACTACGGCCGCGCCGTGCTCAAGCCCCCGGTGTGGACGCACGACATCGCGTTCTACCTGTTCACCGGTGGGCTGGCTGCCGGCTCCTCGCTGCTCGCTGCGGGAGCGGACCTGACCGGCGCGCCCGCACTGCGCCGCGGGGCCCGGGCGACCTCGATGGGCGCGCTGCTCGCCAGCACGTACTTCCTCATCAACGACCTGGGCGTGAAGACGCGCTTCCACCACATGCTGCGCGTCGCCAAGCCGACCTCGCCGATGTCGGTGGGCACGTGGATCCTCGCCGCGTACGGCCCGCTGGCCGGCGCCGCCGCGACCGCCGAGCTGGCCCCGCTGCTGCCTGAGCGCGGCGTGCTCGGCCTGGTGCGCAAGCTCGCCCCGTGGGGCGGGCGCGCCGCGGGGCTCGGCGCGGCTGCGGTCGCGCCGGCGCTCGCGACGTACACCGCCGTCCTCTTCGCCGACACCGCGGTCCCGAGCTGGCACGAGGGCTACCGCGAGCTGCCGTTCCTGTTCTCCGGCTCGGCGCTCGCCGCGGGTGCCGGGGCCGGGCTCGTGCTCGCCCCGCCGACGCAGACCGCGTCGGCGCGCCGCCTGGCGGTCGCCGGCGCCGCCGTGGAGCTCGCCGCCGGGCAGCGCCTCGAGAAGGGCCACGGGCTGCTGAGCGAGCCGTACGAGACCGGCCGCCCCGGCACGCAGCTCAAGGCCGCCCGGGCCCTCACCGCCGTCGGTGCGGTCGGGGCCGCGCTGAGCCGCCGGTCGCGGCTGCTGTCGATCGCGTCCGGCAGCTGCCTGCTCGCCGGGTCGCTGCTCACGCGCTTCGGCGTCTTCGAGGCGGGCGTGATGTCCTCCAAGGACCCGAAGTACGTCGTGGTGCCCCAGCGCGAGCGGCTCGAGCGGCGCGCTGACGGCGGCGCGAAGACCAACGCGCCGGGATAGCCGCATGCGCCAGAGGACCTGGCTGCTGGGTGCAGCGCTCCTGGCGGCTCTGCTCCCGGCCCTGCCCGCGCGAGCCGACGGTGCGCAGCTGACCGTCGTGTCCGCACCGGCCGAGGTGCACCGCGGGCTGCCGAGCTCGGTCACCGCGGTGCTGCACGACGCGACCGGCGCGCCGCTCGCGGGCGCGGAGGTCGTCCTCGAGCGCACGCCGGGCACCGGCAGACCTGCGTGGCAGCAGGCCGGACTGGCGACGAGCGCAGCGGACGGGTCGGTGTCGGTGGCCTTCACCCCGGTCGGCTCCGCGCTCTACCGGCTGCGCAGCGGCGACGCGGTCAGCGCGACCTTCGTCGTCCGCACCACGGCCGCGCCCAGCACGCTGACCGTCCGGGCGGCGCGCTCCGTGCGCTACGACGCCACCTGGTCCGTCCGCGTCTCCTGGGACACCTCCGACGGACTGCCCGTGACGGGACCGGTCCTGCTGCAGCGCAAGGAGGGCTCGCGCTGGGTGACGGTCTCGCGCGGCACGACGAGCGCCGCGGGCACCGCCCTGCTCCGCACGCCCGCGGTCGAGGCGGGGGCCTTCCGGGTCGCCGCCGCCGCCGTCCCGAGCGCGACCGGGACGGTCAGCGGCACCCTCGCGCTCGCGGTGCCACCTGCCTACGCCCTGGTGCCCGACCCGGCAGGAGCACCTCGCCCGACGCGGGTCCTCGTGCAGCCGCGCGCGACGACGCCGGGGCTCGACGCCCGGGTCGAGCCCATCCCCGACGACGTCTGGCGGCAGATGGTCGGCCGCACCTGGCACTCCGGCTGCCCGGTGGGCCGCGCGCAGCTCGCGCTGGTGACGATGAACTACTACGGCTTCGACGGCTACCGCCACCGAGGTGAGCTGGTCGTGGCTGCCCGCGTCGCGCCGGCGGTCGTCCGTGCTTTCACGCGGATCTACGCCGCGGCGTACCCGATCCGGCTGATGGTGCGCGAGGACGTGTTCGGCTGGAGCGCGAAGCTCCATGGTGCCAACGACTACGCGTCCATGGCGGCCGACAACACCTCGGGCTTCAACTGCCGCGGCGTGGTCGGCCAGCCGCACGTGCGCAGCCCCCACGCCTACGGCATCGCGATCGACGTCAACACCCTGGAGAACCCGGACGTGGCCCGCGACGGCACCTGGCCCTCCGCGCACTACGCCGACCGCAGCCTCGCCCACCCCGCGCTGATCCGTCCGGGCGACGCCGTGGTGCGTGCCTTCGCCTCGGTCGGCTGGCGCTGGGGCGCATCGTTCCGCGACTACCAGCACTTCGACACCGCACGCGGCCATGACTGACACCCGTGCGCAGGGGCATGACTGAGGCACCTGCGGACAGTTGAGGAGCGAACGATGCCGTTCAAGACACCGGACCAGATAGCTGTGGCGGCGGTGGCCTCGGGCGAGAAGAAGGCCCTGCTCACCGTGGACCGGATGCTCGTCGGGGGCTTCCTGGCCGGGGCGTACATCGCCTTCGGCGGCCTGCTCGCGATCGTGGTCACCAGCGGGCTCAAGGCCGAGACGTGGGGCGGGCTCATCACGCTGTTCAACGGCGCGGTGTTCAGCCTCGGCCTCATCCTCGTGGTGCTGGCCGGCGCGGAGCTGCTCACCGGCAACATGGCGCTGGTCCCGCTGGCCCTGCTGCAGAAGCGCATCCCGGTCGCGCGCCTCGGCATCAACTTCGGCGTCGTGCTCGTCGCGAACCTCCTGGGCTCGCTGTTCGTCGCCTACTTCCTGGCCCTCAAGACCGGCGTCATCGGCACGCCCTCGTCGCCGGCGGCGAGCACGGCGCACGCGGCGTACGAGCGGCTGGCTGCGACGGCGACCGGCAAGGCGGTCACGGAGTCCAACTGGCAGATCTTCCTGCGAGCCATGGGGTGCAACTGGCTCGTCTGCCTGGCGGTCTGGCTCGCGATGGCCAGCGACGAGATCAGCGGCAAGATCCTCGGGATCTTCTTCCCCATCATGGCCTTCGTCGCCCTCGGCTTCGACCACGTCGTCGCCAACATGTTCTTCCTGCCGGCGGCGCACTGGGCCGGCGTCCCGGGCATCACGTGGGGGCAGATCCTCGACAACTGGGTGTTCGCCGGGATCGGGAACCTCGTGGGAGCAGCGGTCTTCGTCGCCGGCGCCTACTGGTGGGTCTACCTGCGCGGCACCGAGGGCGCCGTGCAGAGCGCGGGGTCGGACCCCAGCGGCACCGCGGGTGCCCCCGCGGCGAAGGAGGCGCCGGTCAGGCGAGCGCGACGGTGACGCCCGCGCGGGCGGGGACCAGCTCCCCCACCACGGGGTAGCCCAGGACCTCGCCCGCGACGAGCAGGCCGCCGGAGGTCTGCGCGTCGGCGAGGAGGAGCTGCTCGTCCTCGCCGACGCTCCCGGCGTCCAGGAACGGCTGCACCCACGCGAGGTTGCGGCGCGTACCCCCGGACACGTAGCCGTCGCGGAGCGCGTCCCGTGCGCCGTCGAGGTAGGGCACGGCGGCGGTGTCGACCACCGCGGTGACGCCCGACGCGCGAGCGAGCTTGTGCAGGTGGCCGAGCAGCCCGAAGCCGGTGACGTCCGTGGCGCAGACCGCTCCGGCGGCGACAGCCGCGACCGAAGCCGCGGCGTTGAGGGTCGTCATCGCCTCGACCGCCTGGGCGAAGCGCTCCCCCGTCGACTTGTGGCGCGAGTTGAGCACCCCGATGCCGAGCGGCTTGGTGAGGGTGAGCGGGACGCCCGCGACGCCCTTGTCGTTGCGCAGCAGGCGGTCCGGGTCGACCAGACCCGTCACGGCCATGCCGTACTTCGGCTCCGGGTCGTCGACGCTGTGCCCGCCGCCGACGTGGGTCCCCGCAGCGCTCGCGACGTCGAGCCCACCGCGCAGCACCTCGGCGGCGAGCTCGAACGGCAGCAGGTCGCGGGGCCAGCTGAGCAGGTTGACCGCGACGACGGGGCGCCCGCCCATGGCGTAGACGTCGGAGAGCGCATTGGTCGCGGCGATCCGCCCCCAGTCGTACGCGTCGTCCACCACGGGCGTGAAGAAGTCCGCGGTGACGACGAGGCCCTGGCCCGGCCCGATCCGCACGACAGCGGCGTCGTCGCCCGTGTCGAGGCCGACGACGAGCTCGTCGGGGAACGTGCCGCTGGGCCGGAGGCCGGCGACGACGGACTCGAGCTCGCCCGGGGGGATCTTGCAGGCGCAGCCGCCGCCGTGCGCGTAGCCCGTGAGCCGGCGCTCCTCGGTGGCGGTCACGACGCCAGCTGCCTGCGCACCTCGGCCGAGACGCGGCCGCCGTCGGCGCGCCCGGTGGTCCGCGGCGTCACGGCCTTCATGACCTGCCCCATCGCGCCCATGCCGGAGACGCCCAGCTCGGCGATCGCCTCGCGCACGAGGCCCGCCACCTCGTCGTCGCTGAGCGGTGTCGGCAGGTAGCGCGCCAGCACCCCGCCCTCGGCCCGCTCGCGCTCGGCGAGCTCGGTGCGGGACGCGGCGTCGAACGCCTCGGCCGCCTCGCGCCGCTTCTTGGCCTCGCGGGTGAGGACCTGCAGCACCTCGGCGTCGGAGAGCTCGCGCGCCGTCCTGCCGGAGACCGCCTCGGTCTGCACCGCGGTGAGGGTCATCCGCAGCGTCGCCGTGGTGAGCTCGTCGCGGGCGCGCATCGCGGCGGTGAGGTCCTCCCGCAGCTGGTGCTCGAGACTCATGCGGCCCTCCCAGGGGTACGTGCCTAGGGTGACTGTATGTCCCGCGTGACGGCACGCCGACCGGTGACCCGGCTCGGCGGAGCGACCCCCCTGCAGCGTCCTGACACCCTCGTGGTCGAGGAGCCGCTCGAGCTGCGCGTCGGCGGCCGCGCCCTGGCCGTCACCATGCGCACGCCCGGCGACGACATGGACCTCGCCGGCGGGTTCCTCGTCAGCGAGGGCGTGGTCTCGGCACCGGAGCAGCTGCGGGCCATGCGCTACTGCGCCGGTGTCGACGACGACGGGCAGAACAACTACAACGTCCTCGACCTCGACCTCGCCCCCGGTGTCGCGCCGCCGGACCCCTCGGTCGAGCGCAACTTCTACACGACCTCCTCGTGCGGCGTCTGCGGCAAGGCCAGCCTCGACGCCGTCCGCACGTCGTCGGCGTTCTCCGTCGCCGAGGACCCGCTGCGGGTGGCGGCGTCCCTGCTCGGGACGCTCCCCGACCGGCTGCGCGAGGCGCAGAAGGTCTTCGACCGCACCGGCGGGCTGCACGCGGCCGGGCTGTTCTCCGCGGACGGGACGCTGCACTGCGTACGCGAGGACGTGGGGCGGCACAACGCCGTCGACAAGGTCGTGGGCTGGGCCCTGCGCGAGGGCCTGCTGCCGCTGCGCGAGACCGTGCTCGTCGTCAGCGGTCGGGCCTCCTTCGAGCTGGCGCAGAAGGCGCTGATGGCGGGCATCCCGATGCTGGCTGCGGTGAGCGCGCCGTCGTCGCTGGCCGTGGACCTGGCGGTCGAGTCGGGCATGACGCTGGCCGGCTTCGTGCGCGGCGCCACCATGAACGTGTACGCCGGGGCTGAGCGCGTCACGACCTGACGGTCAGCCGCGCGGCACGGTCCCCCGGTGAGTAGTGCGGGGCGAGGTTGAGCAACGGCTGCTCATCCGCCGGGACGGTGCGCGGACGAGGGTGGGCGCAGACGCGAACCCCGCCCTCACCGCGCTGCGGTGACGGCCTCCCGAGAAGGACCTGCACCGTGGTCGAGACCCGTACCGTCGCCACTGCCCGCCGCGCCCGCCGCAGCGCGGCCCGCCGCCGCGCCCTCGCCGCCGGGCTGGGCGGCCTCACGACCGTCGCCGTGGCCGCGCCGCTCGCTCCCGCGCACGCGGCGAGCACGCCCCCCACCGCCCGGGCCGTGGTGGCGGCGCTCGCCCGCCAGGGGCTGGACGTGCGCCACGCGCGCGACGAGGGGCCGCGGACCGTCGTCCGCGGCGGCACGTGCGTGACGCTCGCGCGCCTCGGCTGCGAGCAGATGGTCTCGACGCTCGACGCCTCCGTCATCGGCTTCCGCACGACGGCGCAGGCGGCGGCGTACGTCGGGGGCGCGGACGACACCGCCGCCCGGGTCGGCCGCGTGGTGCTGTCGTACGGCAGCCCGGCCCGCGTGGTGCCCTCCCGGCGTCCGGCGTACGAGCGGGCGCTGCGGGCCCTGCTGCGCGAGACGCCCACCGCGACCGACGCCGTCCGCATCACCGTCCAGCTCGCCGCGGAGGGCCTGCTGATGCGGCACGCCCGCGACGAGGGGCCGGACGGCGTACGCCTCGGCGCGGCCGCGGAGATCCCCGGCGCGGTCGACATGGTCGCGACCGACGGCCCGGCCGTCATCCGCTTCGCCAGCCCGCGGGCTGCGGCGGACTACGTCGGCGGGGCCGACGACGAGGCCGCCCGGGTGGGGAGCTGGGTGCTCTCCTTCGGCGCACCGGAGCGCGTCGCGCGCGCGCAGCAGCCGGTGTACGTGGCGGCGCTGCGGCGGGTCGTCCTCCGCTGAGGCTGCCGCCTGCTGCTCGGGAGGGCGCTCCGGCACCGGCGGAGGGGGCCGGCGCGGGAGCGCCCTACAGGCGGGCGAGCAGCTCGGCGAAGGCCCCGTCCACCCGCGCGGCGTCCCCCGTCGCATCGAGGTCGAGGAGCAGCCCGCGGACCACGGCGAGCACGAGCGTCGCGAGCTCCGGGCCGGCGTCCGCCCCCAGCCCGTCGGCGAGCGGCCCGAGCCAGTCGGTGGTCGCCCGGCGGGCGAAGTCCGCACCCCTCAGCTGCGGGGACGTGTCCCGCCACTGCCCGAACAGCCGCAGGTAGCGCTCGCCGTCCGGGCCGCTGATCGCCGCCCACGCCCGTGCCAGCGTGACGGGGTACGCCTCGCCCTCCCGCGCCCGCAGCAGCCCGCCCCACGCCTCGAGCTGGCGCTCGCGAGCCCGCTGGAGCACGGCTCGCAGCAGGGCGTCGCGGGTGCCGAAGTGGTAGAGCAGCATCCGCGCCGAGGTCCCGGTGGCCGCGACGAGCGGCTCGAGCCGATCGGGGAGCCCGTGCTCGAGGACGTGCTCGGTGCAGAGGTCGAGCAGCCGCTCCTTGATCTGCGGCTGCGCCCGGCGTCCCATGCCCCGATGCTTTCGCGTAATCGTCGCTACGTCTACCGTCGGGGGGAGTCGACGGGAGGGGCGGGACATGCGGGTCGTGTTCGTGCACGGGGCGTGCGTGGCGGACGGGGCGTGGTGGTGGCAACGGACGGCCGCCCTGCTCGCCGAGCGGGGCACCAGCAGCGCGACCCCCGCGCTGCCGAGCTGCGGGGAGGGCCCGCGACCGGCCGGGCACGGCGGGCCCGGGCTGGACGACGACGTCGCCGCCGTGCGCGCGGTGCTGGAGGACGGCGACGAGCCCACCGTGGTCGTGGCCCACAGCTACGGCGGGATCGTCACCGCCGAGGCCGCGGCGGGGGTGCGGTCCGTACGCCACCTCCTGCTGGTCTCGAGCTACCTGCCCGAGGTCGGCCAGGCGCTCGCGGACTTCGGCCCGGCCGACGGGCCGGCGCCGTTCCTCGACGTCGACGCCGGCGCGGGGACCTTCGGGGTCCGGCCCGAGCTGCTCGTGCCCACCTTCCTCCAGGACTGCGACCAGCAGGTGCAGGCGGAGGCGCCGGACCGCCTGGCCCGGCAGGGCGTGGCGGTCCTCACCCAGCCGGTGCGGGCCGCGGCCTGGCAGGAGGTGCCGAGCACGTACCTCGTCTGCGCGCGGGACCTGGGCACTCCCGCTTCCCTGCAGCGCGGGTTCGCGCGCCGGGCCGGCGCGGTCGTCGAGCTCGACGCGGGCCACCACCCGTTCCTGTCCCAGCCGGAGGCGGTGCGCGACCTGCTGCTCGACCTCTAGCCGCTCAGTCGAGGCAGAACTCGTTGCCCTCGACGTCCTGCATGACGAGGCAGGACTCGTCGAAGCCGTCCGCCCGCAGCAGCTGGACCCGCCGGGCACCGAGCGCCTCGAGCCGCGCGCACTCGGCCTCGAGCGCCGCGACGCGCTCGTCGCCGCGCAGGCCCGTGCCGACACGGACGTCGAGGTGGACGCGGTTCTTCACGACCTTGCCCTCGGGCACCCGTTGGAAGAACAGCCGCGGGCCGACGCCGTCGGGGTCCTGGCAGGCGAACGCCGACCCCTGCCGCTCCGGCGGCAGCGATCGGTCGAACTCCTCCCATGACGCGGAGCCGGGCGGCGGCGGGGGCACGACGTAGCCGAGCACCTCGCACCAGAACCGCGCCACCCGCTCGGGCTCTGCGCAGTCGAACGTCACCTGGACCTGCCGGACCGATGCCACCGCCCCACCCTAGGGGCGGCCGGAGCCCCCGTGGAGGTCCCGCTCTGCGAGGCTGGCCCCGTGGACGACGCCGTCGACTGGACCGACCTCACCCGCCCCACCCCCGCGTGGTTCCCCGCGGCCCGGCTCGGGATCTTCGTGCACTGGGGCGCCTACTCGGTGCCCGCCTGGGCGGAGCCGACGGGCGAGCTCGGCACCATCGACGAGGCGACGTGGGTCCGGCACAACCCCTACGCCGAGTGGTACTGGCACACCATCCAGCTGCCCGGCGCACCGGCCCGCGAGCACCACCGCACGGTCTGGGGCGACCGGCCCTACGACGACTTCCTCGACCTGTGGAAGGCGGAGTCGTTCGACGCCGCCGCCTGGGCGCGGCTGTTCCGGCAGGCCGGTGCGCGCTACGTCGTGCTCGTGACCAAGCACCACGACGGCATCGCGCTCTGGGACGCCCCCGGCACCGGCACCCGCAACACCGTGCACCGCGGGCCGCAGCGCGACCTCGTCGCCGAGCTCGCTGCGGCGGTGCGCGCCGAGGGGCTGCGCTTCGGGACCTACTACTCCGGTGGCCTCGACTGGTCCGTCACGGGCTTCCTCGACCCCGAGCAGCCGCTGCTCCGCCCGAACGACGCGGCGTACGCGGCCTACGCCGCCGTCCACGTGCGCGACCTCGTCGACCGCTACGCCCCCGACGTGCTGTGGAACGACATCGAGTGGCCCGACGCGGGCAAGCACCGCGGCCGGCTCGGCCTGCACGAGCTGTTCCGGCACTACTACGACGCCGTCGCCGAGGGCGTGGTCAACGACCGCTGGGGCGAGACGCACTGGGACTACCGCACGAGCGAGTACCAGCACGCGCGCGAGAACGAGTCCGCCGCGGTGTGGGAGAACAACCGCGGCATCGGGCTCTCGTTCGGCTACAACCAGGTCGAGGGCCCCGAGCACTCGCTCGACGCGCACGCCGCCGTGCGCCACCTGGTCGACGTCGTCTCCCGCGGCGGCAACCTCCTGCTCGACGTCGGCCCGACCGCGGCGGGCGAGATCCCCGAGCTGCAGCGCCGGACCCTCGAGGGGCTGGGCGCGTGGCTCGCGGCCAACGGCGGCGCGGTGCACGGCGCCGCGCCGCTATCGCCCGCGGTGGCGACCGCGAGCGACGAGCCCTGGGTGCGCTGGACCGCCACCCCCACCACCGCGTACGCCGTGGTCGACGCCGCCGGCGACGTGACCGTCCGCGCGGACCACGACGCTGTGGACTGGGCCGCGTCGCGCACGCCTGCCGGGACGGCCGTCGAGGCGCAGCCCGTCGACGGCGGCCTCGCGCTCCGCCTCCCGCCCGCGGACGGTCCGGCCGTCGTGGGGTTCCCCCTGGCGGGGACCGTCGGCCCACGGGCGTAGGTTGCCGGGAGAGCGCTCACCCCCCGCAGGAGGACCCCATGCAGCACCGCCCCCTCGGCCGCACCGGCCTGCAGGTCTCGGAGATCGGCTACGGCGCCTGGGGGCTCGGCGGCAGCATGTGGATCGGCGCCGAGGAGGACGAGTCCGTCCGCGCGCTGCACCGCGCGATCGAGCTCGGCGTGGACTTCATCGACACCGCCCGCGGCTACGGTGAGAGCGAGCGCATCGTCGGGCGGGTGCTGCGCGAGCACGGCGGCGACGACGTGCACGTCGCCACGAAGGTGCCGCCGAAGAACGGCCAGTGGCCGGCGCCGTCCGGGATCGACCCGAGCGAGGCGTTCCCCGGCGACCACATCCGCGAGAGCCTCGAGACCAGCCTGCGGGCCAGCGGCCTCGAGGCCTTCGACCTCGTGCAGTTCCACGTGTGGAGCGACGAGTGGGTCGGGCGCGGCGACTGGCTCGAGACGGTCGAGGCGCTCAAGCGCGAGGGCAAGATGCGCGCCTTCGGCATCTCCATCAACGACCACCAGCCGTCCAACGGCATCGAGCTCGTCCGCAGCGGCGTCGTCGACTCCGTGCAGGTCATCTACAACGTCTTCCACCAGGAGCCCGCCGAGGCGCTCTTCCCCGCCTGCGAGGAGAACGGCGTCGGCGTCATCGTCCGCGTCGCGCTCGACGAGGGCGGGCTGACCGGGCGCATCACGCCGGAGACGACGTTCCCGGACGGCGACTGGCGCAACGGCTACTTCGGCGGCGACCGGAAGGCGCAGGTCGCGCAGCACGTCGACGCGCTGCTGGCCGACCTCGGCATCGAGCGCGACGAGCTCCCCGCACTCGCGCTGCGGTACGCGCTGGCCCCCGCCGCCGTCTCCACGGTGATCCCCGGCATGCGCACGGTGCGCAACGTCGAGCGCAACGCCGCCCTCAGCGACGGCACCCGGCTGGGCGACGACGTGGTGGCCGCGCTCGCGGCGCACCGCTGGGAGCGCAACTTCTACCAGCCCGCGGAGTGAGGGTCACTACACTCGGCTCCGTGGCGACGCACGATCACGCGGCCGCGCGGGTCGAGGGCGTACGCCGTCGCAACCTCGCGCTGGCGGTGCGCGTCATCTCCGCGGAGCCCGGGCCGGTGTCGCGCGCGCACATCGCGGCGCGTACGGGCATGACGCGGTCCACCGCCTCCTCGCTGGTCGACGACCTCGTCGGAGCGGGCTTCGTGCAGGAGACGGGCACGGCGTCGCGCACGGGGTCGGGGCGTCCGGCCACCACGCTGGAGCTCGCCACCCACCGCTTCGCGGGCCTCGGCATCGAGGTCAACGTCGACTACCTCGCCGCCTCGCTGCTCGACCTCTCGGGCACCGTGCGCCACCGCGCCTCCGAGGCGCGCGACCTGCGGGGCAGCTCGCCGGAGGACGTGCTGGGCCACGTCGGGGAGATCGTCGAGGACGTCGCGGCGGAGGCCCGGCGCCAGGACCTCGAGCTGGTGGGCGCCTGCCTCGCCGTCCCCGGGCTCGTGGGTCCCTCGGACGGCCACCTCACGCTCGCGCCCAACCTCGGCTGGGAGGACGTGGACCTCGTCCCCCGCCTCGAGCGGATGCCCGCGCTCGCCGGCCTCGAGCTGAGGGTCGGCAACGAGGCCAACCTCGCCGCGCTGACCGAGCGCACCGCCATCCGTGACCGCGAGAGCTTCGTCTACGTCTCCGGCGAGATCGGCGTCGGGGCCGCCGTCGTCATCGACGGGCGGGTCTCGGCCGGCCGGCACGGGTGGGCGGGGGAGATCGGGCACAACCCGGTCGACCTCACGGGCCCGTCGTGCAGCTGCGGGGGCCGCGGCTGCCTCGAGCAGTACGCCGGGCTCGACGCGATCCTGCGTGCCTCGGGCTCGACCGAGCCGCTGGTCACCCCGCTCGGCGGGGAGTCGACGACCGAGCGCATCGTCGCCCGCGCCCGCAGCGGCGACATGGCCACGCGGCGCGCGCTGCAGCAGGCCGGCTCGGCACTGGGCGTGGTCCTCGCCGGCACGCTCAACGTGCTCGACCTGGACCGGGTCGTGCTCGGGGGCACCTACCGCGTGCTGGCGCCCTGGGTCTCGCCGCCGCTCGAGGAGCAGCTCAGCAGCCGGGTCATCGGCGCGCGCTGGTCGCCCGTCCGGGTGGGGGTCGCGAGCGTGCCCGGCGAGGCGCCGGTGCTGGGAGCCGCGCTCTCCGTCGTCGACCGGGTGCTCGCCGACCCGCTGCCGTGGGTGGAGCGGGAGCGCCGGAGCCCTCAGGTGCGCCAGCTCGCGGCCGACCTCTAGGGAGATCGGCACGCCTCCGTCGGCGTGCCCAGCCCAGGGGGACAGGATGGCGAAGGTGTCGAGCAGGGGCGCCGGCGTGCGTACCCGCATCGTCGCGGCGCTCGCCGCGGTGGCCGTGGTGACGCTCGGCGTCGGGGCGTTCGGCGTGGAGCGCATGTCGGTGCTCAGCGGCCAGGCGCACAACGTCTACTCGCGTGGCACCGTGCCGCTCGGCCAGCTGCAGGGCCTGCGCGCCGCGTGGTGGGAGTACCAGGCCGACAGCGCCCGCTCCGCCATCCCCACCCTGCCCAAGGAGCAGCTCGCCGCCGTCGCCACGGCGGCGCAGGCCGCGCGTACGGCGCTGCAGCAGCAGACCGAGCAGGCGGCCGCCGCCGACCTCGAGCCGGAGGCGCGCACGCAGGTCGCGGCCTTCGCTGCGGCGGAGAAGTCGTACTTCGCCACGATGGACCAGCTCGTGGCGCTCGGCGCCACGCCGGACCTGGCGAAGCTGCAGCAGCTCATCGGCCAGCTGGGCCAGGCCGAGGCCGCCGCGATCGCGAGCGTCACGAAGGCCGCCCAGCTCCAGGGCACCATCGCCGCGCGCACCTCGACGCAGGCCCACGCGGCGTACACCGCGGCCCGGCTGCTCACCTGGGGCGCCGTCGCCCTCGGCCTGCTCCTCTCCCTCGCCCTCGCGCTGCTCACCGCCCGCGGCATCACGCGCCCGGTCGAGGCCATCCGCCGCGCGCTCGACTCCGCTGCCGACGGCGACCTGCGCGTGCGCGTCGGCCGGGTCGGCGGCGGCGAGCTCGCCGCTGCCGCGGAGGCGCTGGACCGTACGCTCGACACCCTCGCGGGCGTCATCGACCTCGTCGGCGGCTCGGCGACCCGGCTCGCCGGCGCCTCCCAGGAGCTCAGCACCGGGGCCGCGGCCATCGCGGACAACGCCCGCGGTGCCGCCGAGCGCGCCGACCGCGTGGTCGCCTCGGCCGACGACGTGACGGCCAGCGTGGCCACGGTCTCCGACGGCTCGCAGCAGATGGAGGCCGCGATCCGCGAGATCGCGCACAACGCCACCGAGGCCGCGCACGTCGCCGGCTCCGCCGTCGGCATCGCCGAGGAGACGACGCGCACCGTCGGCAAGCTCGGCGACTCCTCGCAGGAGATCGCTGCCGTCGTCAAGCTCATCAACGGCATCGCCGAGCAGACCAACCTGCTCGCGCTCAACGCCACCATCGAGGCCGCGCGCGCCGGGGAGGCCGGCAAGGGCTTCGCGGTCGTCGCCAACGAGGTCAAGGAGCTCGCGCAGGAGACCGCCCGCGCCACGGGTGACATCTCCCAGCGGGTCGCCACCATCCAGGAGGACACGGCCGGGGCGGTCGCGGCGATCCGCCGCATCAGCGACGTCATCGGCGAGATCAACCAGTTCCAGGCCACGATCGCCGCGGCTGTCGAGGAGCAGAGCGCCACGACGAACGACATGAACCGCAACGTCGTCGGGGCGGCCTCCGCCTCGCGCAGCATCTCGGCAGAGATCAGCGGCCTCGCCGCCGGCGCCGCGGAGACGAGCGCCCGGGTGGAGGCGACCGAGCAGGCCGCCGCCGACCTGGCACGGATGAGCGACGAGCTGCAGACCGCGGTGGGCCGCTTCCGCCGCTAGCGGCAGCAGGTCAGCAGGTCAGGGCACGCAGAGGGGCCGGTCGCCAGACGACCGGCCCCTCTGCCGTGCTCAGCCGGTGCGCTCGACCGCCAGCGGCCGCTCCGCGGCGACCGTCAGCCGGTTGCCCGGCACGTCGACGTCGATGCGCACGGTGTCCCCGTCGCGCACGTCGCCGCCGAGCAGCGCCCGGGCGAGGTTGTCGCCGATCTCCTTCTGCACCAGGCGGCGCAGCGGACGCGCGCCGTACACCGGGTCGAACCCGCTCAGCGCCAGCCAGTCCCGGGCCGCGGGCGTCACGTCGAGCGTGAGCCGGCGGCCGTCGAGGCGCCGCTGGAGCGCAGCGATCTGCAGCTCGACGATGCGGCCGAGCTCCTCCGTGCCGAGCGCGTCGAAGACCACGACCTCGTCGAGCCGGTTGAGGAACTCCGGCCGGAAGGTCCCGCGCACGACCCCCATCACGGCCTCGCGCTTGGCCTCCTCGGACATCGTCGAGTCGACCAGGTAGACCGACCCGAGGTTCGAGGTCAGCACGAGGATGACGTTGCGGAAGTCGACCGTGCGGCCCTGCCCGTCGGTGAGGCGGCCGTCGTCGAGCACCTGCAGGAGGACGTCGAACACCTCGGGGTGCGCCTTCTCGACCTCGTCGAGCAGCACGACGGAGTACGGACGCCGGCGCACCGCCTCGGTGAGCTGGCCGCCCTCCTCGTAGCCGACGTAGCCGGGGGGCGCGCCGACGAGCCGGGAGACCGAGTGCTTCTCGGCGTACTCGCTCATGTCGATGCGCACCATCGCGCGCTCGTCGTCGAAGAGGAAGTCCGCCAGGGCCTTCGCGAGCTCGGTCTTGCCGACGCCCGTCGGGCCGAGGAAGAGGAACGACCCGGTGGGGCGGTTCGGGTCGGAGATGCCGGCCCGGGCACGGCGTACGGCGTCGGAGACGGCCTGCACCGCCTGGCGCTGGCCGATGAGGCGGCGGCCCAGCTCCTCCTCCATCCGCAGCAGCTTCGCGGTCTCGCCCTCGAGCAGCCGGCCGGCGGGGATGCCGGTCCAGGCCGCCACGACGTCGGCGACGTCGTCCGGGCCGACCTCCTCCTTGACCATGACGTCGGTGTGGCGCTCGGCGTCCTGGGCCGCGGCGAGGTCCCGCTCCAGGGCGGGGATCTCGGCGTACATCAGCCGCGAGGCGGACTCGAAGTCCCCGTCGCGCTGGGCGCGCTCGGCCTGCCCGCGCAGGTCGTCGAGCCGCTCCTTCAGCGCGCCGACCTTGTTGAGCCCGGACTTCTCCTGCTCCCAGCGCAGGTTCAGCGCGGTCAGCCGCTCGTTGTCGTCGGCCAGCCTCTTGCGCAGGGCAGCCAACCGCTCCTGCGACGCCGGGTCGTCCTCGCGCTCGAGGGCCATCTCCTCCATGCGCAGCCGGTCGACCGCGCGCTGCAGCTCGTCGATCTCGACGGGCTTCGAGTCGATCTCCATGCGCAGCCGCGACCCCGCCTCGTCGACGAGGTCGATCGCCTTGTCGGGCAGGAAGCGGGAGGTGATGTAGCGGTCGGACAGCGTCGCGGCGGCGACGAGGGCGGCGTCGCTGATGGCCACCTTGTGGTGCGCCTCGTAGCGCCCGCGCAGGCCGCGGAGGATGCCGATGGTGTCCTCCACGCTCGGCTCGCCGACCAGCACCTGCTGGAAGCGGCGCTCGAGCGCGGGGTCCTTCTCGATGTGCTCGCGGTACTCGTCGAGCGTCGTCGCGCCGACGAGCCGGAGCTCGCCGCGCGCGAGCATCGGCTTGAGCATGTTGCCCGCGTCCATCGCGCCCTCGCCGCCGGCACCCGCGCCGACGACCGTGTGCAGCTCGTCGATGAAGGTGACGACCTGGCCCTCGGACTGCTGGATCTCGGCGAGGACGGCCTTGAGCCGCTCCTCGAACTCGCCGCGGTACTTCGCACCCGCGACCATCGCCGCGAGGTCGAGCGCCACGAGCTTCTTGCCCTTGAGGCTCTCCGGGACGTCGCCGGCGACGATCCGCTGCGCGAGCCCCTCGACGACGGCGGTCTTGCCGACGCCGGGCTCGCCGATGAGGACCGGGTTGTTCTTGGTGCGCCGGGAGAGCACCTGCACGACCCGGCGGATCTCGCTGTCGCGGCCGATGACGGGGTCGAGCTCGCCGCCGCGCGCGCGGGCGGTGAGGTCCACGCCGTACTTCTCCAGGGCCTGGTAGGTCGCCTCCGGGTCCTTCGAGCTCACCTTGGTGGCGCCGCGCACGCCGGCGAAGCCGTCGAGCAGGCCCTCCGGGGTCGCGCCGAGCGTGGTCAGCAGCGTCGCGACCTCCCCGCCGCTGCGGGCCAGGCCGACGAGCAGGTGCTCGGTGGAGACGAAGGTGTCACCGAGGTGGCGGGCAGCCTCGCCGGCGCTGGAGAGCGCGTCGTAGGTCGGCCGGCTGATCTGCGGGGCGGCCACGCTGGAGCCGCTGGCGCTCGGGATCCGGGCGGCGAGCTGCTCCGCGCGGGCGCGCACGGTGCCGGGGTCCGCGCCCACCGCGGTCAGCAGCGGGGGCACGACGGTGCCGTCCTGCGCCAGCAGCGCGAGGAGGACGTGGACCGGCTCGACCTGGGCCGAGCCGGCGGCGGAGGCGCGGCGGACGGCGTCCGCGAGCGCTTCCTCGCTGCGGGTGGTGAACGAGCTGGTGTCCATCGTGGTGGGGGGTCTCCGGCGTCTCGAGGGTCCGTCAGGGCTGCCAGGAGGCGGCGGCGAGCGTGCCTCCTGGCACTCCCAACGTACCCAGAGTTGAGTGCATTCCGCTCAACTCTGCCGGAGCGCTACTTGAGCAGCTGCGCGCCCGCCCAGTCGGCGTGGTCGTAGTCCTTGCTGTCGCCGCCGGTGCTGACGACGAGGCGCAGCGTGCTGACGCCCGCCAGCGAGGCGGTCAGCACCTTGCCGCCGTCGGTGCCGCGGACCAGGCCGGAGTCGGCGAGCAGCGTGCTGCCGTTGAACAGCTGGAAGCGGACGCTGCCGTGGGCGCCCACCTCGTCGTCGACGCCGACGACGGTGGTGAAGGTCTTCGCCCCGCCCGTCGGGACGGTGATCTCCGAGGGCGCGTGCACGCCGAGGCCCATGCTGTACGCCGAGCCCCCGACCGTGATCTGGCGCCCGTCCTGCGCGCCCGCCTCACCGACGCTGCGGTCGCGCTCGACCGGACCCCACCCGTTGCTCACGGCCTTCCACGAGGTGGCGTCCGAGACCCAGGTGCGCTGCACGGTCGCGGTGGGAGTGGGCGTGGGGGTCGAGGCGGCCGGGGTCGTCGCGGCCGGCGTGGACACCGGCGGCGTCGACGTGGTGGGAGTCGAGGTGGTCGGGGTCGAGGTGGTGGGGGTCGAGCCGCCGCCGATGCGCAGGAGGGTCGGCTCGGTCGAGGACTCGAACGAGACGGTCGACGTGCCGGACGAGGACGACTGCGCCGCGGTCCCGAGCGTGGGCCGGTAGACCGTCACGCCCGCAGCGCCACCGAGGGACAAGGTGACCTGGCGCTTCGGCGAGGTGAGGACGTTCTTGCCGTCGAACTCCTTCTGCTGCTCCCACACCGCGAGCCAGTACGAGCCGTCGCGCTTCTGCAGCAGCAGCTGGCGGGTCTGCGGCCCCGTCCCCGCGAGGTCGTAGCCCAGCGAGCCGGGCGTGAACGCCGCCCCCTTGTCGGAGAGCAGCGAGATCATGCTCTGCAGCGCGGTGAACTGCGGCTTGGGGGTCCCGTCGTTGCGCACGAGGCCGTAGTTGGACTCGTACAGGTCGTTGGGGAACTGGTCCATCAGCTCGTAGGCGAACGTCCGCGCGTAGCCGTTGGCGTAGTGCTCGAGGAACAACCGGTCGAGGGCGTTCGGGACCTGCGCCGCCGGCAGCACGGTGTAGGGCGAGCCGTGCGAGCTGCTCGAGAACCCCGTCTCCGTGGCGACGAGGGGCTTCCCGGGAGCGATGACCCCGGAGTTCTGCTTGGCAGTGCGCATGATCTCGTCGGTCATCTGGTACTGGTAGCCCGGGTAGTCGTGCGTCGTCCCGTAGTCGACGTACGACCCGAGGTTGCCGACCGCCTGGTAGCGCGTGGGTTCGTTGGTGTCGGCCATCGAGGGGGCCAGCACGGGAACGCCCCTGAGGGCGGAGTTCCCGCGCACCGCCTGGGAGAGCTGGATCGTCCAGTTCCGCGCGTACGACGCCCAGCCGTCGCCCTGCGTGTCCCACTCGTTGAGCGGCTCCACCGCGTCGACCGCGGGCATCAGCCGGGAGCCCAGCATCGACGCAGCAGCAGCGGGTGTGGTGCCCGTGCGCGGGTCGACGACGAACGTGATGCCGATGCCGAGGTCGTGCAGCCGACCGCGCACCAGGGTGTCGGCGTAGGGCGAGCCCGTGCCCCAGCCGTCACGGATGTGCCGGACTCCCAGCTGCTGCAGGCGCTGCACGACGAGGTCGTGGTTGCCGTACGCCGTGTTGAGGTAGGTCAGGTGGGTCACGACGCCGATGGAGTCGACGAACCCGTCGGCAGGACGCGCCTGGTGCGGGGTCACGGCGGCCGCGGACGCGCTGGGCTGGACGAGGGTCGCGCCGGAGGCGGCTGCGAGGGCGAGGCCGGCGACGGCCGTCAGCGAGCGGAGGGAGCGGTTCACGAGGGGGGATCTCCTGGGTCCGGCGGCGAGCGCGCGCGAGCGCGCCTGCTGCCAGGCGTGGGCGGCGCACGGCGGCGCCTCGGACTGGACGGACCGGCCTGCTCCACGCCGTGCCCTGCGGCACAGCACGGCCCCCCCGGACCTCGTCGTCCACGGCCTGCCGCGCACACTACCGACTCCGCTTCGCGGCGCAAGGGTCGAGTTCTCCCTTCTGCGCCGCTTGTTCCGGTCTGGGTGGGAAGGTCGTCGAGTGTTCGTCCGCTGGTCACGGGCTGGTTGGTCGACTCCTCGTCGTGCCCGTCCGAGCACGGCGCGTCGCCTCTCGGTGTGAGGAGCCCCACACGCAGTCGAGCCCGTGCCTCCAGGGGAGGCACGGGCTCGGCAGCGCTGGACCGCTCAGCGGCCCGGCGGTCGCCACACGACGAGGGCCGTGGCGCTGCGGTCGAAGGGGACGAGGTCGCGGCGCACCGCCCGGACCGCCTCCGACGCGGCCTGGCGCACCCGCGAGTCCGTGCTGGCCCGGCTCGCGTCGAGCTCGGCCTGCAGCTCGGCCACCCGCGCGCGCAGCGCGTCGACCTGCAGCTCGAGCTCGAGGATCCGCTTCACCCCCGCCAGGTTGACGCCGTCGGCCGTCAGCCGCTGCACCTCGCGCAGCGCGGCGATGTCGCGCGCGCTGTAGCGACGGCCGCGACCCGTGGCCCGGCCCGGGGAGACCAGGCCGAGCCGGTCGTACTGCCGCAGGGTCTGCGGGTGCAGCCCGGACAGCTCGGCCGCCACGGAGATGACGTAGACCGCGGCATCGGCGTCGAAGGGCGCACCCGTCCCGCCCAGCCCCGCCCCGCTCACCGGCGTGCCGCCGCGAGCAGCTCGGCCCGCGGGTCCTCCCCGGAGGTCGCCGCGCGCAGCGCCTCCACGGCGGTGCGGGCCTCGTCGCTCAGCCGGGCCGGGACGGCGACCTCGACCGTGACGAGCAGGTCGCCGGTCGTGCCGTCCTTGCGCGGCACCCCGCGACCGCGTACGCGCAGGGTCCGGCCGCTCGGCGTCCCGGCCGGGATCCGCATGCCGACGGTCGAGCCGTCGATCGTCGGCACGCGCACCTCGGCGCCGAGGGCCGCCTCGGGGAAGCTCACGGGCAGGGTGAGCGTGAGGTCGTCGCCGCTGCGGGCGAAGACCGGGTGCGGGCGCACGTGGACCAGCACGAGCAGGTCGCCGGACGGCCCCCCGCGCTCCCCCGCGGCACCGCGGCCCTTGAGCCGGATCCGCTGCCCGTCGCGCACGCCCGCGGGCACGCGCACGGTGATCGTCTCGGAGGCCGGGGCGTGCCCGCTCCCCCCGCACAGCGGGCAGGGGTCGTCGACGACGAGCCCGCGACCGCGGCACGTGCGGCACGGCTCGGCGAAGGCGAAGCCGGAGCCGCCGCCGGTCGTGGTCTGGCCCGAGCCGCCGCAGGTCGGGCAGGTGTGCGGCATCTCGCCGCCGCGCCCGCCGGTCCCCTTGCACTCGGGGCACGGCTTCTCGCTGCTCTTGCGCAGCGGGATCGTGCGACCCTCGACGCTCTCGACGAACGAGAGCGTCACCTCGGACTCGACATCGGCGCCGCGCCGCGGCGCGGCGCCCGGGCGCCGCGCCCCGCCGCCTCCCCCGAACAGGCCGCCCAGCAGGTCACCGAGGCCCGCCCCCGACGAGCCGCCCGCCTGGGCGAACAGGTCCCCGAGGTCGAAGCCCTGCGGACCGGGGCCGCCGGCGCGGAACCGCCCACCGCCCGCGCCGAACAGCGCGCGGGCCTCGTCGTACTCCTTGCGGCGCCCCGCGTCCGACAGGACGTCGTAGGCCTCGGAGATCTCCTTGAAGCGCTCCTCGGCCGTGGCGTCGCCCTTGTTGGCGTCGGGGTGGGACTCGCGCGCCAGCTTGCGGTAGGCCTTCTTGATCTCGTCAGCGGGGGCGTCCTTCGAGACGCCGAGCGCCTTGTAGTAGTCCTTCTCCAGGTAGTCCTTCGTGCTCACCCGGCGTCCCCTCCTCTCAGCTGCTCGGCTCGGCGACGGCCACCCGCGCCGGGCGGACGACCCGCTCGCCGATCCGGAAGCCCGGCTGCAGGACGGTGACCGCGGTCGCGACCTCCACCTCGTCCGACTCCTCGTGCATCAGCGCCTCGTGGACGTTGGGGTCGAACGGGTCGCCGGGGGTGCCGAAGCGCTGCAGCCCGAGCTTCTCGACGACCGCGACCAGCGCGTCCGCGACGGCCTTGAACCCGCCGACGAGCTCGCCGTGCGCTGCCGCGCGGTCCAGGTCGTCGAGGACCGGGAGCAGCGAGGTCAGCACGTTGGCGAGCGCGGTCTCCTTGACGACCTCGCGGTCGCGGTCGACGCGCCGCCGGTAGTTGGCGTACTCGGCCTGCAGGCGCTGGAGGTCGGCGGTGCGCTCGGCCAGCTGGGCCTGCAGCGCGGCGAGCGCCTCGTCGCCCGGGGCGCTCCCGGCGGCCGCGCCGCCGAGGTCGTCCACGGCCGGCTCGCCGGGAGCCGGCGTGTCCGCCGGCTCCCGGAGGGCGCCCGTCTCGGGGTCGATGCGCCGCTTGTCGCGGACCACCGGCTCCTGCTCGGGGCGAGCGGTCCCCTCGCTCACTTGGCCTCGTCCTCGTCGATGATCTCGGCGTCGACGACGTCGTCGTGGGCGGCGCCACCGGCACCGGCCCCCGCGCTGCCCGCGTCGCCGGCGCTCGAGGCCTGGGCGTTCGCGTACATCGCCGAGCCGAGCTTCTGGCTCGACTGCGCGACCCGGTCGGTGCCGGCCTTGATGGCCTCGATGTCGGCCCCGCCGAGCGCGCTCTTCAGCGAGCCCAGCGCGTCCTCCACCTCGGACTTGAGGTCGCCCGGGACCTTGTCGGCGTTGTCCGAGAGGAACTTCTCGGTCTGGTAGACGAGCGTCTCGCCGGTGTTGCGGACCTCGGCCTCCTCGCGGCGGCGGCGGTCCTCCTCGGCGTGCGCCTCGGCGTCCTTGACCATGCGCTCGATGTCGTCCTTCGGCAGCGCCGAGCCGCCGGTGATCGTCATCGACTGCTCCTTGCCGGTGCCGAGGTCCTTGGCCGCCACGTGCACGATGCCGTTGGCGTCGATGTCGAAGGTGACCTCGATCTGCGGGACGCCGCGGGGCGCCGGCGGCAGGCCGGTCAGCTCGAACATGCCGAGCTTCTTGTTCATCGAGGCGATCTCGCGCTCGCCCTGGAAGACCTGGATCTGCACCGAGGGCTGGTTGTCGTCAGCGGTGGTGAAGATCTCCGAGCGCTTGGTCGGGATCGTCGTGTTGCGCTCGATGAGCTTGGTCATGATGCCGCCCTTGGTCTCGATGCCGAGGGACAGCGGGGTGACGTCGAGCAGCAGGACGTCCTTGACCTCGCCCTTGAGCACGCCGGCCTGCAGGCTCGCGCCCACGGCCACGACCTCGTCCGGGTTGACGCCCTTGTTGGGCTCGCGGCCGCCGGTGAGCTCGCGCACGAGGTCGGCGACGGCGGGCATGCGGGTCGAGCCGCCGACGAGGACGACGTGGTCGATCTTGTCGACCGCGACGCCGCCGTCGCGCAGGACGTTCTTGAACGGCACCTTGGTGCGCTCGAGCAGGTCCGCGGTGATGCGCTGGAACTCCGCGCGGGTCAGCGTCTCGTCGAGGAAGAGCGGGTTCTTCTCGGCGTCGACGGTGATGTAGGGCAGGTTGATGCTGGTCTGCTGCGACGCGGAGAGCTCGATCTTGGCCTTCTCGGCCGCCTCGCGGATGCGCTGCATCGCCATCTTGTCCTTGGCGAGGTCGATGCCCTGCGCGGCGCGGAAGCGCTCGACGAGCCAGTCGACGACGCGCTGGTCCCAGTCGTCGCCGCCGAGGAGGTTGTCGCCGCTCGTGGCCTTGACCTCGACGACGCCGTCGCCGATCTCGAGCAGGGACACGTCGAACGTGCCGCCGCCGAGGTCGAAGACGAGGATCGTCTGCTCCTTCTCGCCCTTGTCCAGGCCGTACGCGAGGGCCGCGGCCGTGGGCTCGTTGACGATGCGCAGGACGTTGAGGCCCGCGATCTCGCCGGCCTCCTTGGTGGCCTGGCGCTGGGCGTCGTTGAAGTACGCCGGCACGGTGATGACCGCGTCGGTCACGCCCTCGCCGAGGTAGGCCTCCGCGTCGCGCTTGAGCTTCTGCAGGACGCGGGCGCTGATCTCCTGCGGGGTGTACTTCTTGGCGTCGACCTCGACGGCCCAGTCGGTGCCCATGTGGCGCTTGACCGAGCGGATGGTGCGGTCGGGGTTGGTGACGGCCTGGCGCTTGGCGACCTCGCCCACGAGGACCTCGCCGTTCTTGGCGAAGGCGACGACGGAGGGCGTGGTGCGCGCGCCCTCGGCGTTGGCGATGACGGTGGGCTCCCCACCCTCGAGGACGGCGACTACCGAGTTGGTCGTCCCCAGGTCGATGCCGACGGCACGAGCCATGGTGGTGTTCCTCCGACTGTCAGTGCTGGTGATCTGCTGGTGGGTGCTGCGCGGGTCCTGCGGGACCTTGAGCCTCCTGGGCTCAAGGATCTCGACTGGTCCAACGGGCGTCAAGCCGAGTTGATTCCCCCCGGCTCAACTCTCCTCCGTCGGGGTGACGCACCCCTCCCCGCGCCGCCCGCGGGTGCGTGCACGTCCGCGGGCGGGGCATGATCCCGCGCGCCGACCGGGGTGGCAGGATCGCGGCGGGACGGGCACGAGCACGAGACGGGAGCACGCGATGGCGAAGCAGGGCGGCGGGGTCGGGTTCAAGCTGCTGACGGCCGGGGGGACGGTCGCGGCCGCCTGGGTGGCCCGCAAGTCCGTCACCACGGCGTGGAAGCTCGTCACCGGCAACGAGCCGCCGGCCAACCCCGAGGACCCCGAGGTGGAGTGGGCCGAGGCCGTCGGCTGGGCGCTGCTCTCCGGCGCGGTGATCGGCCTCGCCCGCCTCGCCGCCAGCCGCCAGTCGGCCGTCGTCTACCGCCGCGTCACCGGCGTCCAGCCGGCCGACGCGAACGCCGCCGCGAGCTGAGCCCCCCTCCTCCCGGAGGGCCGCGGCAGTAGCGCAGAGCGATCGCGCGGTCACGGGGGCGTACCCTGGTGGCGTGGCGGGGGACTCGGGGGAGCTCGACGCGCCGCGCGGGGAGCGCCCGCGCCGGCCGCGCTACGCCCTGCTGCTCGACCGGCTGAGCGACTTCGAGCAGGCACCCTGGCTGGGCGCGACCGACGGCGCCCGCGCCGCGGGAGCCGACCTGGTCGTGGTCGTCGCCGACGACGATCCCGGCTCCGCCGCCCCCTCGCACGCGCTCGACCTGCGCCGCACCGACGGGCTGCTGCTCTGGCCCGCCTGGCTGCTCCTCCGCCACGGCGCCGAGGCCGTGGGCGCCTGGGTCCGCTCGCTCGGCGGTCTCCCCGTGGCGACGGCCGAGGCCGCGCTGCCCGGGAGCATCCCCGGCGCCGTCCCCGTCCTCATGGCCGAGCGGGAGGCCGGGCGCGCGCTCACCGAGCACCTCCTCCTCGAGCACGGCGTGCGCCGGCTGGCCTTCCTGCGCGGTCCCGACGGCCACTCGGGGGCGGAGCGGCGGTTGGCCGGGTTCAGCGACGCCCTGCAGGCCCACGGCCTGGAGCCCGCGCTCGTCACGCAGCACGTGCCGGCGTGGGCGCCGGACGACGAGGGGACGCGCGCGGTGGTCGGGGGGCTGGTCGCCGATCCCGGCATCGAGGCGGTCGTCGCCGCCAACGACAACCTCGCGCTCGCGGTCGTCGCGGCGTACGAGGCCGCGGGCCGCCGCGTGCCCGCCGACGTGCGGGTGGTCGGGTTCGACGACTCGGTGGAGCCGGCGTACATCCGGCTCGGGAGCGCGGAGCCGGGCGAGCTCACCACGTCGAGCGCGGTGCTGCCGCTGACGACCGTCCGCTCGCCCTTCCGCGAGCTCGCCGCCGCCGGTCTCGCGGCCCTCGTCGCCGGCGGCGCTCCCGACCCCCTCCCCTGCCCGCTGGTGCTGCGCCGCTCCTGCGGCTGCCGGATGCCCGCCCGCCCGTCCGTCCGCCAGGCGGTGTCGCTCACCGCCAGGCTCGCCGAGGAGGTCGGCGCCGCCGCCGACGGCCTCCCGCCCGGCTGGGCCGAGGACCTGGCGGCGGCCCTCGACCGGGCCGGCTCCGACGAGGGCGCGGCGCTGGAGAGCGCGCTCGCCGACGTCCTGCGGGCGGCGGCGCAGTCCGGGGGCGGCGTCGAGGAGTGGTGGGGCGTGCTCGCCCTGCTTGCCGCGGCGGGCGGCGGGGACCCTGGCGTGGAGCGCGCGGTCGCCGCGGGCCAGGCGCTCTGGGCGCGCGCCCGCCGCATCACCGAGCGGCGGATCCGGGTCGCGCGGGAGACCGCCGAGGCCCTCATGGCGGCGGACACGCTCGACCGCCTGCGGGACCAGCTGGTGGAGCAGCTCCCCCGGCTCGGGATCCGCACCTGCTACCTCGCGCGCACCGACGAGTGCGGGCAGCGGGCCGCGCTGGTGCTCGGCTACGAGGACGGCCGGCGCCAGGACCTCCTCCCCGAGGACGAGCAGCTCGAGCCCGGCGAGCTGCTGGGCCCGCGGCGGTGGCAGCGCAGCGAGGGCCACGACCTGCTCGTCCTCCCCCTGCGCCGCGGGGGCCGCCCGCTCGGCCACCTCGTGGTCGAGCCGAGCGTGGAGGTCGGCTGGCTCTACGAGTCGCTCGCGAGGCAGGTCGCCGGCGCCCTGCAGACCGTCGGGCTGCTCGAGCAGCAGCGGCGGACGGCCGCGCAGCTGGAGCAGCGCGTCGCCGAGCGCACCGAGGAGCTGGCCGCGCGCGTGCGCCAGCAGGAGGTCGTCACCCGGCTCGGGCAGCGCGCGCTGCGCGGCGACCTCTCGGTGGACGCGCTGCTGCGCTGGACCCGTGGGCTGGTGAGGGACACGCTCGGGGTCGCCGTCTGCAGCCTGTTCGAGCTCGAGGGCGACGAGCTCGTCAACCGCGGCTCCGACGACGGCGCGATCCCGCAGCGCACCCCCGTGGCCCGCCTCGAGGGCACGACGATCGTGCGCGCGCTGCGCACTCGCCGCACCGTGCACGTGGCCGACTACGACCGGCAGGCCGACGACCCGCGCAAGCCCGGGACCGCCTCCGAGCACGTCCGCAGCGCGGCCTCGGTGCCCCTCGCGCGCACGCGCACCGAGGACGGGCCCGGCGCGGGCGAGCTGTGGGGCGTGCTGGCGGTGACCGACCCGCGCCCCGACGCGATCGGGGTGCAGGAGCGGCTCTTCCTCGAGCAGGTGGCGCAGGTGGTCGCGACCGCGCTCGCGCGCCGGCGCACCGAGGCCGAGGTCAAGCACCTCGCCCTGCACGACGCGCTCACCGGCCTGCCCAACCGCACGAACCTGCGCCAGGTCCTCGACGAGCAGCTCGGCAACGACGACGAGCAGCGCACCGGCGCGCTGCTGCTGCTCGACCTCGACCGCTTCAAGGAGGTCAACGACGCGCTCGGGCACGCGGTCGGCGACCGGGTCCTGCGCGAGGTGGCCCGCCGGCTGCGCGCCGCCGTCGGGGCGGACGGCGTGCTGGCGCGGCTCGGCGGCGACGAGTTCGCCGTGGTCGTGGGTCCGCGGCAGGGGCGCGACGCGGCCGTGGTCGTCGCGCGCAGCGTGCTGGCGCAGTTCGCGCCGCCGTTCCGCGAGGACGAGCTGGAGATCGACCTCAGCGTCAGCATCGGCATCGCGCTGAGCCCCCAGCACGGCACGGACGCCTCGCGCCTGCTGCGCCACGCCGACGTCGCGATGTACCGCGCGAAGAGCACGGGTGCCGGCTGGGCGGTCTACGACGAGCGCCTCGACGCCCCGCAGCTGCACCGGCTCTCCGCCATCGGCGAGCTGCGCGCGGCGATCGCGGGCGGCCAGCTCGAGGTGCACTACCAGCCGCTCGTCACCCTCGCCGACGGCGGCGTGCGCAGCGTGGAGGCCCTCGTGCGCTGGCGGCACCCCGAGCGCGGGCTCGTGCCGCCCGACCAGTTCGTCGAGCTCGCCGAGCAGAGCCGGCTCATCGGGCCCCTCACCCTCGCCGTGCTCGACGCCGCCGTCGCCCAGCACGCGGCGTGGCAGGCCGCCACCGGGACCGCGCCACGCATCGCGGTCAACATCAGCCTGCGCTGCCTCGACGACCCCCAGTCGTACGCCGCGATCCGCCAGCGCCTCGTCGACGCCCGCGACGTGCTCACCGTCGAGGTGACCGAGTCCGCGCTCGCCGGCGACGAGGCACGGCAGGCGCTGCTCGACCTGGCGCAGCAGGGCGTCGCCTGCTCCGTCGATGACTTCGGCACCGGCTACGCCAGCCTCGCCTACCTGCGTGACCTCCCGGTCAGCGAGCTGAAGATCGACCGGGCGTTCGTGCGCGAGCTGCACGTCCGCGCTCGCGACCAGGCGATCGTGCGCTCGGTGGTGCAGATGGCGCACGCCCTCGACCTGCACGTGGTCGCCGAGGGCGTCGAGAGCAGCGAGATCGCCGCGGTGCTCCGCGGGCTCGGCGTCTCCTCCGCGCAGGGCTACTACTGGTCGCGCCCGGTCGAGGGGGCCCTGCTGCTGCCGTGGTTCGCCGGAGCCCCGTCGCTGCGCTGAGCCGCGCTCAGCCCTCGACGCGGTGGAGCAGCGCGCCGGCCTGCGCCTCCGACTCCCGCGCCGGGTCGGACCGCCGGCCGAGCCCGAGCCCGTCGAGCACGACGTGGGCGAAGTCCTTGCGCCCGGTCGCGACCATCTTCGCGCCGGCGTACGCGGCGGAGGCGAGGTTGACGACCGCGGCCACCGCCCAGGGCCCGCGCTGCAGCTCCCACTGCAGCGAGCGCGGCTTGGCCTGGTCGTCGAAGGAGCCGTGCGCGCCGAAGTCCTCGCCCTCGGGGCCGTCCGCCGGCTCCCAGAGGTTGGCCGGGCGGTCCGGGCGCGCCGGCTCGCCCGTCTGCTGCGAGGTCCAGCCGGTGCGGCCGAGGTAGCGGTCGAGCAGGCCGGGCAGCAGCTTGTCGCCGAAGATCGTCGCGACGGCGCTGGAGCCGACGTAGTACTCGCGCCGCTCGGGGTGCTCGGCGGCCCAGACGATCGCCTCGGCCGCCACCTCCGGCTGGTAGATCGGCGGCACGGGCTGGGGGTGGTGCGGCAGCTTCGAGAGCACCCAGTCGAACTGCGGGGTGTTCACCGCCGGCAGCTGCACCATCGTGACGCGCACGCGGGTGCCGTCGTGGAGGAGCTCGGAGCGGACCGAGTCGTGGAACCCCTGGATCGCGTGCTTCGCCCCGCAGTACGCGCTCTGCAGCGGGATCCCACGGTAGGCGAGGGCCGACCCGACCTGCACGACCACGCCGCTGTCGCGGGGGAGCATGCGGTCGAGCGCCGCCTTGGTGCCGTGGACGACGCCGAGGTAGGTCACCTGCGTCGCGCGGGTGAACTCCTCGATGGAGGTCTCGGCGAAGGGCGCGAACACCGAGCTGAACGCGACGTTGACCCAGACGTCGATCGGGCCGAGCTCGTCCTCGACCCGCTGGGCCGCCCGCTCGACGGCCTCGTAGTCCGCCACGTCCGTCGGGACCTCGAGAGGCGTGCCCCCGCAGCGGCGCACGTCGTCGGCAGCTCCGGCCAGCCCCTTCTCGCCGCGGGCGAGCAGGCCGACCTTCGCCCCGCGGGAGGCGTACGCGCGGGCGACCGCCCGCCCGACCCCTCCGCTGGCACCCGACACCACGACGACCTGTGCGGCCACGACGCCCGACCTCCTCCATCAGTTGCACTTGTGCACATACCAGTACCCTGCGGGCATGGACCCACTCGCCCCGCTCGTGCTGCCGCCCGACGACGCCGAGCGCATCGAGATCGGTGGGGTGGAGCACGTCTTCCGGCTCAGCGCCCGTCACGGGGAGGGGCGGCTCGGCATCGAGGAGTTCGTGCTGCCCCCCGGCACCACGGGCGCCCGGCCGCACGTGCACGAGGCCCACGACGAGTACTTCTACGTCCTGTCGGGGGCGCTCACCCTGCACACCGGTCCGGGCGGGGAGCTCGAGGCGGGGCCGGGCGGCCTCGTCGCAGCGCTGCGCGGCTCGGTCCACGGCTTCCGCAACGCCGGCGCCGACCCGGTCACCGGCCTCGTGCTCTACACCCCTGCGGGCTACGAGCAGTTCTTCCGCGACGTGCACGAGGCGGTCGCGGGCGGGGAGCCGCTCAGCGACGAGCTGATGGCGTCCCTCCGCCCGCGCCACGCGACGCGCATGTGGACCGCGGACGAGGCCTGAGGCTCAGCTCTGCGGCGGCTCGTCCTTGCCGCTCTCCTCGGCCTCGTCGGCCTCCTCCTTCGTCGCGTGCACGGCGCCCTCGGCGTGCTCCGGGGGCCCGTAGACCGTGTAGAGCACGAGCGGGTTCGGGCCGGTGTTGACGAAGTTGTGCTTGGTGCCGGCGGGGACGGCGACGAGGTCGCCCTGCGTGACCTTGCGCTTCGACCCGGCAACGCGCGCCTCGCCGGTGCCGCTGACGAAGGTCAGCACCTGGTCGGTGTCCTCGTGGACCTCCTCGCCGATCTCGCCGCCCGGCGGGATGGTCATGATGACGAGCTGCGAGTGCTCCCCGGTCCAGAGGACCCGCCGGAAGTCCGCGCTCTGCTCGGCGACGGTCGCGATGTCGAAGTGCTCCATGATCGCGTGCTGCCCGCCGGCGACCGGCCCCAACCGCGGGTGCGCTCAGGAGGGGCGGGTGTTCGCCTGGTACTGCGAGGCGACCGGGCCCTGCTGCCCGACGTACTTCGAGCCGAGGTCGGGGTGGCCGTACGGCCGCTCGGCCGGCGCGTCGAGGGTGTGGAAGGACAGCTGGCCGATCCGCATGCCCGGCCACAGCTTGATCGGCAGGGTCGCGACGTTGGACAGCTCCAGGGTGATCTGCCCGCGCGTCCAGCCCGGGTCGACGAAGCCGGCCGTCGCGTGGATGAGCAGGCCGAGCCGGCCCAGGCTGCTCTTGCCCTCCACCCGCGCGACGAGGTCGTCGGGCAGCCCGATCGCCTCGAGCGTGGTGCCGAGCACGAACTCCCCGGGGTGCAGGACGAACGCGTCGCCCGCCGCGACCGCGACCTTCTCCATGAGGTCCGCCCGCCGGTCGTACGGGTCGATGACCTCCGCGGTGTGGTTGCGGAAGACGAGGAACTCGTCGCCGAGCCGGACGTCGACGCTCGCGGGCTGCACCTGGCTGGGCTCGATGGGCTCGACGACGAGCCGCCCCTCGGCGAGCAGGCGGCGGATCGTGCCGTCCGACAGGATCACGCGCGCGACCCTATCCCGCCAGCTGCGCCGCCCAGTGCGAGGATCCGCCCGTGGACGCCCCGACCGCCGGCCTGCTCGTGCTCGCCGGGCTCGGCGCCGGGCTCACCGGGAGCGTCGCCGGCCTCGCCTCGCTGGTGAGCTACCCGGCGCTGCTCGCCGCCGGGCTCGGCCCGGTGGGCGCCAACGTCACCAACACCGTCGCCCTGGTCGGCAGCGCCGTCGGCTCCGGGCTGGGCTCGCGCCCGGAGCTCGCCGGGCAGGGGCCGCGGCTGCGCCGGCTCTGCGCGATCGGGGCTGCCGGCGGCCTGCTCGGCGGCGCGCTGCTGCTCGTCACGCCCGCGGGGGGCTTCGCCCGCGTCGTGCCGTGGCTCATCGGCGGAGCCTCCGTCGCGATCCTGCTGCGCCCGCAGCGCGCCGCGCGCGAGCTGCACCCGGACCGGCCGCACCCCCGCGCGCTCGACGTCGCCGTCCTGCTCGTCGGGGCGTACGGCGGCTACTTCGGTGCGGCCGCGGGCGTGCTCATGCTCGCCGTCCTGCTGGCCGTGACCGGCGAGCCGCTGCCGCGGAGCAACGCGGTCAAGAACGTCGTGCTCGGCGTGGCCAACGGCGTCGCCGCCATCGCCTTCGCCGTGCTCGGGCCCGTCCACTGGGCGGCGGCCGTGCCGCTCGGCGCCGGCTTCCTCGCGGGCGGGCGGCTCGGTCCGGTGGTGGTGCGCCACGCGCCGGTGGGGGTGCTGCGTACGGTGATCGCCGGAGCGGGGCTGGTGCTCGCGGTCCGGCTGGGGCTGCAGGCGTACTGAGCGGAGGCGGGCATGGGGCTGTTCACGCTCGAGGAGGCGCGCGCGGAGCTCGCGGCGCTGCGGCCGGTGCTCGACGAGGTGGTCGCGCTGCGCGCGGACGCCGCGGAGCTCGCCACCGCGGTCGCGCCCGGCGGCCGACCCAGCCCGCTCGGCGGTCTGCCCGAGCTGAAGGCCGCGCAGGCACGGCTCGACGAGCTGCTCACCCAGGTGCAGCAGACCGGCGCGGAGCTCAAGGGGCTCGCGCCGCTGCTCCTCGACTTCGCCGCCGACCTCGACGGCGAGCCGGTCCTGCTGTGCTGGCTCGAGGGCGAGACGGCCCTCGAGTGGTACCACCGACCGGAGCTCGGCGTGGCGGGCCGGCGCCGGCTGCCCCCGGACGCCCGGACGTCGTGACGGGCCGCGGGGTACGTTGGCCCGGTCCCCGGCCCCCTGACGAACGGCTCCCGTGACTCCCAGCACCCCGGCCGCTGCCGAGCCCGCGACCCGCCCCGCACCGCAGCGCCCCCGCGAGCGCGCGGTGAGCGACTACGCCGAGCTCTCCCGCCGCATCCAGGAGGCGGGGCTGCTGCGCCGGGCCCACGCGTACTACTGGTCGCGCATCGCCTTCTACGGGGTGGCCTTCGCCGGGGCCTGGGCGACCCTCGTGCTCGTGGGCGACTCGTGGTGGCAGCTGCTCGTCGCGGTCTGGGTCTCGCTCGTCGTCGTGCAGGTGACGTTCCTCGGGCACGACGCCGCCCACCGGCAGGTCTTCGCCTCGCACGCGTGGAACGAGTGGTCGGCGCGCATCTTCGCCGGCGGCATCGCCGGGCTGAGCTACCGGTGGTGGACGAGCAAGCACAACCGCCACCACAGCGGCCCCAACCAGGTCGGCCGCGACCCCGACATCGAGTCCGCGGTGCTCGCCTTCACGCTCGAGTCGGCGGCCGAGCGCCACGGCCTCCGCGCGTGGTTCGCCCGCCGGCAGGGCTGGGCGTTCTTCCCGCTGCTCCTGCTCGAGGGCGTCAACCTCCACGCGCAGGGCGTCATCGAGCTCGTCGGCAAGCGGGGCGCGCAGGCGCCGCACCGCGTCGTCGAGCTCGCCCTGCTGGTCACCCGCCTCGCGGCCAACCTCGCCGTCGTCGTCCTCGTGCTCCCGCCGGGCAAGGCCGCCGCCTTCCTCGCGGTGCAGCTCGGGCTGACCGGCCTGCTGCTGGGCGGGTCGTTCGCGCCCAATCACAAGGGCATGCCGGTCGTCCCGCGCGAGATGCGGGTCGACTTCCTGCGCCGCCAGGTGCTCATGTCGCGCAACGTGCGCGGCGGGCGGCTCGTGGACTGGGCGATGGGCGGGCTCAACTACCAGGTCGAGCACCACCTGTTCCCGAGCATGCCGCGCCCGCACCTGCGCCGGGCCAAGCCGCTCGTCGAGGCGTTCTGCGCGGAGCGCGGCGTGACCTACACGGAGACGGGGCTGTTCGAGTCGTACGGCATCGTCGTGCGCTACCTCAACGCCGTCGGCCTGCGCGCCCGGGACCCGTTCACCTGCCCGCTGGTCTCGGTGTACCGCGGCTAGGTAGCGGTCGCGCCAGCGGCTGGCTAGCGGTCCCGCCAGCGCATCCACGCGGCGTAGGCGCGGAGCTCCTCCGCCTGCGCCGGGGTGAGCTCCCCGACGGCCTCCTCCGGTCCCGGCTCGGGCACGCGGTACGGCCGCACCGGCACCCCCAGCGCGGCGCGCACGGCGGCGTCGACCTGCTGCAGCGCCCAGCGCGCCTCGGCGTCCCCGTCCCCGAGCTGGTCCTGCACCCGTCCCAGCGCAGCGCCGAGCGCGGGGAGCGCCGCGTCGTACGCCTCGCGGCCCCGGGGCGTCAGCTCGACGAGCATGCTGCGCCGGTCTGCCGGGCTGGGTGTCCGGACCAGCTCCCCCCGCGCCTCGCAGCGGCGCAGCAGCGCGGAGACGGTCGTCGCGGACAGGCCGGTCCACTGCCCCAGCTGCGTCGCCGTCACCGGGCCGAGGTCCTGCACGAGGCCGTAGACGGCGAACTCGTCGACGGAGAGCGTGCTGCCCGCCAGCTCGCGCCCTACGAGCGCGGTCGCGACCGAGGACAGCAGCCACACGTCGACGAGGAGGTTCTTCAGCGGCGGCACAGCCGGATCCTACCGGGTGTTGCGAGATCGCAACGTCTAGTGCGAGAGTGCAGGTGTTCCCTCGACCAAGGAGCCCCTGTGACCACGTCCGCCCCTCCCGTCCGCGTCCTCCCACTGCGCCCCGCCGCCGGCACCGCCGGGCTGCTCAGCGCCGCCGTCCTCGTCGTCAACGCCGCTAAGCGCGCGCACGTCATCCCCTCCACCGCCGCGACGCAGCTCGTCGCGCCCCTCGCGGAGATCCTCGCCCTCGCCCTCGTGGTGGCGCTCTACCTCGCCTGCGCCCCGCGCCTCGGGGCCCTCGCCCGCGTGGCCTTCGCGGTGGACTTCGTCGCGCTCGCTGCCCTCGTCGGGGTCGAGGCCGTGGTCAACCTCGTCTTCGCGCGGCTCGACCCCGCTGAGGTCACCGACCTGCGCTCGGGCCCGCTCGGGGTGTTCCTCGTGCTCGCGTCGCTGCTGTTCCTCGCCGGGACGCTCGGCACCACCGCCGCCCTGGCGCGGACGGGCCTCCCGCCGCGCGCCGCCCTGGCGCTGTACGCGGCCGGCGCGGTGCCCGTCGCGCTGCGCGCGGCGGTGCCCGAGGCCGTGCTCGACGCCGGGCTGCTCGTGCTGGCCGCCGGCGTCGGCTGGCTCGGGGCGTGGCTGCTGCGCGGGGCGACCGCCTCCCGCTGAGCCCCGCTCAGCCCGCGGTCAGTGCGGCGAAGCGGTCGAACGCCGCTACCGCGTGCGGCCGGAGCGCCGCGAGCGCGTCCGGGGCCCGGTCGCGGATCTCCTGCCCGACCGGGCCCGGCGCCTCGTCCGCGAACTCGGTGACGAACGCATCCACGCCCGCCCCGTCGACCTCGAGGTGCGCCTGCAGACCCCATGCGCTGCGCCCGACCCGGAACGCCTGCTGCTCGTACGCCGCGCTGCCCGCCAGCCGCACCGCGCCCGGGGGCAGCGCGTACGTGTCGCCGTGCCAGTGCAGCGGCTCGACCACCTCGGGCAGCCCGCCGAGCAGCGGGTCGTCCGCCGCCTCCGCGGTCAGCGTGACTGGCGCCCAGCCGACCTCGAGCCCGGTGCCCGGGAAGGCCGAGCCGCCGGCGGCGACCGCGAGCAGCTGGGCCCCCAGGCAGACGCCGAGCGTCGGCACGCCGCGCTCCACCGCGTCGGCCAGCAGCGCCAGCTCGGCGCGCCGGGTCGGGAACCCCTCGTCGCTGTGCGCGCCCATCGGGCCGCCCATGACGACGAGGCCGCTCAGCCCGGCCGCGTCCGCCGGGACCTCGGCCCCGGCGTAGACCCGGCGCACGTCGAGCGGGCGCCCGGCGCGGACGAGCGCGGAGCCGAGGAGGTACGGGCCCTCGATCGGCATGTGCTGGACGACGAGCACGGTCATGCCGTGATCATCCCCTCCCTCGTGATCATGCACGTCCTGGGGCAGGGTGGGGTCCGTGCGCCTCGCCACCTGGAACGTCAACTCCGTCGCCGCCCGCGAGCCCCGGCTGCTCGCCTGGCTCGAGCAGGTGCGGCCCGACGTCGTCGCGCTGCAGGAGACCAAGTGCGCGGCCGACGCCTTCCCGCGCAGCGTCGAGCAGCTGGGCTACGAGGTCGCCGCGCACGGCGACGGGCGCTGGAACGGCGTCGCCCTGCTCTCGCGCGTCGGCCTCGAGGACGTGCGGCGGGGGTTCCCCGGCGACCCGGGCTTCCCCGACGCGTCGACGCTGGAGCCCCGGGCGGTCAGCGCGACCTGCGGCGGCGTACGGGTCTGGTCGGTCTACGTGCCCAACGGCCGCGAGCCCGGGCACGAGCACTACGCGTACAAGCTGGCCTGGCTCGACGCCCTCCGCCCCGCGCTCGCGGCCGACCTCGAGGCGTCCCCGCTCGTCATCACCGGCGACTTCAACGTCGCCCCCACCGACACCGACGTCTGGGACATCTCGGTCTTCGCCCACGCCACCCACGTCACCCCGCCCGAGCGCGCGGCGCTCGCCCGGCTGCGCGAGCTCGGCCTGCGCGACGTGGTGCCGCGGGCGCTGAAGTACGACACGCCGTACACGTACTGGGACTACCGGGCCGGGATGTTCCACAAGAACCTCGGCATGCGCATCGACCTCGTCTACGCCTCCGACGCGCTCGCCGACCGGGTCACCGACGCGTACGTCGACCGGGAGGCGCGCAAGGGCACCGGCCCCTCGGACCACGCCCCGGTCGTCGTCGACCTGGCCGACTGAGGGCCTGCCGGTCCCCCGCCGTTCACCGGATTCACAGGTTTCGCTGCTCCGGTCGGCACAACCCCGTGCCGAGAGTGGTGTCTCCACCAGGATGAGCAGCGCACCCCGCCCGGCCACGACCCGACTCCTCCGTGCTGCTCCGGAGGGCGTGGAGCACGGCGTCCAGCGGCGCCCCAGCACGACCGAGGAGCACCGCATGGCCCTGCACCGCCCACTCCCGCCTGCCCGACGACGGTTGCGCCGGGCCGCAGCGGCGCTCGCCGCCCTGCTCGCCCTCGGCGCCGCGGGCACGGCGCAGGCCGCGCTGACCGGCCCGGACGTCTCCTCCCACCAGCACCCCTCGGGCTACACCATCGACTGGAGCGCGGTCCACGCGTCGGGTGCGGCGTTCGCGTTCGTCAAGGCGAGCGAGGGCTCGACGTACACCAACCCGTACTTCGCGGCGGACTGGGCGGCGCTGGGCGCGAACGCCACGATCCGCGGGGCGTACCACTTCGCCCGGCCCAACGCCGTCCCCGGCTCCGCCGTCGCGCAGGCGCAGCACTTCGTGGCCGTCGCCGGCACCAGCACCGACGCCGGCGACCTCGCCCCGGTGCTCGACCTCGAGGTGACCGGCGGGCTCGCTCCGGCGGACCTCACGGCCTGGGCGCAGACCTGGCTGGCGACGGTCGCGGCCCTCACCGGGCGCACGCCGATCATCTACACCTATCCGTACTTCTGGAAGACCGCGATGGCCGGGAGCGCGGCGTTCACCGCGTACCCGCTGTGGATCGCGAGCTACAGCTCGAAGCAGCCGGGCCAGATCGGCGGCTGGCCGACGTGGACGTTCTGGCAGTACACCGACGCGGGCACCGTCGCCGGGGTCCCCACCAAGGTCGACGTCTCCACCTTCAACGGCACGCAGGACCAGCTGCGCGCGATGGCCGGCCTGCCGGCGACGGGGCCGGTCCCCACCACTCCGGTGCCGGACGCGGCGTCGCACCGCCCGACCGGGCGCTGGACGTCAGCGGCAGCGGCACCCGGCGGCGTGCGCGTCACCGCGTGGGCCGCCGACCCCGACAGCGTGGGTGCCGCCGTCCCCGTCCGCGTCAGCGTCGACGGCAGCGTCGTCGGTACGCCGACGGCCGGCGCCGCCCGCCCCGACCTCGCGGTGAGCGTGCCCGCCCTCGGCGCGGGGCACGGTCTGGACGTGACGCTGCCGCTCACGCCCGGGAAGCACCAGGTCTGCCTCACCGCGCTCGGCGCCGCCAGCACGAAGAGCAAGGACCTGGGCTGCCGGACGGTCAGCGTCCGCGAGGACCCCCGCGGCTCCGCCACCGTGACCCGCAAGGGCGACCGCATCTGGGCCACCGGCTGGGCCGTCGACCCGCAGGGCGCCGGACCCGTCACCGTCCGCCTCACCATCAACGGCAGGCTCATCCGCACCTTCGCCGCCCAGGCGCAGACGCCGCTGCCCACCGGCTCGTGGGCCGGCTGGGGGCCGGGGCACGGCTACGCCACGACGTACCCGGTCCACGGCAAGGCGCGGGTCTGCCTGAGCCTGGTCAACCAGGGGTACGGCTCCACCACCACCTCCTGCTGGGCCCGGTGACCACCATGCGCAAGCTGCTCGCCCTCGCTCCCCTGGCCCTGCTCGCGGCCGGGTGCGCGTCCTCGTCGTCCTCGTCGTCCTCGTCGTCCTCGTCGGGTGCTCCGGCGGCGTCGTCGGCGCCCGTACCAGCCTCGGCGGCGTCGACGGCCGCCCCGTCGGCGGTCCCGTCGCAGGCCGCCCCCTCCGACGCCCCGGCCGCGAGCTCGCCCGCGTCCGCTGCCACGAGTGCGCCCGCGTCCACGGCCTGCCGGGTGGGCGACCTGAGCGCCAAGGTGGCCGCCGGCTCGCCCGGCGCCGGCCAGCGGTACGCCGAGATCGTGCTGACGAACACCTCGACGTCGACCTGCACCATCCACGGGTACGGCGGCGGCCAGCTCCTCGACGCCGCAGGCGGGCCGGTGCCCACGCGCTTCGTCCGCGGTTCCGGCGACGTCCCCACCGTGCGGCTGGCTCCGGGTGCGGTCGCCTCCTCGCTCGTCCACTGGACCGTGATCGCGACCGGCGACGAGCCGGCCGACGGCGAGTGCGAGCCCACGCCCGCGACCCTGCTCGTCACCCCACCCGGCGAGCGGGCCTCGCTGCGCGCGGCGTGGACGCTGGGCCCGGTGTGCGGCAGCGGGCGGCTGGAGCAGCGCGCGTACGTCGCTGGTCCTGGCGACGCGGGGTAGGCCGAGCCCGCGCGACACGCGCCGTGGGGACCAGGACCAGGCCGCGGGGAGCGCGTGCGGTCCCCCGGGCACGGCTCTGCTCCCCCCGGCGCGTGTCCCGGCCGACGCCGTACGCGCTGCCGCCGGGCGTCAGTCCCGCTCGACGAGCCGCCGCGCCACGCCGGACTGCTCCTCGAGCACGGCGAGCACCTCGGCCTGCATGCCACGGATCGTCGTGACCGTGCCGGCGATGCCGTCCATCACGGTCGTCACGTCGGCGACGCTGCCCTGGATGGCGGCGATCTTGGCGCCCACGTCCTGCGTCGCGGCGGCGGTCTCCTGGGCGAGCTGCTTGACCTCGCCCGCGACGACCGCGAAGCCCCGCCCGGCGTCACCCGCGCGGGCGGCCTCGATGGTGGCGTTGAGCGCGAGCAGGTTCGTCTGGCCGGCGATGCCGTTGATGAGCTTGACGATGTGGCCGATCGCGTCCGTGCTCTCGCCCAGCCCGGCGACGATCTCGACCGCGCCGGTGACGCTCGCGACGGCCTGGTCGGCGATCCCCGCGGCCTGGGCCGCGCTGCCGGAGAGCTGCGTGATGGAGCTCGTGAGCAGCTGGGCGCCCTCGAGGTCGCGCTGGTGGCGGCGGATGCGGCCGACGGCCTGGCTGATGAGCGAGGCGACGTGGGCGAGCGCCGCGAGCCGGCCCTCGCTGAGCGAGATCGAGCGGGTGACGAAGAAGTCGAGCGTGCCGGTGACGTGGCCGTCGACGACGACGGGCATCGCGATGCCGGACCGTACGCCGGCGGTGCGCGCCGCGGGTGCGCGGACGCAGTCGGTGACCTGCGCGAGGTCGGGCACGAAGACGAGGGAGCCCTGCTCCCACGCGCGCCCGGCGAGGCCGACGCCCCGCGTGAACGACGCCTCCCGGCTGACGCGGGCGAACTCCGGGCTGACCGTGCCGGAGTCGAGCAGGAACCGCAGGTGGTCGTCGTCGCCGCGGCGCCAGGCGGAGGCGTACTCCCAGCCGAAGGCGTCGCGCGTCGCGTCGAGCCCGCGCTGCAGCGCCTCGTCGACGTCGTCGCACTCGGTGAGGGCGACGAGCACGGCGGCGACCGCGGCGCTGTCCCGGGCGGCCTCCGCCTCGGCCTCGACCTGGGCGAAGCGCTGCAGGGCCTGGGCGAGCAGCCGGCCGACGAGCCAGAGCGCGGCGAGCCGCTCGGCGCCCAGCGCGACCCGCTCGAGCACGAAGAAGTCCATCGTCGCGACGACCTCGCCGTCGACGAGGAGGGGGAAGCAGACGCCGGACTGCACGCCGGCGCGCCGGGCGGCGGGGGCGCGGACACAGTCGGTGACCTCCGCGAGGTCCGGCACGGCGACGAGCTCGCGGGCCTCCCACGCACGGCCGGAGAGGCCGACGCCCCTGGCGAACGAGGCCTCCAGCGTCACCTGCCGGAACTCCGGGGTGGCGGCGCCGGAGTCGAGCCCGAAGCGCAGCACGCCGGCAGCGCGGTCGAGCGGCCAGTACGACCCGTACGCCCAGCCGAACGCCTCGCGCACCGCCTCCAGCACCGCCCGGACCGCGGAGTCGCGGTCGGTCGCCGTGCCGAGCGCCGCCACGACCTGCGTCAGGGCCGCGAGGTCAGCGCTCTCGCCGCGCTCGGCGGGGACGGGACGGGCAAGCCACATCGGGGCGCTCCAGCGGACCGGGGCCCGGCGACGACGCCGGGCACGACACCTGTCCATCGGCAGGCGGGCGACCACCTCGACCAGGAGCCGGAGGCGCCACCCGCGCGGGCGATGCGCTTCACTGACGATCTTGAGGGGGAAGGGGCCAGCATGAGCCGAGCCCGCACCAGCGCCGAGGCCACGGACGTCGCCCCGCCGGCGACGACCACGGCGTCGCCGTTCCCGCCGATCGGCGACTACGGCTTCCTCTCCGACGGCGAGGTCACCGCACTGGTCGCACCCGGCGGGGCGGTCGAGTGGATGAGCGTCCCGCGGATGGACTCCGCGAGCATCTTCGGCGCCCTCCTCGGCCGCCACGCCGGGTCCTTCCGGCTGGGGCCGAGCGACAGGGAGGTGCCGGACGCGCGGCGCTACCTGCCCGGCACGATGGTGCTGGAGACGAGCTGGGGCACCTCCAGCGGCTGGGTCATCGTGCGCGACGTGCTGCTCATCGGCCCCTGGCGCCACGACCGGGAGCGCTCGGCGACGCACCGGCGCCCGCCGACGGACTACGACGCCGAGCACGTGCTGCTGCGGACCGTGCGCTGCGTCTCGGGCGAGGTGCAGGTCGTCCTCGACTGCGAGCCGGTCGCGGACTACGGGCGCGAGCGCCTCAGCTGGGCCTACACCGAGGACGGCTACTACCAGGGCCGCGCGCAGACGGGCGACGGTGTCGAGCTCACGCTCTCGAGCGACATGCGGCTGGGGTTCGAGGGCGGGCGCGCCACCGCGCGCACGCTGCTCAAGGAGGGCGACCAGCGCTTCGTGGCGCTGTCGTGGGGCGAGGTCGCGCCGCCGCGCACCTACGACGAGGCCTACGAGCGGCTGGTCTGGACGGCGCACCACTGGCAGCACTGGCTGGCGCGCGGGACCTTCCCCGACCACCCGTGGCGCAGCTTCCTCCAGCGCAGCGCGCTCACGCTCAAGGGCTTGATGTACGCGCCGACCGGCGCCGTCATGGCCGCCGCCACGACCTCCCTGCCGGAGACGCCGGGCGGGGCGCGCAACTACGACTACCGCTACACGTGGATCCGCGACTCGACGTTCGCGCTGTGGGCGCTCTACACCCTCGGCTTCGACTGGGAGGGCGTGGACTTCTTCTCCTTCATCACCGAGGTCGCCTCCGACGACGGCCTGCAGATCATGTACGGCATCGGTGGCGAGCGCGAGCTGCCCGAGCGCGAGCTCGACTGGCTGCCGGGCTACGCCGGCGCCCGCCCCGTGCGCGTGGGCAACGCGGCGTACCAGCAGAACCAGCACGACGTGTGGGGCGCGCTGCTCGACTCGGTCTACCTGCACGGCAAGGTGCACGAGCACCTGGACGAGCGGATCTGGCCGCTGCTCGACCGGGTCACGCAGGAGGCGATGGACCACTGGCGGGACCCGGACCGCGGCATCTGGGAGGTGCGCGGCGAACCGCAGCACTTCGTCTCCTCGAAGATCATGTGCTGGGTCGCGCTCGACCGCAGTGCGCGCATCGCGCGGATCTGGGGGCAGGACGAGGCGGCGCGGACCTGGGCGGCCGTCGCGGAGGAGATCCGGCAGGACGTGCTGGCGCACGGGGTCGACGAGCGGGGCGCGCTCGTCGCGCACTACGGCACCGACCAGCTGGACGCCTCCGTGCTGCTGGCGGTGCTCGTCCGCTTCCTGCCCAAGGGCGACCCCCGGCTGCGCGCCACCGTGCTCGCCATCGCCGACGAGCTGACCGTGGACGGGCTGGTGCTGCGCTACAAGCCAGAGTCCACCGACGACGGCTTCGAGGGCGAGGAGGGGACGTTCACCATCTGCTCGTTCTGGCTCGTCTCGGCGCTCGTGGAGATCGGCGAGCTCGAGCGGGCGCGGTTCCTCTGCGAGAAGCTGCTCTCGCTCGCGGGCGACCTCCAGCTCTACGCCGAGGAGCTCGACCCGCGCACCGGCCAGCACCTGGGCAACTTCCCGCAGGCCTTCACCCACCTCGCGCTGGTCAACGCGGTGATGCACGTGATCCGCGCCGAGACCCAGGAGGCGCCGTGAGCGCCGGCACCGGAGCGTGAGGAGCGGCGTACCGGCTGGTTAGCATCAGAGGGTGACGGCGACCTCCCCCCGGCTGCGCGCGGTGCTCGGCGCGCTTCCGGCCTACGTGCCCGGCCGGTCGGTGATGCGGCCCGACGGGTCGCCGGCCTACAAGCTGTCCAGCAACGAGAACCCCTACCCGCCGCTGCCCGCGGTGCAGAAGGTCCTCACGGACGCCCTCTCCGGCGTCAACCGCTACCCCGACCTCGCCGCCACCGGGCTCGTCACCGCCCTCGCCGCCGCGCACCAGGTCGAGCCGACGCAGATCGCGACGGGGACCGGCAGCGTGGGGGTGCTGCAGCAGATCGTCCAGGCCACCTGCGACGCCGACGACGAGGTCGTCTACGCCTGGCGGTCGTTCGAGGCGTACCCCATCGTCACGGCGATCGCGGGTGCCCGCAGCGTCCAGGTGCCGCTGCTCCCCGACGAGCGCCACGACCTGCCCGCGATGGCGGCCGCCGTCACCGACCGGACCCGTCTGGTCCTGCTGTGCACCCCCAACAACCCGACGGGCCGCGCGATCCGGCAGGGCGAGCTCGACGAGCTCCTCGACGCCGTGCCCGGCGACGTCCTCGTCGTGCTCGACGAGGCCTACGTCGAGTTCGTGCGCGACCCCAAGGGAGCGGACGGGATCGCGACGTTCCGGGCGCGGGAGAACGTCGCCGTGCTGCGGACGTTCTCCAAGGCGTACGGCCTGGCCGGCCTCCGCGTGGGCTACGCCGTGGCGCCCGAGCCCGTCGCCACGGCGCTGCGCGCGACCGCGGTGCCGTTCGGCGTCAACATCCTCGCCCAGGTCGCAGCGCTCGCCTCGCTGGAGGCGCGCGACGAGCTGCTCACCCGCGTCGACGACCTCGTGGCCGAGCGCGAGCAGGTGACGCGCGCGCTGCGCCAGCAGGGGTGGGGACTTCCGGACAGCGAGGCGAACTTCGTCTGGCTGCGGCTGGGTGAGCGGACCGCGGAGTTCGCGGCGGCCTGCGAGGCGGCGGGGGTCGTGGTCCGGGCGTACGGCACGGACGGCTGCCGGGTCACCATCGGTGAACCCGCTGCCAATGACGCGTTCCTCACGGTCGCGGCGGAGTTCCTGGGGGTGGCGCGCTGATGCGCGCCGCCCTGCTCCAGCTCGACGGCGACCTCTCCGGCACCGTCGCGGACCGGGTGGCGCACGCCGTCGGCCTCGTCGAGCAGGCCGCGCCCGACGCCGACCTCGTCGTGCTGCCCGAGCTGTGGGCGCACGGGGCGTGGGACATCCGCGACTGGCAGGCGGTCGCCGAGCCCCTCGACGGCCCGACGGTGCGGGCGCTGCGGGAGGTCGCGGCGCGTACGTCCACGGTCGTGCACGCCGGGTCGGTGCTCGAGCGGGCCGCGGACGGCGAGCTCTACAACACCTCGGTGCTCATCGGGAGCGACGGCGCGGTCCTGCGCCACTACCGGAAGATCCACCGCTTCGGCTTCGACGAGGGCGAGGCTGCCGTGCTCGCGCCGGGCACCGAGCTCGTCACCGCCGAGCACGGGGACGCCGTCCTAGGGTTGGCGACCTGCTACGACCTGCGCTTCCCCGAGATGTTCCGGCTGCTGCTGGACTCCGGGGTCACCGTTCTCGTCCTCGTCGCCTCCTGGCCGGCGACCCGGGTGGAGCACTGGCGCACCCTGCTGCGCGCGCGCGCGATCGAGAACCAGATGTGGGTGCTGGGGTGCAACCAGTCCGGCACCCAGGGCAGGGTCGAGCTCGGCGGTGCGAGCGCGGTCGTCGACCCCGCCGGGGTGGTCGTCGCCGAGGCGGGGAGCGCTGAGCAGGTGCTCACGGCCATGCTCGACCCCGCGCAGGTCCCGCTGCTGCGCAAGGCGTTCCCCGTGCTGCGGGACCGCCGGCTCTAGGCCGCCGGTGCCCGCGCTCAGCCGAGGTCGCTGGCCTTGTAGTAGCCGCCGCCGATGAGCACCGTCTGCAGGTTGGCCTTGGTGACGAGGACCGGCTGCAGCAGGAACGTCGGCACGACCTTCACGCCGTTGTCGTAGGTCTTGGTGTCGTTGATGTCGGGCTTCTCGCCGTTGAGCAGCTTGTCGGTCATCTCGACGGCGACCTTCGCGAGCTCGCGGGTGTCCTTGTAGATCGTCGAGGACTGGCCGCCGGTGTTGACGAGCTTGACCGAGTCGAGCTCCGCGTCCTGGCCGGTGACGGCGGGGAGCGCCTTGCCGCCCTTGCCGTAGCCGTGGGCCTGCAGGCTGGTGAGGATCGCCCTCGAGATGCCGTCGTACGGCGAGAGCACGCCGTCGAGAGTCACGGCCGCGTCCGGTCCCGCGAGCAGGGTCTCCATGCGGGCGCCGGCGACCTTGCCGTCCCACGCCTTGGTCGTGACGGGGAGGAACTCCATCTGGCCCGACGGCACGACGAGCGCACCCGAGTCGAGGTAGGGCTTGAGCACGCTCATCGCGCCGTTGAAGAAGAACGTCGCGTTGTTGTCGTCGGCGGAGCCCGCGAACAGCTCGATCCGCTTCGGCGCCGCCTTCGTCGCGCTCTTCAGCCCGATCGCGTCGGCGAGGGCGGTGCCCTGGAGCACGCCCACCTTGAAGTTGTCGAACGTCGCGTAGTAGTCGACGTCGCCGCTGCCGCGAATCAGCCGGTCGTACGCGATGACGGGGATGCCCGCGGCCTTGGCCTGGGCGAGGTCCGCCTTGAGCGCAGTGCCGTCGATCGAGCCGATGACGAGCGCCCGCACGTGGTGCTGGATCATCGCGCCGACCTGCCCGACCTGCTTCTGCACGTCGTTCTGCGCGTACTCGAGGTCGGTCTTGTAGCCGAGCACCTGGAACTGCTTGACCATGTTCTGGCCGTCGGAGATCCAGCGCGCGGACTCCGTGGTGGGCAGGGCGAGCCCGATCGTCCCGGGGTCCGTCGGCGAGCCGCTGGCGACCTGGGCCTGGCCGGAGGCGCAGCCGGCCAGCGTCAGCGCCATGGCGGAGACGGCGGCGGTCGCGGCAGCGGCGCGGAGGGACGGACGGCGCACGGGGACTCCTGGGGCGTGCAGGGGACGAGCAGTCCCGTCCCTCATCGGGCCGGCCTCCGGCACACCTGAGGAGTCCGCGATTAGTCCAGAGCATGGACGAGGAGGGCCGGCACGTACGGTGGCGCCATGGCCGTGCGCGCACCTGAGCTGACCGGACGTTCGTGGCTCGGCACCGGCGGACGGGCGCTCTCCCTGCAGGACCTGCGCGGACGCTTCGTGCTGCTGGACTTCTGGACCTTCTGCTGCATCAACTGCCTGCACGTCCTCGACGAGCTGCGCCCGCTGGAGGAGGCGTACGCCGACGCCCTCGTCGTCGTCGGCGTGCACTCGCCGAAGTTCCGGCACGAGGCCGACCCCGAGGCCCTCGCCCAGGCCGTCGAGCGCTACGGCATCACCCACCCCGTGCTCGACGACGCGGCGCTGACGACCTGGCGCAGCTACGCCGTCCGCGCCTGGCCGACGCTCGTGCTCGTCGACCCGGAGGGCTACGTCGTCGCGCAGCTGGCCGGCGAGGGGCACGCGCTGGCCCTCGGCCGCATCCTCGAGGAGCAGGTGCCGCTGCACGAGGCGGGGGGCACGCTGCGGCGCGGCTCCGGCCCGTACGTCCCGGCGGAGGCGCCCGCGACCGAGCTGCGCTTCCCCGGCAAGCTGCTCGCCCTGCCGGGTGGCGACCTGCTCGTCTCCGACTCGGCCCGGCACTCCCTCGTGCGCCTCTCGCCCGAGCTCGAGGTGCTGCAGCGCCTCGGGAGCGGTGTGCGCGGACGCAGGGACTCCGCCTCGACGACCGTGCCGGAGTTCGCGGAGCCGCAGGGGCTCTGCCTGCTGCCACCGGACGTCGCCGCCGAGGTGGGCTACGACGTCGTCGTGGCCGACACCGCCAACCACCTGCTGCGCGGGCTCCGGCTCGCCGACGGCAGGGTCACCACGGTCGCGGGGACCGGGAGGCAGTGGATGCCCGCACCCGACGGGAGCACCGCGCACGACCTGTCGTCCCCCTGGGACGTGGCCTGGTGGGACGACCGGGTCTGGGTCGCGATGGCCGGGATCCACCAGCTGTGGACCTTCGACCCGCGCACGGGCGAGGCGGTCGCTGCGGCAGGGACGCGCAACGAGGGCCTGGTCGACGGGCCGGCCGGGCGGGCGTGGTTCGCCCAGCCGTCGGGGCTGGCGGCGGCGGGCGACGCGCTGCTCGTCGCGGACAGCGAGACGTCCGCCGTGCGGCGCGTCGTGCGGACACCCGAGGGGTACGCAGTCGAGACCCTCGTGGGACAGGGGCTGTTCGACTTCGGCCACGTGGACGGACCCGCGGCCGAGGCGCTCCTGCAGCACCCGCTCGGCGTCGCCGCGGACGGCGACGGCGTGCTGGTGGCCGACACGTACAACGGCGCGGTGCGGCGGTGGGACTCCCGCAGCGGCAGCGTCTCGACGGTCCTCGACGGGCTCGCCGAGCCCTCCGACGTCCTGCCGCTCGGCGACGGCACGGCGCTGATCGTCGAGTCCTCCGCGCACCGGGTGGTGCGGAGGTCCCTCAGCAGCAGCACGTCCGTCACCGGCGAGCGGTCGCGCACCCAGCGCCCGCCGACGGACCTTGCTCCCGGCGAGGTGCGCCTCGACGTGGTCTTCGCCCCTCCGCCCGGGCAGCACCTCGACGAGCGGTGGGGTCCGTCGACGCGGCTGCACGTCTCCTCGACGCCCGAAGCGCTGCTGCGCAGCGGGTCCGGCCGTGGCGCGGAGCTGAGCCGGGTGCTCGACCTCGACCCGTCCGTCGGCGACGGCGTGCTCCACATCGCGGCGACCGCGGCGTCCTGCGACGACGAGGGCGGCGAGTCGGCCGCCTGCCACGTGACGCAGCAGGACTGGGGTGTCCCCGTGCGCGTCACCGCCGGCGCCGCCGACGTCCTGCGCCTCCCGCTGCTCGGCTGAGGCTCAGCCGCTCGACCGCACAGCACCAGGCCGCGCGGGCCGCGCCCTCGTGGGGCGCGGCCGGCACGGCCTGGGGAGGGACGCTGGACTAGTAGCGGCCGTCGCCGTAGACGCGGCGCTCCTCGACCACCGGGCGGTCGTCGACGACGACGCGGTCGGCCGGACGGGCCACCTCGACGACATCGCGGGCTGGGTAGCGGCGGCGCGGCGCGAACAGCGCGATCTCGAGCACGAGGCCGAGCACGCCGGCCGCGACGAGGATCCACCCGACGACCTGGATGTCGAGGCCGCTGACCGTCGCCTCGACGGCGAGCGCCAGGATGAGCCCTGCGGCGATGAGCAGGACGCTGATGCCGATACCCATGACGGGTCCTCTCCGTTCGGTGCGCGGTGACGCGATCACCCCCTGGCGTACCCCGGCAGGCCCGCCGCCACACGGGACCCCTCGACCTCCACCCTTCCGGTCGACGCCATGACGGACGTCACGGGACAGTCGTGACATCCCGTCCGGGGCCGGCCGCCCCCGCCGCACGACGCTGGTCCTGTCGCGCTCCCCACCCGGGGAGCCCCCTCCGGAAGGACCCGCCGTGGACCCGCGCACCGCCCTGCTCGTCGCCGCCCTCGTCGTCCTCGTCGTCGTGCGCGTCGTCCGCCGCCAGCTCGCGGTCTCCACGGTCGAGCCGCTGCGCGAGGGCGCGCGGCCCGGCGTCGTGCTCGCCGTCGTCGGCGTCGCGGTGCTGCCGCACGCCGCGCTGGACGGGACGACCGCGGAAGCCGCGCTCGCCCTCGGCGCCGTGCTCGGGGTCCTGGCGGGCGTCGCCCGCGGCGCGCTCGCGCCGCTGTGGCACGAGGCCGGGGCGTGGTGGACGCGCGGCACCGGCGCCACCCTCGCGGTCTGGGCCGCCGTGATCGCCGTGCGCGTCGCCACGGGCCTGCTCGTCACGCACCGTCCGCCCGCCGCCGGCGAGGTTCTGCTCTTCGTCGGCACCAGCCTCGCCGCTCAGGCCGCCGTGCTCGCCCGCCGGGCCTCCGCCGCCCCGCTCGTCGCAGCCGCGGCGTAGGGGCCTGCTCCCGGACGCGCCTTCGGACCGGCGACACGCGCCGAGGGGAGCAGGACCGCGCGGGCGGGACCGCACCCGCTCCCCTCGGCCCCGTCCTGCTGCCCGCGCGCGTCGCACACCGGGGAGGGACGGGCGGTCGGGAGCACCGGCCCAGCGGACGTACGCCGCTCAGCCGCCCAGCGGCACCAGGCACCACACGGCCTTGCCCCCCGGCGTCGGCCGCGTCCCCCAGTGCGAGGCGAGCAGCGACACCAGCTGCATGCCGCGACCGTGCTCGTCCTCCGTCGTCGGGCGCAGCAGGCGGGGGTAGTACGCGGCGGAGTCCCGCACCTCGAGCACGACGTGCGACGGCGTGCGGCGCAGGCGCAGCTGGACCGGCGGCTGCCCGTGGACGATGGCGTTGGTGACGAGCTCGCTGGTGAGCAGGACGACGTCGGCAGTGGTGCCGGCGCCGACCCCCCAGCCGGAGAGCTGGCGCGCGGCGAACGAGCGGGCCGTGGACACCGCGGTGTCGGCGGGCTCGACGTGCAGGGCGGCGACGGGGGTGGCGTCCGCGGCGGCGCTGACCCGCGCGAGCAGCAGCGCCACGTCGTCGTCCGGGCCGTCGGGGAGCATCGCGTGCACCACGAGCTCGGGGAGGCCGTCGACGGTCCCACGACCGCGTACGGCCTCGGCGAGCACCGCGGTCAGCCGGGAGATCCCGTCGTCGAGGTCGCTGTCGCGGTGCTCGACCAGCCCGTCGGTGTAGAGCAGCAGCCGGGCGTCGGCCGGGACCGCGAGCCGCTGCTCCCTCATCCCGGGGCGACCCGCTCCGAGCGGCGGCCCGTTGACCCCGGGCAGCTGCTGGACCTCCCCGCCGGGCAGCACGAGGAGCGGCGGCAGGTGCCCGGCGTTGGCGTAGACCAGCGACTGCTCGCCCGGGTCGTAGACCGCGTAGACGCAGGTGACGATCTGGTCCTCGCCGAGGTCGCGGACGACGCCGTCGAGCAGCTCGAGCAGGTCCGCCGGCGGCAGGTCCAGGCGCGCGTAGGCCCGGATGGCGGTCCGCAGCTGCCCCATGACGGCGGCGGCGCGCACCCCGCGGCCCATGACGTCGCCGAGGACGAGCGCCGTGCGGCCGGCGCCGAGCTCGATGACGTCGTACCAGTCGCCGCCGACCTGCGTGCCCTCGACGCCCGCGCGGTAGTAGGTCGCGACCTCGAGGTGGTCGGGCTCGAAGGAGCGGGCGGGCAGCAGGCTGGCCTGCAGCTCGTCGGCGATGCGGTGCTCGCGGGCCGCGGCCTCCTGGGCGGCGGCGGCAGCGGCCCGCGCCTGCTCGGCAGCGGCCCGGCGCACCGAGTCGAGCTCGAGGTTGGCGCGCACGCGGGCGAGCAGCTCGGGCGCGGCGAACGGCTTGACGAGGTAGTCGTCGGCGCCCGCGTCGAGCCCCTCGACCGTGGCCTCCTCGCCCGCCCGCGCGGAGAGCAGCACGACCGGGACGTCGGCGGTGCGCTCGTCGGCGCGCAGGGCGGCGAGCAGCCCGAAGCCGTCGAGCCGCGGCATCATGACGTCGCTCAGCACGAGGTCCGGCGGCGACTCCAGCGCCAGAGCGAGGCCGGCCTCGCCGTCCGCGGCCCACTCCACGGCGTAGTCGTGCTGGAGCAGCCCGACGACGTAGTCGCGCATGTCGGCGTTGTCCTCGACGACGAGCACCCGGGAGCCCGGGCGGCCCGCGGCGTCGGCTCCCGAGCGCCGGCTCTGCCAGCGCCCCGCCTCGGCGACGTACGCAGTGGCCCGCTCCGCCGCGGCGCGCGCCGCGGAGGGCTGCTCGGCGACCAGCGCCGCCGGGAGGTGCGCGCTGCCGTACGGGAGCCGGACCGTGAACGCGCTGCCCCTGCCCGGCTCGCTGTCGAGCCCGACGCTGCCACCGTGCAGGGCCACGAGCTCGCCGACGAGCGCGAGGCCGATGCCGGAGCCCTCGTGGGTGCGCGCGGCGACCCCCTCGACGCGGGCGAAGCGCTCGAACACCCGCTGCTGGTCGGCACGGGCGATGCCGATGCCCGTGTCGCTGACGACGAGCTCCACGGCGTCCCCGGCGGGCCGGACGGTGACGGTGATGCTGCCCTCGGCGGTGAACTTGAGCGCGTTGGAGAGCAGGTTGAGCACGACCTTGGCCCACAGCTCGCGGTCGAGCCACACCGGCTGGTCCGCGGGGGTGCAGTCGACGACCAGCTCCAGCCCGGCGCGCGCCACGGCGTCGGCGAACGCCTCGGCGAGCTCGCGCGTCTCGGCCGCGAGGTCGACCGGCTCGAAGCGCGCAGACAGCCGCCCCGACTCGAGCCGGGAGAAGTCGAGCAGGTCGTTGACCAGCGTGAGCAGGCGCAGCCCGTTGCGCGAGATGAGCTCCATCCGCGAGCGCTGCTCGGCGTTGAGCGCGTGGTCCCTGTCGCGCAGCGCGTCCTGCGCCGGCCCGAGCAGCAGCGTGAGCGGCGTCCGGAACTCGTGGCTGACGTTGGTGAAGAACGCGGTCTTGGCCCGGTCGATCTCGGCGAGCCGCTCGGCGCGGTGCCGCTCCGCCTCGTACGCCGCGGCGCGCGACAGCCCGGCAGCCACCTGGCCGGCCACGAGGTCGACGAAGGCCGTGTAGCGCTCCTCGACGGGGCGCACGGGGTTGAGGCCGGCGACGAGGAAGCCGACCGCCGTGCCGTCGGCCTCGCGGAAGGGGACGCAGCGAGCGGCGCGCGACGGCTCGTCCCAGGCGCCGGAGGGCAGGTCGGGCACGAGGTCGTCCAGCCCCTCGACGGTGACCGCCCGGCCGCCGCGCACCGCGTCGAGCGGCCAGAGCTCGTGCGAGGCGAGCAGCGGGGAGCCGGCCGGCACGCCGCTGCTGCCGGCGAGCCGCGGCACGCCGTCCTCGAGCAGCCACAGCAGGCTGAAGGGGAGCGAGCGCTGGTCGCGCTCGAGGCTCGCGGCCGCGGCGGCCGCCACCTCGTCCTGCGTGCGGACCCCGGTCAGCGCGGCACCGAGGTCGCTCAGCGTGCGCAGGTGCCGCTCGCCGATGACGCGGTCGGTGTCCTCGGTGACCACGCAGAGCATGCCGGCGACGCGGTCCTCGTCGTCCCACAGCGGGCTGTAGGAGAACGTGTGGTAGCTCTCCTCGCGGAACCCGCTGCGCTGGAGGAAGAGCAGCAGCGCCTCGTCCCACGTCGCGTCGCCGGTCTGGAGGACGTGCTCGATGCGCGGCCCGATGTCGGGCCAGATCTCCGACCACACCTCGCGCGCCGGGCGGCCGAGCGCCCACGGGTACTTCTGCCCGAGGGTGTCGCGGCGGTAGGCGTCGTTGCAGAAGAACGTGAGCTCCGGGCCCCACGCCATCCACATCGAGAAGCGGGAGTGCAGCACCGTGCGCACGACCGAGACGAGCTCGCGGGGCCACTTCTCCGGAGGACCGAGCGGCGTCGCCTCCCAGTCGACCTCGCCGAGGTGGCGGCCAACCGCTCCGCTGCTGCGGAGGAAGGGCAGGTCGGTCACGCGGTCATCCTGTCAGGGTTCGTGCAGGGCCACGACTCGCCGCAGCACGGCTGCCGAGTCGGTGGTGACGCCGGTGACGCCCGCCGCGAGGACGCGGTCGCACTCCTCGAGGTCGTTCACGGTCCAGGCGACCTGGAGCTCCAGCAGCTCGCCGAGCTCCCGGACCAGGTCCGCGGTGACGTGCGCGGACGCGAGCGAGGCGCCGTACGCCGTCCCGTCGCCGATCCGCCCGCCACCGGCGACCGCCGTGCGCAGCGCGGCCACCTCGCGCGCATCGCCCGCGGAGAGCAGCACCCGCACGCCGGGCGGGCCGGCGAGCTCGGCGAGCGAGGGCCAGTGCCGGCCGCAGACGAGCACCTCGCGGCGCGCTGCCGCCAGCAGCGGGGCGACCGCGCGCGCGAGCCGCACGTCCTCGCCCTTGAGGTCGACCATCACCCGGTGCTCCCCGGGCAGGGCGTCGACCGCCTCGAGCACCTGCTCGAGCACGAGCTGCGCGCCCCAGCCGCGGCGTACGCGGCCCTCGTCCCAGAGCAGCGGGAGCGGCCCGATCCGGGAGGCGTGGCGCACCTCCACCCGGCCGCGGGGCCCGGGCTGCACGTCGAGCTCGAGCACGTCCGCGCCGGCGGCGACCGCCGCGCGCACCGCCGCGAGCGAGTTGCCGCCCCGGTGCGCCACGGCGAGCGGCCGGCGGGTGCCGCTCAGGGCGCGCCGGTCCCGCCGCCCGCCGCGGGCTCCGAGGGCACGAGGCGGTAGCCCGCGCCGCGCACCGTCTGCAGGTCCTGGCGCCCGAAGGGCCGGTCGACCTTCTCCCGCAGGTAGCGGACGTAGACGTCGACGACGTTGGAGTCGCCGTCGTAGGCGAAGTCCCACACCCGCTCGATGAGCTCCTGGCGGCTCAGCACCTGGCCCGCGTTGGCCATGAACTCCCGCAGCAGCGCGAACTCCTTGGCCGTCAGCTCGATGCCGGCGTCACCGCGGCGCACCTCCCGGCTGCCGGGGTCGAGGACGAGGTCGCCGACGGTGAGCACCGTCGGGCGCTCCTTCGCCTCGCGCCGCGTCACCGCGCGGAGCCGCGCCTGCAGCTCGGGCAGGGCGAAGGGCTTGGTCAGGTAGTCGTCCGCGCCGGCGTCGAGGCCCGCGACGCGGTCGTCGACGGACTGGCGGCCGGTGAGCATGAGCACGGGCATCCAGCGGCCCTCGTCGCGCAGCTGGCGGCAGACCGAGAACCCGTCCCGGTCGGGCAGCTGGCCGTCGAGGACCACGGCGTCGTACGCGTGCTCCCGCGCCATCCAGAGGCCCTCGTCCCCGGTCCCCGCCACGTCCACGGCCCAGCCCTGCCGCGTGAGGGCCGAGCGCAGCAGCGCGCTCACGTCCGTGTCGTCCTCGACCACCAGCACCCGCATGGGGTGAAGGATACGGACACCGACCACTGGTGACGCGCCGTCACCCGCACGGAGCAGCGCGTGCCGGGGGTCCTGCTCATGTCCACCCCCGCGCGGGCCGATCAGGGGGGCGCAGCGAGGGCTGCGCAGGAGCAGGGAGGGGACACCATGGCGCGCGTCCTGGTGGTCGACGACGACGACGACATCCGCGGGCTGGTCTCGATGCGGCTCAAGGCCGCCGGGCACCGCGTCGTCGCGGTCGGCGACGGCAACGAGGCGCTCGCCCTCGTCGAGGAGCGCGGCATGCCCGAGGTGGCCGTGCTCGACGTCAGCATGCCCGGGATGGACGGCTTCGAGCTGCTCCAGGCCCTGCGCGAGCTCGGCGGCGAGGACGTGCGCTGCGTGTTCCTCAGCGCCCGCGTGCAGGAGGCCGACGTGGCCCGCGGCCGCGAGGTCGGCGCGACGTACCTCACGAAGCCGTTCGTCGCCTCGGCGCTCATCAACGCGGTCGAGCGCTCCGGCGGCGCGGCCGAGGACAGCTGGTAGGCCGCTCCAGAGCGCAGCAGCACGACCCTCGAGCGAACGGGGGCACCCCGTGGGCTTCCCAGCCCCACCGGGTGCCCCCGTTCGCTGCTGCGGGAGGCTCCAGGCGGTCGTCCGCGGCTCGCGAGCCCGCTCAGCGCTGCGGCAGCGTGAAGGCGAGGGTGGCCCCGCCGCCCGGCGTCTCCTCGGCCCAGATCGTGCCGCCGTGGCGCTCCACGATGCGCTGGCAGGTCGCGAGCCCGATGCCGAACCCGCCCGGCGTCCGGCCGCCCGGCCGTCCCGAGCCCGCGGCCGTGGCGAACATGCCGAAGACGCGCTGGCGGTCGTCCGCGGGGATGCCCCGGCCGTTGTCGGCGACGCGGAAGGTCCACCCGGCCGGCGTGCGCTCGGCGGTGACCGCGATGCGGCACGCGCCCTCCGGCCGCCGGTAGCGCAGCGCGTTGGCGACGAGGTTCTGGAGCAGCTGGCGCAGCAGCGTGGCATCGGCGTACGCGGTGGGGAGCTCCCCGGCGACGACCTCGGCCCCCGCCTCGCTCACGGCCAGCTCGAGGTCGCCGAGCACGTCGGCGAGGACCGCGCCGCAGTCGACCTGGCCGCGCCGCCCGGCGCCGCTGCCGGAGCCGGCCGAGGCGTACGACAGCAGGGCGGCGATGAGCCCCTGCATCCGCGAGACCCCGCGCCGGGCGGTCTGCACCCACGACAGGGCGTCCTCGTCGAGCTCGCCGCCGCGCAGGTCCTCGAGCAGCTCGAGGTAGCCCGAGACCGTGGTGAGCGGACTGCCGAGGTCGTGGCTCGCGACCGCGGCGAACTCCGCGAGCTCGCGGTTGCTGCGCTCGAGCTCGGCGCGCCGCGCCTGCAGCTCCTCCGCCAGCTCGTAGGTCCGGCGGGCCTGGCGGCGCCGCTCGAAGAGCGCCAGCACGAGGGCGGCGCAGTCCTCCAGGCGCAGCAGCTGGTCCGCACTCAGCGCCTTCACCGCGGAGTCGAACACGCACAGCGTCCCGAGGACGTGGCCCTGCGGGGTCACGAGGGGCACGGAGGCGTAGAACCGCACGTCGGCGAGGAGCCCGGTGACCCACGGGTTGTCGCGGTAGTCCGGGTGCTGCGAGGCGTCAAACACGTGCACGGTCCGGCCCTCGAGGAACTTCAGCGCGCACATGGAGTCCGAGCGCGGCGAGTCCGTGCCGGCGAAGCCGACCGTCGTCAGCTGGCACTGGCGGTTCTCGTCGATGAGGTTGATCGTCGCGGTGGGGACGCCGGCGACGCTCGCCGCGACGCGGACGGCCGCCTCGAGCTCGTCATCGGCGGGCTGGTCGAGCAGCTCGTACTCGTGCAGCGCCTCCAGGCGCCGGAGCTCGAGGTCGTCCCTCGTGCTCGTGCTGGGGCTCGCTGCGCCGGCCTCGGTCACGGTCCGACCTCCTCGTCGCCCCCGTCCGCGCCACCGGTCCCGCCGCTCGAGCGCGCGGGGACCGGCAGGCGCACCTCCACGTGCGTCCCGCTGCCGAGGGCCGAGCGCAGGGAGATCGCGCCGCCGTGCGCCTCGACGACCTCGCGGGCGACGGAGAGCCCGATGCCGCTGCCCTGGACGGCCTGCGCCTCGGCGTACCGCCCGCGGACGAAGCGGGAGAACACCGACTCCTGCTCCTCGGCGGGGATGCCGACGCCCGTGTCGCTGACGGAGAGGCAGACGTCGCTGCCCTCCATCCGGACGGTCACGTCGACCGACCCGCCCTCGCCGGTGAACTTCACGGCGTTGCTCAGCAGGTTGTCGACGACGCGCTCGAGAAGGGCCCGGTCGCCGGGGACGCGGGGCACGGGCTGCAGGCGCAAGCGCACGGCGACGCCCTTCGCGCGGGCGGACACCGTGTGCTCCTCGGCGACGGTGCCGGTCAGGCCGGACAGGTCGACGGGCACGAGCAGGCTGCTCCCCGTGCCCTCCTCGAAGCGGCTCAGCACGACGAGGTTGTCGATGAGGCGCTTGAGCCGGTACGTGTTGCGGTGGACCGCGGCGAGGGCCTGCTGGTGCAGCTCGTCGAGGCTCTCGCGGTCGTCCACGAGCAGCTCGAGGTAGCCGAGCATGCTCGTCAGCGGCGTGCGGAACTCGTGGGAGACGGTCGTCACGACGTCGCTCTTGGCCTGGTCGAGCTGGCGCAGCTGCTCGACCAGCTCCTCCTGGCGGCGCAGGTCCGCGCGGAGCAGCCGCTCGACCTCGTGACGGTGGCCGACGTCGCGGATGAAGGCGCTGACCTCGCGGGCGTCGCCCTCGCCCGTGCTCCAGAGGACGAGCTCGACGTCGAGCTCGTGGCCGTCGCGGTGCCGCACGGGGACCTCGACCGGCCGGTCGAGCATCGTGCCGACGCCCGTGTCGCGGAAGCGGGCGAACCCGCGCTGGTGGCCCTCGCGCGCCTCCTCGGGCACGAGCACCCCGGCGAAGTCGCGGCCGATCATCTCGGCGCGGGTCCAGCCGAGCAGGTCCTCCGCACGCCGGTTCCACTCCGTGACGCGGCCCTGCATGTCGCTGGAGAGGAAGGCGTCGCCCGCGGAGTCGAGCAGGCGGCGCAGCCGCTCCTCGCGGTGGGCCAGCTCCTCCGTCCCGCGCTGGCGCTCGACCGCGCGCCCGAGGACGACGCCGACCTGCGTGAGCAGGCGGAGCAGCGGCTCGTCGACGGTGCGCACGCCCGCGTCGAGGAACTCGATGACGCCGACGACGGTGTCACCGGCGACGACGGGGAAGGCGAAGCCGGCCCGCAGCCCCGCGTCCACAGCCGCGCCCGCGCGCGGCACGAAGCCGCGGGCCAGGTCGTCGACCCACGCGGCGCGCCCGCTGGCGAGCACGGTGCCGGGGAGGCCGTCGCCGGGGGTGAAGACGAGCTCGCTCGTGCGGCGGGCGAAGGCGGCGAGCCCGGGCTGGTCGGCGTGGACGCCCGCGACGACGCGCAGCGCCTTGTCCTCGCGCAGGTACGCGGTGGCGAGCGGCGCCCCCACGAACGCGCAGAGCAGCTCGAGCGCGTCGTGCAGCGTGTCGGACATGCCGCGGACGTCGTTGGCGAGCGCGGCCACCTCGGCGAGGACGTCGGCGGCCCGCTCGCGGCGGGACGCCTCGAGCAGCACCTCGGTGTGGCGGGCGAGGACCTCGAGCTGCAGGGCGACCTGCGCGCGGTCCAGCGCGTCGGCGGGGGCGGCGGCCCAGAGCCGGCCCGTCCCCTCCGGCGAGGAGACGGGCACGGAGACGCGCTCGACGCCCTCGGCGGGGAGGGTGCCGTGCACCGGCAGCTCGCCCCGGCCCGGGAGCTCGAGGCCGGAGGCGCCCGTCAGCGCCGCGGCCAGGCGGACGACGTCGTCCAGCGGTGCGTCGCGCACGCAGGGACCCCCGTCCGGCTCGGAGCGCTCGAGGGGCGCCGACCGCCCCCCTTGCCCTTCGGCAGCGGGAGCGCGCGCCTGAGCCCCTGAACGGGACGAGCATGCTCCTTCCGGGCGTACGGCACACCAGCCGGGCGCCCCGCCGGCACCGGTCGGCAGCGTCAGCCGGTGCCGACGAGCAGGCGGCGCCACCAGGAGACCGGCTCCACGTGCCAGGCGGCGCTGCCCCCGGGCTGGAGGCAGACCGAGCACGGGTAGGCGCGGTGGGCCCTGCTGCGCGGGTGGGCGAGCTCCGCCTGGCGTGCGGCGATGACCGCGCCCGAGCGGCTGTAGCGGGTGCCGCCCCGGCGGCAGGTCGGCGCGGGCGGGGCGCTGGGAGTCGCCCGGTCGGCCCGGGCGGGCGTCGAGGTGCGCGTCATGCGCGGGACCGTAGCGACGGTGCCTGGGAGCGGACTGGGTGCTTCCTGGACGTCGGCTGAGAAGTGCGTCAGGCCAGGACGCGCTCCCGCTCCTCCGGCACGTACGGCTCGTCGGCCGGCTCGACCGACAGGTGCGGCAGGCGGCGGTCCAGCCACGCGGGGAGGTACCAGTTGGACGTGCCGAACAGGTGCATGACCGCCGGGACGAGCACGGTGCGGATGACGAACGCGTCGATGAGCACGGCGGAGGCGAGGCCGACGCCGAACTCGGCGATGACGCGCTGCCCGCCGAACACGAACGACACGAACACGCAGATCATGATCGTCGCGGCTGCGGTGATGACACGGCCGGTGGTCGCCTGGCCCATGGTGACGGCGCGGGCGTTGTCCCGCGTGTGCACCCACTCCTCGTGCATGCGGCTGACGAGGAACACCTGGTAGTCCATCGAGAGCCCGAACAGCAGCGACAGCATGATGACCGGCAGGAACGCCTCGACCGGACCGGAGCCTCCGAGACCGAGGGCGTCGGAGCCCCAGCCCCACTGGAAGAACGCCACGACGACACCGAAGGATGCCGCTGCTCCCAGCAGGTTCATGACCGCTGCGGTCGCTGGCACGAGCAGGCTGCGGAAGGCCACGAGCAGCAGCAGGAAGCCGAGCCCGACGATGACACCGACGAACAGCGGCAGCTTGCCGGTGAGCACACCGGCGAAGTCGTCGAAGATCGCGGTCACGCCGCCGACGTAGACCTTGGCGCTCGTCCCCTCGACCGCTGCCGGGATGACATGGTGGCGCAGCCGCGAGATGAGCTGGCTCGTCGCCTCGGCCTGTGGCGCGGACGTCGGCACCACCGAGATGATCTCGGTCGTGGCACCGGGCTTCGAGGGCAGCAGCGCCGCGGCCGCGACGCCCTTCTCGGTGGTCAGCTGCTTCGCGAGGGAGGCGACCGCCTGGCGGTCCTGGTCGGTCCGCACCTGCGCGACGAGCTGGAGCGGGCCGTTGGAGCCCGGGCCGAAGCCCTCGGCCAGCAGGTCGTACGCCTTGCGCGTCGTCGTCCCCGAGGGGTCGTTCCCGGCGTCGGAGCTGCCGAGGCGCAGCGAGGCGAACGGCACGATCAGCACGGCCATGACGAGGACGGCGAGCAGGGCGAGCGGCGCGGGCCGGCGCTGCACGCGGTCGGCCCAGCGGCGCCAGGCACCCGTCGAGCCCTCCGGGTGCGGACCCTCCGCCGCGAGGCGCCGCCGCTCGCGGCGCGACAGCACGCGCGTCCCGAGGAAGCCGAGCAGCGCCGGCAGCAGGGTGACGGAGGCCAGGACGGTGAAGAGCACCGCGACCGCGGCCCCGATGCCCATGCCGTTGAGGAAGCTGACGCCCAGCACGAGCAGGCCGAGCAGGGCGATGCAGACGGTGGCGCCGGCGAAGAGCACCGCGCGCCCCGAGGTGTCGAGCGCCCGGACCACCGACTCCTCGACGGGGATGCCCTCCTTGAGCCCGTTGCGGTGCCGGGTCACGATGAACAGCGCGTAGTCGATGCCGACGCCGAGCCCGATGAGCGCGGCGAGCGTGGGCGCGATCGTGCCGATGGTGACCACGTGCGACGCGAGCCCGACGACCATGAGGCCGACGCCGAGGGCGACGACTGCGGTGAGCAGCGGCAGGAACATCGCGAACAGCGAGCCGAAGGCCACGAACAGCACGACCGCGGCGGCGAGCACGCCGATGGCCTCCGTGCTCGAGGTCGGCTGCTGGTTGAGCTGCTGCACCGCGTTGCCGCCGAGCTCGACCTGGAGGCCGCTGCCGCGAACCGACTGCGCGATGTCGACGACCTGGCGCACATCGTCCAGCGGCAGGTCCGGCACCTGCTGGGCGAAGTCCACCGTCGCATACGCGGTGCGCCCGTCCCGGCTCACCTGCGCCGCGCCCTGCTCCGAGTACGGGCTGGTGACGGACGCGACGCCGTCGCTCGTGGCGACGCGGTCGAGCATGGCGGTGGCCCGCTCGCGCACCCCTGGATCCGTCACCTTCCCGGACGCGACGTGGAGGACGATCGTGTCGGACTCGCCGGCCTGCGCGGGGAGGCTGGCCTGCAGCAGGTCCAGCGCCTTGGTCGACTCGGTGCCGGGCAGGCTGAAGCTGTCGTTGTACGCGGTGCCGACCGTCTTGCTCAGCACGCCGAGCACGACGAGCGCGAGCACCCACGCCGACGCGACGACGAAGCGGTGCCGGTAGCACCAGCGGGCGAGGGGAGCCACGGGACCTCCACGTGCAGCGGGAGCTCCGCGCCGGGCGGCGGGAGCGGGTGCTGCGGCGCTGCAGCGGGACGAGCGGGTCTGGCGGTCGAGCGGGTCTGGCGGTCTAGCGGGTGTCGCGGTCGAGCAGTCCCTGCGCCAGCAGGTCGCACGCCTCGGTGACGACGGAGAGGAGCGGTTCTGAGCGGCGTGCCGCGTGCCAGTGCAGGACAGCGGTCGGCAGCGCGGCCATGAACGCCGCCGCGAGCAGCGCGGGCGCGAGGTCCGTGGGCTGCGCGCCGGTGCGGCGGGCGAGCTCGGCCACCACGCGGTCCTGGACGGCGACGAACGACGCCAGCTGCTCGCTGACGAGCCCCGGGACCTCGGCGGCGAGCAGCACCGCCTCCACCCACTCGGGGTCCGGGTCCGGGGTGCCGGGCTGGAGCACGGCCTCGCCGAAGGCCCCGAGCAGCGCCGCCCGGAGGGGCTCGCCCGCGGGCCGCGCGCGGAGGGCCTCGACGAAGCGCTCGGCCCGCTCGGGCAGCGGCGCGAGGACCGCCTGCTCCTTGCTCGCGAAGTAGTTGTGGAAGGTCCGCGCCGACACCCCCGCAGCCTCGGCGACCTCCTCGACGGTGAGGAGGACGGCGCCGCGCTCGCGGACGAGGCGCTGGGCAGCCGCGGTGATCGCCGCCCGCGTGGCCGCCTTCTTCTGCTCGCGCAGGCCCAGGAGGCCGGTGGCAGCAGGTGGGAGCACCCGAGGAGCGTCGCAGAGATCTTGCAGAGCCTGCAACTTTCCTGAGCGCCCGCTGAGCACCGGCTGATGGCGCACTGAGAGGACCCCGACGTTGTGGGGCTCATTGGGGGTTATCACGCGAACCAGCCCCACGACGTCGGGAGCGGGGCTGGCTACGGTGGACCGCATGCGCATCCCCACCGCTGCGATCACGGCAGGCTCCCTCGTCGGCGGCTGGCAGGCGGCGCGGCAGACCGGCGTACGGCCGCTCGGCGGCGTCGTGCTGGCCGCGGGCGGGGTGCTCGCCGGGCGGGAGTGGGCGCGCACGGTCGGCCCGGTGGCGACCGGCGCGCTGGTGGCGACCTACGTCGGGGCGTTCGGCCTCTCGCACCCGCTCGCGAAGCGCATCGGCGCCTGGCCCTCGGTGCTGGTCGTCGCCGGCATCACCGCCGGAGCGTCGTACGCGGTCGCGGACCGCCGCGCCGCCTGACGCTGCGCTGACCCCCTGCCGCCGTGTCGGGCACCGCGCTCACCGAGCTGTTCCGCGGGATCGACCTCACCGGCGTGCTCGCGAACGCCGTGCTCGGCGGCGTCATGGCGCGCGAGGAGCGGTTCGACCCCATCGGGTTCGCCGCGCTCGCCAGCCTGTCCGGGCTCGGCGGCGGGATCATCCGCGACACCCTCCTGCAGCACGGCACGCCGGTCGCGCTGACGGACTACGCCTACGTCCTCACGGCGCTGTGCGGCGCGGCGGTCGCGTACGTCGTGCGCGTGCGGGGTCGGCTCTGGGACATCGGCTTCCCCGTGCTCGACGCACTCGCCCTCGGCTGCTGGGCCGCGACCGGCGCCTCGAAGACACTGGGCGCCGGTCTCGGCTGGCTCCCCGCGGTGCTCCTCGGCACGATCACCGCGGTCGGGGGTGGGGCGCTGCGCGACGTCGTGCTGCGCCGCGTCCCGACGATCTTCGGCGACAACACGCTGTACGCGACGCCGGCCGTGCTCACCGCGGCGGTGATGACGTGGTTCTTCTACGGCGGCCACCCGTCGCTGGGCCTCGTCGTCGCGACGCTGCTCGGGGCGGGGCTGACGCTGCTGGCCCGGTGGCAGAGGTGGAGCCTGCCGCACGCGAAGGACCCGCGCGCGAAGTGACGGGGCGTCCGCAGGACGGGAGCGGCGCTGGGAGCGGGTGACGGGAATCGAACCCGCACTGTCAGCTTGGGAAGCTGATGTTCTGCCATTGAACTACACCCGCCGGCCGCCGGCGCAGGCCGGCGGACCGCGGCCATGCTAGCCCATCGCGTGAGCCGACCGGAGCACGAGCGGGCTCAGCTCGTGACGTCCTTGCGGAGGAAGCGCCACCAGGCGAGGGCGAGGAGGACCGCGGCGTACGCGATGCTGACGAACGCCCCGCGCACCATGCTGCCGGTCTGCGCGGTCTCCGACAGCAGCCCGAGGAACGCGACCGAGTAGTGCGTCGGCAGGCCCGCGCGCAGGTCCCCGAGCGCGCTGATCTGGTCGAGGATGTTCGACAGGATCGTGATGAGCACGGCGCCGCCGACCGCGCCGAGCGGGGCGTCGGTGCAGACCGAGAGCAGGAAGGCGAGCGCGCCGATGCTGAGCAGGCTCACCAGGACGTACGCGACGACGCCGAGCAGCCGGACCAGCCCCACGCCGGCGGGCAGCTGACCGCCCGCGGGCAGCGAGAGCGGGTGCCAGCCGTAGCGGGCGGTGCCGACGACGAGCGCGACGGTGAGCAGCAGGGCGGCGGTCGCGACCGACCAGACGAGCGCGGCGACGAGCTTGACGCCGAGCAGGCGGGCGCGCGGGACGGGCGCGGCGAGCAGGTAGCGCAGCGAGCCCCAGCTCGCCTCGCTCGCCACCGTGTCGCCGCAGAACAGCGCCACCGCCACGACGAGCAGGAACCCCGAGGCGACGAACAGGGCGAAGAAGGCGAAGTCCGTCCCGGACGACGTCGCGAGCCGGGCGAGCTGGGCGAACTGGTCCGCCGCGCTGTCGCTCGGTCGGCCGCCGAGCTCGAGCGCGGCCATGAGCAGGACCGGCAGCAGCCCGAGCAGGCCGAGGGTGAGCTGGGTGCGCCGCCGCCCGGCCTGCCGGACGAACTCGGTGCGCAGCGTGAGCGACCTCACCGGTCCCCGCTCCCCCGGGTGTCGCCGCCGACGAGCGCGAGGAACGCGTCCTCGAGCCGGCGGCGCGGCTGCACGCGGCGCACGCCGACGCCGGCCTCGACCAGCGCCGCCACGACCAGCGCCACAGGGCGGCCCGCCGTCTCGACCACCAGCTCGTCCTCCTCGTCGCTCCAGACCAGCCCCAGCCCGTCGAGCACCTGCCCGGCCCGCGCGCCGTCGTCGACGTCGAGCAGGACGGTCGGCGAGTCGCCGACGAGCTCCTCGACCGTCCCGGAGGCCACGACCTCGCCGCGGTTCATCACGACGACGTCGGTGCACATCTGCTCCACCTCCGCCAGCAGGTGGCTCGACACGAGGACGGCGCGGCCCTCCCGCGCGTAGTCGCGCAGCACCTGGCGCATGGCCGCGATCTGCGGCGGGTCGAGCCCGTCCGTCGGCTCGTCGAGGACGAGCAGCTCGGGCAGCCCGAGCATGGCCTGCGCGATCGCGAGGCGCTGGCGCATGCCGTGGGAGTACTTGCCCGTCCGCCGCTCGACCGCGGCGCCGAGGCCGGCGATGGCCAGCGCCTCCTCCATCCGGGCCTCCGCGGCGGGACGGCCGGTGGAGCGCCAGTAGAGCTCGAGGTTGCGCCGTCCCGACAGGTGCGGCAGGAAGCCCGGGCCCTCGACCAGCGCACCCACCCGCTCGAGGACCGGCGCGCCCGGCACCAGCCGCTGGCCGAAGACCAGCACCTCGCCGCGCGTCGGCCGGGTCAGCCCCATGAGCATGCGCAGCGTGGTCGTCTTGCCGGCGCCGTTGGGCCCGAGCAGCCCCACCACCCGCTCGCGGGGGACCGCGAAGTCGACGCGCGCGGCCGCGACGAAGCCGTCGGCGTACTCCTTGCGCAGCCCGCGGACCACGAGCGGCACGTCGCTGGCGGCCTCGTCGACCGGGCGCGCCGCGAGCCGCTGCCGGCGCCGGGCGAGCAGCACGGCGAGGGCGACGGCCAGCGCGAGGGCAGCGACGAGGACGAGCAGGGCGATCCGCCAGCCCCGGCCTCCGGCCGGCAGCGCGTGCGCGTCCACGGTCGGCAGGGCGACCGGCCCGTCGACCGCGACCGTGTAGGTGCGCGGGTCGGTCGGGCCGAGGTGCGCCTGGTCGGAGGTGGCGATGGTGAGCCGCAGGCGGTGCCCCGCCGCGAACCGGTACGCGACGGCCGGCAGCCGCACCTGCACCGGCCGCGCGTCGGCGAGCGAGCGCGGCAGGCCGGTGAGGCGCACGGGCGCGACCAGGCCCTGCGGCAGGACCGCCCGGCCGTTGACCTTCGAGGGGTCCACGTCGTACAGCGCGAGGTAGAGCACCGCGTCACCCGTCGGCGAGGCGACGCGCACGCGAACGGTCGGCGCGCCGACCGCGGTCACCGAGCGGGCGAGCGGCGCGGACTCGACGTCAGCGTGCTGGCCGGGCACCGCGAGCGTGAAGCTGCCGGTGAACGCGCCGAGCCCGCCGGCGAGCGGGAGGCTGGTGATCGCCGACGGCGTGCCGCGCGGCGGGCTGGCGATCTGCGCGCTCCTCGTGGGCAGGGCGACGTCCACCCGGCCGGTGCCGTCGGTGCCCGGGTCCCCGGCCACGGCGTACGCGGTGGAGGCGTTGCCGCTCGCGGCGGTCTCGTCGATGCCGCTGACCCTCGAGAACGTGAAGCCCGTGGACGGCGTCGGACCCTCGCCGCGCAGGTAGTGGTCGAGCCACCGGTCGGTGAGGCTGGTCACGCGCTCCTGGTCGTCGCGGGTCCCGTCGCCGGCGTCGTGGCCGCCCGTGAACCAGAAGACCTGCACCGGCGTACCGGTCGCGGCGATCTCCCGCGCGTTGGCCGCACCCTCGTCCAGCGGGAAGAGGCTGTCGCCCTCGCCCTGGATGACGAGCGTCGGGGCGGTGATGCGGGAGGTGACCGTGCGCGGGCTGCTCCGCGCGAGGATCGCGTCGGTCGCCGCGGTGGCCCGGCCAGTGACGGCGAGCTCCTGGTACGCCGCGCAGACGTCGGCGGCGAAGCGGCCGCACCCCGGGCTCCCGGCCGGCGTGCCGCTGGGGAGGACCGGGCTGGGCGTCGGGGTCGAGCCCGTGGTCAGCCCCGAGGTCAGGTCGCCCGACCCGGCGCCGAACAGCAGCCCCGCCCACTGCGACTTGAAGACGCCCGGCGCCGCGCCGTCCGCGTGGTTCGGCAGGAGCGCGCGGCCGAGGTCGTTCCACGTGATCGACGGGACGATCGCGTCGATCCGGTGGTCGGTCCCGGCCGCGAGCAGGGAGACGGCACCGCCGTAGGACCCGCCGACGACCGCGACGACGGGGTCGCCGCCGCGCTTCGCGATGTCCGGGCGCGCCGCCAGCCGGTCGATGAGCCGGGAGACGTCCTTCGCCTCCCAGTCGATGCTGTCGAGGTGGATCTGGCCGCCGGACCGGCCGAAGCCCTCGGCGGTCCAGGTCAGCACGGCGTAGCCCCGCCGCACGAGGTGCCGGGCGTCGCCGGACTCGCTGAGCTTCGTGCCGCCGAAGCCGTGCGCGAGCAGCACCGCCGGGACGGGGGAGGCGGCCGAAGCGCCGTCCGGCAGGTAGAGCCGAGTGTCGAGGTCGACCGGCGTGCGCCCGTCCGGGCCGGTCAGCACGCGGACGGTCGCGTCCTGGGTGCGGTAGCCCGGGCCGCGGTGCCCGACGAGCACGAGGACGGCCGCGACCACGACGACCAGCACCAGGGCAGCGGCGAGCCACCGTCGTCGCCCGCGCAGCAGCCCCATGGCCCGACACGCTACGGGCCGCCACCGACACGGCAAGCGGGCGCTCAGCGCGCTCTCAACCGCTCAGCGCCGCACGTCAGCGGGTCCGTCGTGGAGCGGGAGGCCGGCGCGTACCCAGGCCTCGACGCCGCCGGCGAGGTCCGTCGCCCGGTGCAGGCCCATCGCCCGGAGGGTCGCGGCGGCCACGGACGAGCTGTAGCCCTGTCGGCAGACGACGACGACCTGGAGGTCCCAGTCGGCCTCCGGGATGCAGACCCCGCTCGAGGGGTCGAGCCGCCACTCCAGCACCGTGCGGTCGATGACGACGGCGCCGGGCAGCTCGCCCTGCTCGCGGCGCTGCGTCTCCGTACGGGTGTCGACGAGCAGCGCACCCGCCTGCTGGGCGGCGCGGGCCTGCTCCGGCGTCAACCGCTCCAGGCCCGTACGCGCCGCCGCCAGCAGCGCGTCGACGCCCCGGCAGTCCACGCGCTCGATGGCGGCAGCGGTCTCCAGCACGCCTCGCAGTCTGCCCCCGGCGAAACCTCCTGGCCTCCCGGGCCCGCGGCCGCTAGCGTCCGGCCATGAGCGACGCCCGCGTGCCGACGTACCACCTGGCCCAGGTCAACATCGGGCGCACGCTTGCCCCGCTCACCTCCGAGCAGCTCGCGGGGTTCGTGGAGCTGCTCGAGCCGGTCAACGCGCTCGCCGACGCGTCCCCGGGGTTCGTCTGGCGGCTGCAGGGCGAGGCGGGCGACGCGACGGAGTTCAAGCTCCGCGGCGACGAGCTGCTCATCGTCAACATGAGCGTGTGGGAGTCGCTGGACGAGCTCGGCGACTTCGTCTTCCGCACCATGCACGCCGAGGTGATGCGCCGGCGGCGCGAGTGGTTCGAGCGGCTGCGCGAGGTCTACACCTGCCTGTGGTGGGTGCCCGAGGGGCACGTGCCGACGGTCGCGGAGGCCGAGGAGCGGCTCGCCGAGCTGGCCGCGGACGGCCCGTCTCCGGTCGCCTTCACGTTCCAGCGGCCGTTCCCCGCACCGGGGGTCGCTCTGCCAGCGCAGCGCTCCGACGACTGGCTCTGCCTGGTCTGAGGGCTCGACCACCGAGGAGGGGCGCGTGGACCGCAGCGGCTGGCAGGGCGTGCGCGACGAGGCCGAGCTCCGCGCCGTCGTCGGTGAGCCGGTCCCCCGCGTGGCGGAGAAGGTCCGGCGCTCGCTGCACCCGATCGACAGGGCGTGGCTGGCCGCCTCCCCGCTGTGCCTGCTCGCCACGACCGCGGCCGACGGCTCGGTCGACGTGAGCCCCAAGGGCGACCCGCCGGGCGTCGCGCACGTGCTGGACGAGCGGACCCTCGTGCTGCCCGACCGGCCCGGCAACAAGCGGGTCGACGGCTTCCGCAACGTCCTGCAGGACCCGAACGTGGGCATGATCTTCGTCATCCCCGGCCGCGGTGACTCGCTGCGCGTCAACGGCCGCGCGGAGCTCCTCCGCGACGCGCCGTTCTTCGACGACCTCGTCGTGCGCGGCAACCGCCCGGCGCTCGCCCTCGTCGTCCACGTGGACGAGGTGTTCTACCACTGCTCCAAGGCCTTCCTGCGGTCCCGTACGTGGGAGCCCGGGTCCTGGCAGCCGGGAGCGGCACCGAGCAGACCCGTCATCGCGAAGGCGCTGGAGCGGCCCGACACCCCGCTCGCCGAGCTCGAGGCCTACTACGGCCCGACCTACGCCGACCGGCTGTACGGGTGAGCGCGGGGTAGTCGATCACGCAACAGGGGCACCCTCCGGTCCTGACGCCACGACTCCCGGAGGAGACCGCATGAGCGGCCTGCTGCACGACCGCCTGACGAAGGGCGACCGCCTCGAGGTACTGCGCGGGCCTGGTACGCGGGGCTTCCCCCTCGTCCGCCACCGCGACACCTCGCCGCTGCTGCACCGCCACGCCTGGGTGGTCGCGCTCGCCGCCGGGGCGCTGCTCTACCTCATCGTCGAGCGCGCCCTCGTCGACACCGGCAACGTCAACTTCGTCCCGTCGCTGATCCTGCTCGGCGCGCTCGTCGTGCCCGTCGCGTTCGTGACCTTCGTGCACGGCCGGTCCGCGACGTGGTCGGTGTCGCTGCCGGTCCTGCTGGTGGCCGCGGTGTTCGGCGGGGTCGTGGGGACGGTCACGGCCGGCCTGTTCGAGTACGACACGGTCCGCAAGCTCGGCGTCCTGCCGACGCTCGGCATCGGGCTCATCGAGGAGTCCGCGAAGCTCGTGGTGCCGCTGCTGCTGCTCATGCTCGGCACGCGCATCGCCGGCCGCAGCAACGGGCTGATGGTCGGGGTCACGGTCGGCATGGCGTTCGCCGCGCTCGAGACCATGGGCTACGCCTTCACCGCGCTGCTCCAGACGCAGGGCGACCTCGGGGCGGTCGACCAGGTCCTGCTCCTCCGCGGCCTGCTCTCGCCGGCGGGGCACGCAGCATGGACGGGCCTCGCCTGTGCCGCGCTCTACCGGCGTCCCGTCGAGCCGCGCTACTCGCTGTGGCGGTTCGTCGCCACCTTCGCGCTCGTCGTCGTCCTGCACGGCCTGTGGGACAGCAGGTCCGACTGGTGGTGGTACCTCGGCGTCGGCGCCGTCAGCCTCGGCCTGCTGGCGCTCGAGGCCCGGCGCGGGCTGCGCGAGCCGGCGCGTACCTGACGGAACGCGCTTGCCGTCACGGGACTCCTCCGCGTTGGATGGCGTCCCGTGGCGCTGATCGAGGTACGCGACCTCACGAAGGAGTTCGTCCGGCCCAAGCGGGTCGAGGGGCGCTTCGGCACGCTGCGCACCCTGGTCACGCGCGAAGTCGTGCGCACGAGCGCTGTCTCCGGGGTGAGCTTCGACGTCGACGAGGGCGAGGTCGTGGGCTACCTCGGGCCCAACGGCGCCGGCAAGTCGACGACCATCAAGCTGCTGACCGGGATCCTCACTCCCACCTCCGGGACGGTCGCGGTGCACGGTCCCCTCGGGACCGTCGTGCCGTGGCGCGACCGGGAGCGCAACGCGCGCCAGGTCGGCGTGGTCTTCGGGCAGCGCTCGCAGCTCTGGTGGGACCTGCCGCTCGTGGAGTCGCTCCGGCTGGTGGCCGCGCTCTACGACGTGCCGGACGAGCGCTACCGCCGCAACCGCGACCGGCTGGTCGACCTGCTCGACATGGGCTCGTTCCTCGACACCCCGGTGCGACAGCTCTCCCTGGGGCAGCGCATGCGCGGCGACCTGGCGGCGGCGCTGCTCTACGAGCCGCCGATCCTCTACCTCGACGAGCCGACGGTCGGACTCGACGTGCTGGCGAAGCAGACTGTGCGGCAGTTCGTGGCCGAGGCCAACGAGATCTCGCGCACCACCGTGATGCTCACGACCCACGACCTCGAGGACGTCGAGCGGCTCTGCCGGCGGATCGTGCTCATCGACCGGGGCACGGTGCTCTACGACGGCAGCGTGGACGGCCTGATCGCGAGGTACGCGCCCTTCCGCGAGGTGCTCGTCACGCCCGACACCTCGTCCGCCAAGGCCGCGCTGCCCGGTGAGGTCTGGGAGCTCGGGGGTGCGGTCGGGACCCGCGACGGGGATGCCTGGCGCTTCCGCATCGGCCGGGACGAACCGGTTCACGCGCTCATCACGGCGGTCACCGCCGCGTACCCGGTGCGGGACGTGCGCGTCGTCGACGCGAGCCTCGAGACCGTCATGACCGAGCTGTACGCGGAGCGCCGGGTCCCCTCCGAGGTCGCGACGTGAGCGGCTACCTCGCCATGGTGCGCATCGGCGCGAAGCTCCTGCTGCAGTACCGCGTGATGGTCTTCGTCATGGTCGGGCTGTCACTCGTGCAGGTCCTCGTGCTGACCCGCGTGTGGCACGCGGTCTACAGCGGGCGCGCCGAGGTGGGCGGACTCCCGCTGCGCGAGACGATCGTCTACCTGACGCTGACGAACCTGCAGGCGGGGCTGCTCATGCCGTCGTCGGTGGACTTCCTCATCGGCCTGCGGATCCGTACGGGCCACGTCGTCTTCGACGTCTCCCGGCCCTACGGCTACGTCGGGCAGATGGTCGCGATGTCCGGGGGCCGCCAGCTCGCGGTCCTCGCCTTCATGCTGCTCGGCGCCCCTCTCGGCTTCTGGATCGGCGGGATCTCCGCCCCGCACTCCGCGGGGGCAGCTGTCGCGTACGCCGTGGCGCTCGCCGTCGCCTGGGCGATCTACGCGCAGGTCAGCGTCCTCGTCGGGCTCAGCGCCTTCTGGTTGACCGAAGCGCAGGGGATGGGCGTGATCGCGCACCTCGTCGGGACGTTCCTCGCCGGAACCGCTGTGCCGCTGGTGTTCTTCCCCGGGTGGCTGCGTGCCGTCGCGCACGCCTCGCCGTTCCCGTTCCTCGGCTACGTGCCGGCGTCGATCTACCTCGGGCGCATCTCGGGCCCCGCAGTGCTGGGCAACCTCGTGCTGGGCGCGGTCTGGGTCGCGGTCCTCGCCGGGATCCTCGCGCTCGCGTGGCGCCGGACGTTCTCCCGGGTGGTGTCGCAGGGTGGCTGAGGTCGCCGATCCCCCTGTCGGCAACCGCATCCGTCGCTGGCTCCGGCTCTACGTCGCCCTGCACGGCGCCTCCCTGCGTGGCGCACTGCAGTACCGCGCGAACACCTTCCTCATGATGCTCGTCGGGATCGTCTACCAGGGCAGCGGTCTCGCGTCGCTGTGGGTCGTGCTGCACGCCTTCGACTCGCTCGGTGGTTGGACGATGTCGAGCGTCGCATTCCTCTACGGCATCAGGCTGCTCGCGCACGCGCTGTCGCTCGTCATCGTCGGTGGCAACGTCATGCTCGACGAGACTGTCCGCACGGGCGAGTTCGACCGCATCCTGCTGCGGCCGTGGAACCCGCTCATGCTGTCCATCACCTCCCGGCGCGGGCTCGAGTGGGTCGGCGACCTCTCCGTCGGCATCATCACGTTCGGTGCCGCTGCCGTCATCGCGCCGGTGGACTGGTCGTTGGTGCAGGCACTGTTCTGCGTGCTGGCGGTCGTCGGAGGCGCGTGCATCGAGGCCGCCTTCGGCGTGCTCGCGTCGTCGCTGGCCTTCCGCGTCGTCGACACGTGGGCCATCCGCTGGTTCGTCGACGACACGGTGACGACGCTCGCGACCTACCCGCAAGGGATCTTCAGCGCCGGAGCCCAGCGGGTGCTGACGTACGCCATCCCCGTGGCCTTCATCGCGTACCTGCCCTCGAGCGTGCTGCTGGACCGGGAAGGGCGGCTGGCGGTGCCGGCCACGCTCGCGTACCTCTCCCCGGTCGTGGGGGTCGGGCTCTTCGCGCTCGCGACCGCGGTGTGGCACCGCAGCGTGCGCTGGTACGCGAGCGCGGGCGGAGCCTGATGGTGGAGGAGCGCCGCCTGACCCGCCGCGTCGTGGAGTCGCTGGTCGAGCAGCGCATCCGGGAAGCGCTGCAGCGCGGGGAGTTCGACGACCTGCCCGGGGCCGGCAAGCCCCTCGAGGGGCTCGACGGCCCGCACGACGACCTGTGGTGGGTGAAGCGGAAGATGCAGCGCGAGTGCCTCTCGCTGCTGCCGCCGGCGCTGGCGCTGCGCAGGGACGTCGAGGATGCGATGGCACAGGTGCCCGTCGCGCGTGACGAGGCGGAGGTGCGCCGCATCGTCGACGGCGTGAACGCGCGCATCCGCGCCGCTCTCGCGACACCGCCGTCGGAGGGGCCGCCGGTGGACCTCGCGCCGTACGACGTGGAGCAGGTGCTCGCGCACTGGCGGTCTGCCGTTGAGGCAGGAGCCGGTCGTGCTGCTGTCGTCGACGACGTGGGAGTGGGACGTTCCCGTCGTACGCGGCACCGGGCCGCGCCGTCCTGAGGACTCCCCATGCAGCTCCCCCTCCGCGGTCGCCGGACCGCCCTCGCCGCTGGAGCAGTGGTGCTCGCCACGGCCTCCGTCGCCGGTGTGACGATCGCCCACGCGGACAGCGGCACCACGACGTACGCCGCTTGCGTGGGGAACGGCAACGGCCGCGTCCGCATCGTCCCGCCCGGCACCACCTGCCTGCACTCCGAGTACGCGATCTCCTGGGGGGCGCAGGGTCCTGCGGGCCCGGCTGGTCCTTCCGGCGCTCCTGGTCCGTCGGGGGCTCCTGGTCCGGCGGGTCCGTCGGGTGCTCCTGGGCCGTCAGGGGCTCCCGGTCCGTCGGGCCCGGCCGGGCCCGCCGGTAGTGGCGTCCCGGCGGACATCGTCGCAGGGGACGCGGTCCTCCAGGGGATCAACGACGCCGAGGACTCGCCGACGACGCTCCTGTCGGTCAGCGAGCTGGGCACGGCGACGACGTCGGCCGGCAGTGGTGCGACCGCGCACCGGGTCACGGTCTCCAACCTCACGCTCACCAAGCGCATCGACACGAGCAGCCCCAAGCTCTTCTCCGACCTGGTGAGCGGGCACAACGTGCCGACCGCGACGATCAACGTGTACGCGGTGGATGGCACCCCCGCACTGCGCTACGACCTGCGCGACGTCCAGGTGATGCAGGACTCGGTCACCTCGGACAAGACGGGGAAGGGCGTGGAGACAGTGGCGCTCGCCTTCCGCATCGTGAAGGAGACGGTGGGCGACGTGAGCGTGGAGTACGACGCGCGGAGCGGCGGGGTTGGCTGACCCTCCTCGCTGCGGCGGCTCACGCCGCGGACGGCACGCAGCGGCGGGGTCGGCTCACCCTGCACGCCGCGGCGGCCCACGCCGCTGTCCCGGTGGGGCCTGCCTGGGCACGGCTCTGCCGACCATCACCAGATGGGGGTGGTGCTGCCGGGGTCGCGGTCGATCGTGTGGCACGCCTTGATGGGTGGCCGGTCGTCGGGTGGTCTCAGCCGGAAGAGGCCGGGTCGGTCGGGGTCGGGTTCGACGGTCCAGCCGTCCTCATGGGCCAGATGGTGGTGCCGCTTGCAGAACAACGCATAGCTGCCGACGTCGGAGAGCCCGCCCTTCGACCACGGGATCACGTGGTGGGCTTCGAGGCGGACCCGGTCGCAGCCGGGGACGATGCACCCACCGTCCCTCGCCTTGAGCGCTCTCAGCTGCGCGTTCGTCGCGAAGCGCTTGGCGCGGCCCTCGGCGAGCGGGACACCGAGCTCGCTGGTGAGCAGCGGGGTGATGACCGCGTCGCAGGTGAGCAGCTCCAGGGCCTGCGGACCCAGCGATCGCGTGAGGACCGACGCGAGCGGCGAGCGGGCAGCCCATGCGGGGTCGTCGCCGCGGAGCATGGCGATGTCGGCGACGAGGGTGAGCCGCGGGCGGGAGCCGTTGATCTCCGGCACGGTGTCGAGGTCCGCGACCAGGCCGATCGCGTCAGCGAGGGCGTCGTGCCGGCGCTGCGCCGCGGTGCGGTCGTCGGGAGCACCGTCGATCCCCGGCACCGGCGTAGCGAGGCCGGTGAGGACCTGCTCGAGCAGGTCCCCGAGCTCCGGGGCCAGCAGGCCCGTCACGTGCCGCCACCCGTCCAGGCTCGTCGTCGTGGTGAACGAGCGTTGCGCGAGGCGGCGCTGCTCCCGCTCCGCCGCGGACTCCCCCACCCCGGCGGCCTCGGCCGCTGCTTGGACGAGGCGGGTGAGGTCGTCGGGGGTGTTGTCCCGGGCGAAGTCCACGAGTGTCTTCTCCAGGCGCGGCAGCTCGGCCGGGGTGTCCTGCAGGTAGCCGACCACGGGCGCGATCCGGCGCACGTGCTGCCACGACACCTCGCCGTCCTGCAGCGCTGATGCCGCGAGTGGGAGCGAGCGGAGGGCGCGGGCGACGCGTACCCGCGCTCGGGCATCGGCCTCCGAGTCCCGGGTGTGGTGCCGCAGCCACGACGCCGCCGTCACCGCGAAGTCCGCGCGGTACGCCTGCCGAGAGTCGAACGCTTCCAGCACTCTCGCGTCCGCCGCGTCGAGCACCGACCTGGTCGCGTGCAGCTCCTTCAGCAGCGGCCCCAGCTCCGCCGCGGGCACCTCCGCAAGGTCGAGCGCAGCGAGCTCGGTGAGGCAGGCACGGGCCCGGTCCACCAACTCCCTGCTGCTCGAACACATGTTCGAAGTCTATCCGAGGGGAGTTCGCGGGAAAAGAGGAGAGTGCTGCTGTGCAGGAGAATCGGCAGAGTGGGACGCTCGAGGAGTGGCGCGTCGAGTCCCCTCCTCCCCGTGATCATGCACGTCTTGGTGGAACGGCATGGCCGCGGTGCAGTCGACGGGGCGCACCTCTCGTCACTGCCGTCTCCCGCATCTCGCGGCAGCTTGCTCCCGTGATCGAGCAGGGCGTCGATCGGCTCCAGCGGGGATCGCACTGGCCGATCGCTCGGCGGGCTGGCTCGTACGGGCCACAAGGAACGCACCAGGCTCCACCCCCAAGACGTGCATGATCACGGGGAAGGGGTTCCTGCACCCCTCGGCCGCGGGCTCTCATGTCGGCTCAGCCGGGCGGGATGACGGCGGCTCGTGGGAGCGTTCACGTCGGGGCGTCCGGAGCACCTGACGACGACGCATGACGACGACCACGCAGAGCAGGACGAGGAGCAGCACGGTGGAGATCGGCCTCACGACGTTCGCGGAGACCTACCCGGACCCGGAGACGGGCGAGACGGTCTCCCCCGGTGAGCGGCTGCGCCAGGTCGTCGCGGAGGCCGAGCTGGCCGAGCAGGTCGGGCTCGACGTCTACGGCGTGGGCGAGCACCACCGGGTGGACTTCGGGGCTTCCGCGCCCGCGGTCGCGCTCGCAGCGATCGCCTCGCGCACGCAGCGGATCCGGTTGACGAGCGCGGTCACGGTGCTCAGCTCCACCGACCCCGTACGCGCCTTCCAGGACTTCGCGACCCTCGACCTGCTCTCGCAGGGGTGGGCCGAGCTCATGGCCGGGCGCGGGTCGTTCATCGAGTCGTTCCCGCTGTTCGGCTACGACCTCAAGGACTACGACGACCTGTTCGCCGAGAAGCTCGACCTGCTGCTGGCGCTGCGGGACTCCGAGCGCGTCACGTGGTCCGGCCGATTCCGTCCGGCGCTGCACGACCAGGCGGTCTACCCGCGCCCCGGTCGGCCGCTGCCCGTGTGGGTCGCCGTGGGCGGCAACCCGGAGTCGGTCGTCCGCGCCGGGCTCCGCGGCCTGCCCATGGCCCTCGCCATCATCGGCGGCCAGCCGCGGCGCTTCGGCCCGCTCGCCGACCTGCACCGCAAGGCCGTGGAGCAGGGCGGGTTCGCGCCGCAGCCGGTCGCGGTGCACGCGCACGGCTACGTCGCCGGCTCCAGCGCCGAGGCGGAGGTCGACTTCTACCCGTCGTACGCCGTGGCCATGACCCGCCTCGGCGCCGAGCGCGGGTGGGGGGCGATGACGCCGGCGGCGTACCGGCAGATGGCGGGGCCCGAGGGCTCGCTCGTCATCGGCTCCCCGCAGCAGGTGGCGGAGAAGATCCTGCTGATGAAGGAGACCATCGGCATCGAGCGCTTCATGCTGCACATCAGCGTGGGCACGCTGCCGCACGCGAAAGTGCTCCGCGCGATCGAGCGGCTCGGCACCGAGGTCGCCCCGCTGGTCCGCGGCTAGACGAACAGCGCGGCCCAGCGGTCCGCCGACGCCCAGGATGTGCATGATCACGGGAAGGGTGTCGGGCGAGGCGAGCGGCTAGAGCAGGAGCGCGGCCAGCGCCCCCAGCACTGCGAACGCGCAGCGGACCCGGTCCACCGCGAGCAGGCGGCGCACCAGGCCGTCCGAGCGGCCGTCGCGACCGAGCCGACTGTGCGCGGGGGCGGCGAGGAGTGCCGTCGTGCCAGCCGCTCCGGCCGCAGCGACGACGGAGACCCACGCCCCCGGCGAGTACGGGCCACCGACGATCACCCACAGGCACGCGGCGGCGAGCAGGAGGTAGACGGGCGCGACGACGGCGGTGATGCGGCGGGAGTGCCGCTCGTGCGCCGCGGCGAAGCGCTCCGGGGGCACCTCGGCCAGCGCCGGGTAGACGACACCGGTGACGACCAGCTGGAACCCCGCGTGCAGCGCGCTGGCGGCGAGCAGGGCCTCGGAGCTGGAGAGGCTCATCCGTGCAGCTTGGCCAGGATCTTCGACAGCGACGTGAGTTCTGCCGGGGACAGCCTGTCCAGCGCGGCGGGCGGCGTGTCGATCACCTCGCGGGCGTCGGAGACGGTCCGGCGCCCCTGCTCGGTCAGCGCGACGAGCTTGCGGCGCCGGTCGTCGGAGTCCGTACGCCGCTCGACGAGGCCCTGCTCCTCGAGCGCGTTGACGAGGACGGTCGTGTACGGCCGGTCGACGCCGAGCGCCTCCGCGACCTCTCCGTGGCTCAGGGCGCTGGACTCCAGCAGCAGCAGGAGCTTCACCTTGCCGCCACCGGTCCCCATCGCGGTGCCGAGCCGCTCGCGCAGCCGCTTGCGCACGGCGTGGGCCTCGACGAAGCCCTGCAGCTCGGCCCAGACCTGCTCAGGCGTCGGCGAGCTCACGGGCGGCTCCCTCCTGCTCGAACAGCGCGCGCGTGCGCTCCGCGGTGCCCAGCGCGCGGGCCCCGGTCGCGAGCAGCCCGAGCGCGACGACCACGATGCCGCACCCGGCGACGAGGATCCAGACCACGTGGCTGGCCGAGGCGAAGCGCGCGCCCTCGGTGCCTGCCACCAGCGAGCCGCTGACCGCGACGCCGAGCGAGGCACCGACCTGCCGGCTCGTGGAGGCGACGGCTGCCGCGACGCCGGCCTGCGCCCGGGGCATGCCCGACGTCGCCGTGTTGGTGATCGGCGCGTTGACGAGGCCGAACCCCAGCCCGATCAGCGCGTACGCCGCGAACAGCTGCGCCTGCGGCGTCGTCGTCGAGACCCGCACGAGCAGCAGAGCACCAGCTGCCGTGGCGATCCCGGCGAGCACGAGGGGCACCCGGGCGCCGCGCGTCGCGACGAGCCGCCCCGAGAGCGGCGCGGTGATCCCTGCGAGCACGGCCATCGGCAGCGTCCGCAGCCCCGCCTCGACGGGCGAGAAGTGCCTCACCTGCTGGAGGTAGAGCGTGTTGACGAAGAGGAAGGTCCCGAGTGCCGCGAAGGCGGCGACGGCCGTCAGCGTCGCAGCGCTGAACGGCACCGAGCGGAAGAACCGCAGCTCCACCAGGGGTTCGCGGCGGCGCAGCTCGACGGCGAGCAGCGCGACGAGGGCGGCGGCGGCCACGGCGTACAGCACGACGGTGGAGAGCGAGAGCCAGCCGCGGTCGGGTGCCTCGATGATCGCGTACGTCAAGGATCCCAGCAGCACCACGACGAGCGCCTGCCCCGCAGGATCCACCGCGCGGGCCCGGGGAGCGCGGGACTCGGGCACCACGCGACCCGTGAGCACGAGCGCGAGGATCCCGATCGGCACGTTGACCCAGAAGATCGAGCGCCAGCCGAGCCCGTCGACGAGGACGCCACCCACGATGGGGCCGAGGGACATGCTCACGCCGACGACGGCGCCCCACACGCCGATGGCGCGGGCCCGCTCCGCAGGGTCGCGGAAGGTGTTGACGAGGATGGCCATCGCCACCGGGTTGAGCATCGAGCCACCGACCGCCTGCAGCATGCGGAAGGCGACGAGCCAGCCGAGCCCCGGGGCGATGCTGCAGAGCAGCGAGCCGAGCGTGAAGAGCACGAGCCCGACGCGGAAGACGCGCCGCCGGCCGAGCCGGTCCCCGAGGGAGCCGGAGAGCATGAGCAGCATCGCGAGCACGAGGGTGTACGCGTCCACCGTCCACTGCAGCCCGCTGAGGGAGGCGTAGAGGTCCGTGCGGATCGCGGGCAGCGCGATGTTGACGATGGTCACGTCCAGGCTGACGAGCAGCAGGCTCATGCAGCAGACGGCGAGGACCATCCAGCGGTTCGGCTCGGTTGTGCTCACACAACGATTGTGACCCCACAACGGCTCGGGCGCAAGCCGGAGCGGCGGCCCGTCCGCGCTGCCCCTAGGCTGCGCGGGTGATCGGCGAGCTCGACCCCGCGCTGCTCGAGACCGTCCTGGTCGGGCATGACGAGGGCCTGTGCGTCTTCGACCGCGACTTCACCTTCGAGTGGTGCAACGAGACCGCCGCACGACTGCTCCAGCGCCCGGTCAGCGACCTGCTCGGCGAGCGCCTCTTCGAGCTCTACCCCGAGGGCCGCGACACGGTCGTGTGGACCGCGTACCAGCAGGCGCTCGCGACGGGCGAGCCGCAGGAGCTCCGGCTCTGGTACGGCCCGCTGGAGGGCTGGTTCCGCGCCCGCGCCGTCCCCCTGCACGACCGTCTGGTCGTGTGGTTCCGCAGCATCGACCTCGAGCAGGCCGTCGAGCAGGAGCGGGCCGAGCTCGTCGTCAGCCGGGAGCGCTCGGGCCAGCGGGCGGAGCGACTGCTCGACGTCGTCGCCGAGCTGTCCCGCGCGCAGACGCTGCCCGAGGTCATCGACGTCGTGCTCGTGCGCGGCTTCGGCCTGCTCGGCGGCTACGGCGGTGGCGTGGGCTTCGTCACCGAGGACGGCCGCCACCTCGACGTCCTGGAGCTGCGGGAGTTCGGCGACGGGGTGGAGGAGCGCTGGACCGGGCTGCACCCCCTCGACGTCGACGTCCCGATGATGATCAGCGCGCGGACGGGAGAGCCCCTGCTCTACCCCACGCGCGCCGAGCTGCTCACGCGCCACCCGCACCTGGAGCGCGACGTCGATGAGCGCACCAAGGCGCTCGTCGCCCTGCCCCTGCTGGTCGAGCAGCGCGTCATCGGCTCCATCATCGTGCTGTTCGCCGAGGAGCAGCGCTTCGAGGCGGACGAGCGCGAATTCATGCTGACGCTCGCCGGGCTCTGCGCGCAGGCCCTCGACCGGGCGCGGCTGAGCAGTCGCGAGCGGACGATCGCGGCGACCCTGCAGCGCTCGCTGCTCCCCGACGTCGTCGCGGTGCCGGACCTCGAGGTCGCGGTGCGCTACGTCCCCGGAGCCGAGGGCACGCAGGTCGGCGGCGACTGGTACGACGTGGTGCAGCTCGGCGCCGGTCGCCTGGGCCTCGTCATGGGCGACGTCATGGGCCGGGGTGTCGGAGCGGCGGCGACGATGGGCCAGGTCCGCGCCGCGCTGCGGGCCTACGCCCGGCTCGACCTGCCGCCCGCGCAGGTGCTCGCCTCCCTCGACGCGGTCGTCGCGGACGTCGCCGAGGGGCGCTTCGTCACCTGCGCGTACGCCGTCTTCGACCCCGCGGACCGCACCCTCTCGGTCGCGAGCGCGGGCCACCTCCCACCCGTGATCGCAGGCCCCAGCGGGAGCGCACTCGCTCCCCTGGTCCCCGGGCCGCCCCTCGGCGTCGGGGCCGGCGGCTACGTCGAGCAGGTCGCGGTACTGCCCCCGGGCGCGTGCGTGGCCCTCTGCACCGACGGGCTCGTCGAGCGGCGCGACCGTGATGCGTCCGACGGCCTCGAGCGGATGCAGGAGGTCCTGGCCGCGGTCGCCGACCGGCCGCTGGAGCAGGCGGCGGACGCGCTCGTCGCCGACCTGCTGGACCCGGACTCCGTCGACGACGCCGCGCTGCTGCTCGTCCGCCCGCTCGGCGCGGCAGCCCGACCCGCGGAGTGGCTGCGGCTGCGGCGCGACCCCGAGGTCGTCGCGGACGCCCGTGCGTGGGTGCGCGAGCGGGCGGCGCAGGGGGAGCTCGAGGGCGGGCTCGTGGACTCGCTGACCCTCGTCGCGAGCGAGCTCGTCACCAACGCCGTACGCCACGGGCGCGGCGACCCCGCCCTCCGCGTACGCGTCTCCCCGCGGCGCGCCGTCATCGAGGTCGAGGACGGCAGCGGCCACCTGCCCATGCGCCGCTACGCCGCCGAGCAGGACGAGGGCGGGCGCGGGCTCGAGCTCATCGCGCTGCTGACCGAGCGCTGGGGGTGGCGCCCGACCGATGGCGGCAAGGTCGTCTGGGCCGAGCTCAGCGCCCGCAGCTAGCCTGCGCGCATGGCCTTCCTCGACCCGGTGACCCTGCAGGGCGAGCGCGTCGTGCTCGAGCCGATGACGCTCGAGGTCGTCGACGAGCTCGCCGCTGCGGTCCGCGACGGCGAGCTCTGGAGGCTCTGGTACGCCGCGGTGCCCGCCCCCGACCAGATGCGCGCCGCCGTGGAAGACCTGCTGGCCAAGCAGTCCGCGGGCGCGGTGCTGCCGTTCGTCCAGCGCCGCAGGGACACCGGCGAGGTCGTGGGGCAGACGACGTACCTCAACGCCGACCGGCCGAACCGCCGGCTGGAGATCGGCAGCACGTGGCTCGCCCGCTCCACGCAGGGCACCGGCATCAACGCCGAGGCGAAGTACCTGCTGCTGGGCAACGCGTTCGAGGCGTGGGACTGCATCGCCGTGGAGCTGCGCACCCACTGGATGAACGAGCAGTCGCGCGCCGCGATCGCCCGGCTCGGCGCGAAGCAGGACGGCGTGCTCCGCAGCCACCGGATCATGCCGGACGGCAGCCTGCGCGACACGGTGGTGTTCTCCGTGCTGCAGCACGAGTGGCCCGCCGTGCGCAACGGGCTGCTCGCCCGGCTGAGCCGCTAGATCGACACCCAGTCCGTCACCACGTCGACGCCGTCGGCCGCCAGCACCTGCAGGCTGAACAGCCCGGTCGGCCGCGGCTCGACGCGGAAGCACCCCAGCTCGTCCAGCGCGACCTCGACGGGCTCCTCGTCGAGCCGGCGCACCGTCACGCTGCCCTGCCGCGCGGGGTAGACCTGGCCGGTCAGGCCGCCGTCGACCACGCTGAGCTCGATGACGAGCGAGCCGCCCTCGAAGGTGAGCGTGCGTACCTGCGCGGTCTCCGAGCGGACCCCCGCCAGCGCCTCGTCGACCACGGAGTCGTAGGTCAGCGCGGCGAGCTCCGCGTCGATCGTCCGCCAGGTGAAGACCCCCTTGGCAGCGGTCACGACGTCATCGGGCACGGGCTCCGGCGTGCTGACGACGGCGCGCAGCTGCGCCACCAGCTCGTCGTCGTCCTCCGACCACCGCATCGCTTCCACGGTCCCGCTCCCGTCTACCCGAGCCACGCGACGCCGGCGCGCGTGGGCGCCCCGGCCACCAGCCGACGGTACGCGTCGGCCGGCGACTCGTGCTCCCCGACCGCCGCGGCGATGCGTCCGGTCACGAGCGCGGCAGCGAACGAGGTCCCGCTCCAGCGGGCGAACCCGTCGAACTCCGCCTCACCGCCGCTGGTGCGCACCGCGCCCGAGAGGTACGTGCTCAGCAGGTCCACGCCCGGCGCGAGCACGTCGACCCAGGGGTTCAGGGCCGGGTCGGGGCTGAAGGGCGCCGACTGCCCGTCGGAGTCGACGGCCCCGACCGCCACGACGTCGTCGAGCGCGGCCGGCCACATGGGCCGCTTGGGGAACTGCTCGGCGTGGTTGCCGGCGGCCGCGACCACCAGCACGTGCGGGGGCAGCCGGTCGACCGCGGTCGCGAGGACCAGCGGGGGGCGGCCGTCGTCGGTGAAGCAGCCGAGCGAGAGGTTGAGGACGTCGACGCCGGTACGGCCCAGGCGCACGATCTCGCGCGCGACCGTCCAGCTGTCGGCCGTCCCGTCGTCGCCCAGGACGCGGTGGACGCGGAGGTCGGCGCCCGGCGCCTCGCGCAGCACGAGGCCGGCGACGAAGGTGGCGTGCCCCGCCGCGGCGTCGAGATCCTCCGGGGCCGTCGCGAGCAGGCTCCCCTCGCCCGCGAGGAAGCGGCCCGCGAGCACGGGGGCCGGCACGATCCCGGTGTCGCCGACGGCGACCCGCACCCCTGCGCCGACTGCGCCGCTGGGCCACGTGGACGCTGCCACCACCACGGGGTCGCCCTCGTCCCCGCCCCCCACCTTGTGGTGCGCGATGACGCGCTCGAGGACGCGGTTCTTGCCGATCGTCGGCACCCAGCCGTACTGCTCGTCGAAGCGCGCGTAGAGGGCCTGGAGCACGGCATCGAGGCCGCCGAGGGCGTCGACCTGGACGCGCTCGAGGTCGACGAGGGTGAGACCGAGCTCGGGGGCGTCCTCGGTCCTGCCCGCCGGCGCACCTATCGCCTCGAGAGCGGCGGTCACGGCGGCGACGTGCCCGGTCGCCACGACCACCTGGTCGGGGGTTGCGTCGAGAGGGGGGGCGCCAGCGGGCATGGTGCTCTCCTTTCCACCCGCGGGACGCCGCGGGGATGCGGGATCAGGCCTGTCGAGACTCGGAGCAGCGAGCCCCCGGTTCTGATACAACCGTCTAGGAAGGCGTCTCGGAAGCCGTTCTCGCAGGGAGGTCGCCGTGGACGGCACCCTCCTGCCGCAGGCCGAGGAACTGCTGGCGCGGCTCGATCGCGACCCTCAGGGGGCAGGGCGCGCCGCGCGCGAGCTCGTCGCCCGCAGCCGGAGGGCCGGCGAGCTGGCGGCCTCGTCCGTCGCAGGCCGGGCCGCAGGGGTCGCGGCGATGCAGACGGGCGAGCTCACCGAGGCCGGCAGCCTGCTCGAGGGCGCCCGCCTCGACGGGACCCGGGCGGGGCGCCCGGACCTCGCGGCGAAGGCGCAGATGAGCCTGGCCTTCGTGCTCGCGCGGCGCGGTGACGCCACCGGCTCGCTCTCCCTCGTCGAGCAGGCGCTCGCTGCGCTCACCGGGCACGACCGGTCGCAGGCGCTGGCGCAGCGGGGCGGCATCCACCACCAGTTCGACGTGCTGGACCGGGCCCTCGAGGACTACGCGGCCGCTCTGCCCGTCCTGCGCCTGCACGAGGACTGGGTCTGGGTCCAGCGCGTCCTCTGCAACCGCGGGCTGCTGCACGTCTACCGCGGGGACCTCCACGCCGCTGAGCTGGACCTGGTGTCGGCCGTGGCCATCTGCCGGGAGCACGGGCTCGACCTCCAGCTCGCCTTCGCCCTGGAGAACCTCGCCTTCCTCCATGCGCGAGCCGGCGACGTCCCGCAGGCCCTGCGCCGGCTGGAGGAGGCGGAGGACGCCCACGTGGCGCTCGGCGCCGACGCCAGCACCGTCCTGCTCGACCGGGCTGAACTCCTCCTGGCCGTGGGCGTGGCCGAGGAGGCGCGCCACGTCGCGGAGCGCGCGGTCGCCGGGCTCGCCCGCTCGCGCTGGTCGGGTTCCCGTGCCCAGGCCCAGCTCCTCCTCGCCGAGGCCTGCCTGCGCAGCGGCGACCTCCCCGCCGCCCAGCGCGCCGCCGCCGGAGCCGCCGCCGCCTTCCGGCGCCAGCAGCGGCCGGAGTGGGAGGCGGTCGCCCAGCAGCTCCAGCTGCGCTGCCGGCTCGCCGCGGGCGGCCGGGTGTCGGCGTACGTCCTCGGTGGCATCGCCGACCGGCTCGACGGCGCCGGGTGGCGCGTCCCGGCCCTCGACACCCGGCTGCTGGCGGCGCGCGTCGCGCTGGAGAAGGGCGATGCGAAGCACGCCCGGGCGCTGCTGCGCGCTCCCGGGGGCGTCCGGCGTACGGGCCCGGTCGACCTGCGCGCCCGCGCCTGGCACGTCGAGGCGCTGCTCCGCCTCGCCGACGGCCGACCCGCGGCCGCGCTCGCCGCGCTGCGCGCCGGGGTGGCCCTCGTGGAGGAGCACCAGGCGACGATGGGGGCGGCCGACCTGCGCAGCTCGGTCTCGTCGCACCGGGCCGAGCTCGTCGACCTGGGCCTGGCCCTCTGCCTCGACGCCGGCCGTGCGCGCGAGGTGCTGCGCTGGGCCGAGCGCGGACGCGCGACCGCGCTGCTCACCCGCCCACTGCGCCCGCCCGCGGATGACGTCCTCGCCGCGCGCCTGGTCGAGCTGCGTGCCGCCGTCGCGGAGCTGGAGGAGGCGCGTGAGGCGGGGACCGACCTGGCCGCGCTGCAGCGGCGCCAGGCCGCATTGGAGCGCGAGGTCCGCGACCGCGCCCGGCTGGTGCCGGGATCGGCGGTCGCGGTGCAGCACCCGTCGGTCTCGGACCTCGCCAGCGCGCTGGGCGAGCGTGCGCTGGTGGAGTACGTCGAGTCCCGCGGCGAGCTGCACGCCGTCACGGTGGTCGGCGGCCGGGCACGGCTGACCGCGCTCGGCCCGGTGCAGCCCGTCCTCGACCTGCTCGCCCACGTCCCGCTCGCCCTCCAGCGGCTGACCCGCCGCTCGGCGTCCGAGCGGGCCAACGACGCCGCCCGCGCGCTGCTCGCCGACGTCGGGGCGCGGCTCGACGCGCTGCTCGTGGCGCCCCTCGCCGGCCAGGTCGGGGACCGCCCGCTCGTCGTCGTCCCGAGCGCTGCGCTGCACTGCCTGCCGTGGGCGCTGCTCCCCTCGTGCCTCGGGCGCCCGCTCACGGTCTCGCCGTCCGCGGCGCTGTGGTTCCGGGCGGCGCTGCGGCCACCGCGTACCGGCGGGGTGACGGTCGTCGCCGGACCCGGCCTGCCGGGCGCGGAGGACGAGGCGCGGCAGGTGGCCGCGCTGCACCCAGGGGCGCGGCTGCTCACGGGCGCCGAGGCCTCCGTCGCGTCCGTCAGCGAGGCCCTGCTGAGCTCGGGCACCCTGCACGTCGCGGCGCACGGGACCTTCCGCGGCGACAACGCGCTCTTCTCGCACCTGCGCCTCGCGGACGGCCCGCTCACGGTCTACGACCTCGAGGCGCTGCACAGCGCGCCCGGCCTCGTCGTGCTCGCGGCCTGCGACGCCGCCCGAGCCTGGGTGTGCCTCGGCGACGAGGTCCTCGGCCTCGCTGCGGCGTTCCTCGGCATGGGGACGGGCACGCTCATCGCGGCGCTCGTCCCGGTCGTCGACAGCGCAGTCGCCCCGCTCATGGTGGCCCTGCACCAGCTGCTGCGGGCGGGGGTCTCGCCCGCGAACGCCCTCGCGACCGTCCAGCGCGACGCGCTCGCCCGTGGAGACGCGGCGGAGATCGCCGCCGCGCTCGGGCTCGTCTGCCTCGGCGCCGATGTCGCTGCACTGCCGGCACAACGCGTGAGCCCGGAAGCAGGAGCGCCTGCGCTGCAGCGCATCTCGTAGCCGCACCGCCCCACCGACGCGACCAACCCCCGTGATCATGCACGTCCTGGGGCCCCCGAGATCTGCATGATCACGGCAGTGCGCGGGGGCGCGAGCCCCGACCAGGCCCACCCCGTGCGGTCGCCCGCTCACCAGGGTGGCGCGACCGCCGGCGCCCACCCCCTCCCCGACGCCCTCCTCCACCCCTCCCCGTGATCATGCACATCGTGGGGGCCCAGGATCTGCATGATCACGAGCTGGGGGGAGGGCGCCACGCTCCGCTCCGCCTCCCCGCTGTCAGGAACGCGTCAAGAACGCGGAGCCGGCCGTCAAGGATGCGTCAAGGACGGCGCTCTGCCACTGAGCCGGGGGTTCGCTGGTCCTGTCGGACCGTCCGGCACCGTCGTCCAGCAGGAGCAGCCGTGGCTGATGCTGTGTTCGTCCTCGCCGTCCTCGCGTTCTTCGCGGTGTGCGGCCTGCTCGTGCGGGGGGTCGAGCGGCTGTGACCGTCGCCGACACCGTCGGGCTCGTCGTCGCCGTCGGGCTGGTCGCGTACCTCGTGGTCGCCCTGCTCTTCCCCGAACGGTTCTGAGATGAGCGAGACGGTCCCCTTCCTCCTCACCGCGGGCTCGCTCGTGCTCGTGCTGGCCCTGGCGCACCGGCCCCTCGGCGACTACATGGCCCGGGTCTACTCCTCGCCGCGACACCTGCGCCTCGAGCGCGGCGTCTACCGCCTCGTCGGCGTGGACCCCGACGGCGAGCAGCGCTGGCCGGTGTACCTGCGTGCCCTGCTTGCCTTCTCGGCCGTCAGCGTGCTCGCGCTCTACCTGCTCCAGCGCGTCCAGGAGCACCTCCCGCTCTCGCTGGGCTTCGCTGCCATCACCCCGGACCAGGCGTTCGATACCGCCGCGTCGTTCGTGACGAACACGAACTGGCAGTCGTACTCCGGTGAGGCCGCGATGGGCCACCTCACGCAGATGGCCGGCCTGGCCGTGCAGAACTTCGTCTCGGCTGCGGTGGGCATGGCCGTCGCCGTCGCGCTCATCCGCGGCTTCGCCCGGTCGCGTACGGACCGGCTGGGCAACTTCTGGGTCGACCTCACCCGCACCTGCCTGCGCATCCTGCTGCCCCTCTCGCTGGTCGCCGCGGTCGTGCTCGTCGCGCTCGGCGCGGTGCAGAACCTCCACGGCTTCACCGAAGCCCACACCCTGGCAGGAGCGACGCAGGCCGTCCCCGGCGGGCCGGTCGCGTCGCAGGAGGCCATCAAGGAGCTCGGCACCAACGGCGGCGGCTTCTACAACGCGAACTCCGCCCACCCCTTCGAGAACCCGACGGCCTTCAGCAACTGGTTCGAGATCCTGCTGCTGCTGGTGATCCCGTTCAGCCTGCCGCGCACCTTCGGCCGACTCGTCGGCGACCTCCGCCAGGGGTACGCCGTGGTCGCGACCATGGGCGCCATCTGGCTCGTCGCCGTCGCGGCGATGTTCACGGTGGAGTCGATGCACCACGGCGCGGTGCCGAGTGCGGTCGGCGCGAGCATGGAGGGCAAGGAGACCCGCTTCGGCGTCGGCGCTTCGTCGCTCTTCGCGGTCAGCACGACGATGACCTCCACCGGCGCGGTCGACTCGTTCCACGACTCGTTCACGTCATTGGGCGGCGGCATCACGCTGTTCGACATGCAGCTGGGCGAGATCACGCCCGGAGGCACGGGTTCTGGCCTCTACGGCATCCTCGTGCTCGCGATCGTCGCGGTCTTCCTCGCCGGGCTGATGGTGGGCCGCACCCCGGAGTACCTCGGCAAGAAGCTCGCCCCGCGCGAGATGAAGCTCGCGTCGCTCTACATCCTCGTGACACCCGCGGTCGCGCTCATCGGCACCGGGCTCGCCCTGGCCCTCACAGGTCCGCGCGGCTCGATCCTCAACCCGGGAGCGCACGGGCTGTCGGAAGTGCTCTACGCCTTCACCTCCGCGGCCAACAACAACGGCAGCGCGTTCGGCGGCATCAGCGTCAACACGCACTTCTACAACACCGCGCTCGGCATCGCGATGCTCGCGGGCCGGTTCCTGCCGATCGTCTTCGTGCTGGCCCTCGCGGGTTCCCTCGCCCGGCAGGTCCCCGTCCCCGCGACGGAGGGGACGCTGCCGACGCACCGTCCGCTGTTCGTCGCGCTGCTCGGCGGGACCATCGTCATCGTCACCGGACTCACCTACCTCCCGGCCCTGGCCCTCGGCCCGCTCGCCGAGGGACTCCACCGGTGACCACCCACTCCTCCAAGGACCGGTCGTCATGAGCACCACCACACCCGTACGCCCGACGACGGAGGGGACGCCGGAAGCGCCTCACCCGCAGCGGCTCGCCGCCGGGCTGCTCGACCCCGCCCTGCTGCTCACCTCGCTGCCGGACGCCCTGCGCAAGCTCGACCCGCGCGTCATGGCCCGCAACCCGGTCATGCTCGTCGTCGAGGTGGGCTCCGTCGTCACCACGGCGATCGCGCTCACGGACCCCAGTGTCTTCGCCTGGGTCATCACCGCCTGGCTCTGGCTCACGGTCGTCTTCGCCAACCTCGCCGAGGCCGTCGCCGAGGGGCGCGGCAAGGCGCAGGCGGACACCCTGCGCGCGGCGCGTACCGAGGCCGTCGCCCGGCGGCTCGCTCCGGACGGCACCAGCGAGGAGGTCGCCGGCACGGACCTGCGCGTGGGCGACCGCGTCGTCGTCGAGGCGGGGCAGGTCATCCCGGGTGACGGTGACGTCGTGGAGGGCGTGGCGAGCGTCGACGAGTCGGCCATCACCGGCGAGTCGGCCCCGGTCATCCGCGAGTCGGGCGGCGACCGCTCGGCCGTGACCGGCGGCACCCGCGTGCTGTCCGACCGCATCGTCGTGCGCATCACCAGCAAGCCGGGCGAGACCTTCCTCGACCGCATGATCGCGCTCGTCGAGGGCGCCGCGCGGCAGAAGACCCCGAACGAGATCGCGCTCAACATCCTGCTGGCCAGCCTCACGATCGTGTTCCTGCTGGCCGTCGTGACGCTGCAGCCGCTCGCGGCGTACTCCGGGGCGAAGCAGTCGCTCGTCATCCTCGTCGCCCTGCTCGTCTGCCTCATCCCGACGACCATCGGTGCGCTGCTCTCCGCCATCGGCATCGCGGGGATGGACCGGCTGGTGCAGCGCAACGTCCTCGCCATGTCGGGCCGCGCGGTCGAGGCCGCGGGTGACGTGAGCACCCTGCTGCTGGACAAGACCGGCACCATCACCCTCGGCGACCGGCAGGCGAGCGAGCTGCTCCCCGTCCACGGCGTACGCGGTGAGGAGCTCGCCGCCGCCGCGCTCCTCGCGAGCCTCGCGGACGAGACGCCGGAGGGACGCTCGATCGTCACGCTCGCGCGGCAGGCAGTCCAGCAGGAGGAAGCCCTCAGCAGCAGCACGTTCGTCCCCTTCACCGCGCAGACGCGCATGTCCGGCGTCGACCTCCCTGTCGCCGGAGGGACGCGCGAGGTGCGCAAGGGCGCCTCTGCCGCGGTCATCTCCTGGGCGCGCGAGCGGCACGCGGTCATCCCCGCCGAGGTCGGCGGGACGGTCGACGCCATCGCCGCCGCAGGAGGTACGCCGCTGGTCGTCGCCGAGTCCGGCCCCGCCGGGGCCCGCATCCTCGGCGTCGTCCACCTCAAGGACGTCGTCAAGCCCGGCATGCGCGCGCGCTTCGACGAGCTGCGGGCCATGGGGATCCGTACGGTGATGATCACGGGCGACAACCCGCTCACCGCGGCGTCCATCGCGGCTGAGGCCGGCGTCGACGACTTCCTCGCCGAGGCCACGCCCGAGGACAAGATGGCGCTCATCAAGCGCGAGCAGCAGGGCGGCAAGCTCGTCGCGATGACCGGTGACGGCACCAACGACGCCCCCGCGCTGGCCCAGGCCGACGTCGGGGTGGCGATGAACACCGGCACGTCGGCCGCGAAGGAGGCCGGCAACATGGTCGACCTCGACTCCGACCCGACGAAGCTCATCGAGATCGTCGAGATCGGCAAGCAGCTGCTCATCACCCGCGGGGCGCTGACGACGTTCTCGCTGGCCAACGACATCGCGAAGTACTTCGCGATCCTGCCAGCGATGTTCGCGGCGAGGTTCCCCGGGCTCGACCGGCTCAACGTCATGCAGCTGCACAGCCCGGAGTCCGCCATCACCTCGGCGGTCGTCTTCAACGCCCTCGTCATCATCGCGCTGATCCCGCTCGCCCTGCGCGGCGTGCGCTACCGCCCGTCGTCCGCGTCGGCGCTGCTGCAGCGCAACCTGCTCGTCTTCGGCGTCGGCGGCGTCATCGCGCCGTTCGTCGGCATCAAGCTGCTCGACCTCCTCCTCCAGTACCTCCCCGGGATCGCCTGACATGACCACGCTCATCGCCGCCCCAGCCGTCGCCCCCTCGGAGGGCACCACCCGGGCGAGCTGGGGGCCGCAGCTCCTCGCCGGGCTCCGCGCCCTGCTCGTGCTGACAGCCGTGCTCGGCATCGCCTACCCCCTGGCCATCACGGGGTTCGCCCAGCTCGCCTTCCACGACCGGGCGGACGGCTCGCTCGTGCACCGCGACGGGCAGGTCGTGGGATCCCGGCTGCTGGGCCAGGGCTTCACCGGCCCGCAGTGGTTCCACCCGCGCCCGTCCGCCGCCGGCAAGGACGGCTACGACGGCACCGCGAGCGGAGCCTCCAACCTCGGGCCCGAGAACCCGACGCTCCTGCAGCAGGTCCAGCAGCGCAGGACTGCAGCAGCAGCCGCCGACGGAGTCCCGGCCGCGTCCGTACCTCCTGACGCCCTCACCGCGAGCGGGTCGGGCCTCGACCCCGACATCTCCCCGGCCTACGCCCGCGAGCAGGTCGGCCGCGTCGCGGAGGCCCGCGGCCTCGACCCCGCCGTCGTGCGGCGCCTGGTCGAGCAGCACGTGCAGGGCCGCCAGCTCGGCTTCCTCGGCGAGCCCCACGTCAACGTGCTCGACCTGGACCTCGCCCTCGCGGCGCTCCCCCGGCAGTAGCACGATGGGGTGCGTGCCACGCGGGAGCCTCCGGATCTACCTCGGCGCCGCCCCCGGCGTCGGCAAGACGTACGCGATGCTCGGCGAGGCGCACCGACGCATCGAGCGCGGGACGCGCGTCGTCGTCGGGATCGTGGAGACGCACGGGCGGCCGCACACCGCGGCGATGCTGGACGGCCTGCCCACCGTGCCCCGCCGCGAGGTCCAGCACCGTGGCAGCACGTTCGAGGAGATGGACCTCGCCGCGGTGCTGGCCGCCGAGCCCGAGCTCGTGCTGGTGGACGAGCTCGCGCACACGAACGTCCCCGGCTCGGGGCACGAGAAGCGCTGGCAGGACGTCGAGGAGCTCCTCGCCGCGGGCGTGGACGTCCTCACGACGGTCAACGTGCAGCACCTGGAGTCGCTCAACGACGTCGTCGCGAAGATCACGGGGGCGGTGCAGCGGGAGACCGTCCCCGACGCGGTCGTCCGGCGCGCGGACCAGGTGCAGCTCGTCGACTCGACCCCCGAGGCCCTGCGCAGACGCATGGCCCACGGCAACATCTACCCGCCGGAGCGCGTCGATGCGGCGCTGTCGAACTACTTCCGCCCCAGCAACGTCGCGGCCCTGCGCGAGCTCGCCCTGCTCTGGCTGGCCGACGAGGTGGACGACGGGCTGCAGCAGCAGCGTACGGAGCTGGGCGTCACGCAGACCTGGGAGACGCGCGAGCGGATCGTCGTCGCGCTGAGCGGCGGACCCGAGGGCGAGACCCTGCTCCGGCGGGCCGCGCGCATCGCCTCGCGCACCCGCGGCGCCGAGCTCCTCGCGGTCTACGTCGCTCGTTCCGACGGCCTGGCAGCGGGTTCTCCCGCCGCGCTGGCTCGGCAGCGCGCGCTCGTCGAGTCGCTCGCCGGGACGTACCACGTCCTCGTGGGGGACGACGTCGCCCACTCGCTGCTGCAGTTCGCCCGCGCGGAGAACGCGACCCAGCTCGTCCTCGGGACCAGCCGGCGGTCCCGGCTGGGGCAGCTGCTCGGAGGGGTCGGCGTGAGCGCCGCCCTGCTCCGCCGCGCCGACGACATCGACGTGCACGTCGTGACCCACGAGCACACGGGAGGCCGGCTCCGCCTGCCGCGGCTCACCACGGGCGTGGACCTGCGCCGCCGCGTGTGGGGTCTCGTGCTCTCCGTCGCCCTGCCCGCCCTGCTCACGCTCGCGCTCGTCCCGCTGCGCGGGTCGTTGAACCTCACGAGCGACGCCCTCGCGTACCTCCTCGCGGTGGTCGGCGTCGCGCTCGTCGGCGGTGCCGTCCCGGCGGCTGTCGCGGCGCTGCTGTCGACCGCGCTGCTCAACTGGGAGTTCACCCCGCCGCTGCACACCTTCACCATCGCCGAGCGCAACAACGTGCTGGCCGTGCTGGTCTTCCTCGTCGTCGGCGGTGCGGTCAGCGCCGTGGTGGACCTCGCGGCACGGCGGACCAGCCAGGCCGCGCGCGCCTCGGCGGAGGCCGCCACCCTGTCGGCCGTCGCCGGCAGCGTGCTGCGCGGCGAGAGCGCGCTGCCCGCCCTGCTCGACCGGCTGCGCGACACCTTCGGCATGAGCGCGGTCGCCCTGCTCGAGCGCGGCGAGGAGGGGTGGGGACGGGTCGCCGGCGAGGGCCCGGAGCGCCCGGAGGACGCCGACGTGTCCGTGCCCGCGGGCGACCGGGTCGTCCTCGCCCTGCGCGGCCGCCCGCTGCCCGCCGAGGACCGCCGCGTGCTCGGGGCGTTCGCCGCGCAGGCCGCCGTCGCGCTCGAGCGGGAGCGGCTGGCCGCGACCGCGGAGCAGGCCGAGACCGTGCGCGAGGCGGACCGGGTGCGCACCGCCCTGCTTGCCGCGGTCGGGCACGACCTGCGCACCCCGCTCGCGGCCGCGAAGGCCGCCGTCGCGACCCTGCGGGCGGCGGACCTCGAGCTCGACGCGGCGGACGAGGCCGAGCTGCTGGAGAGCGCCGAGGAGTCGCTCGACCGGCTCGCCCGCCTCGTCACGGGCCTGCTCGACCTCAGCCGGCTGCAGGCGGGCGCACTCAGCGTCCACCTCGCCGACGTCGCGCTCGACGAGGTCGTGCCGCTCGCGCTGGACAGCCTGGGCGCGGAGCCCGGTGCCGTGAGCGTCGACGTCCCCGCCACGCTTCCCGCCGTGCGCGCGGACGGGGCGCTGCTCGAGCGGGTGCTCGCCAACCTCGTCTCCAACGCCCTGCGGTACGCCCCGGCGGGCTCCCCGCCGCTGCTCACCGCGAGCGCGCACGCCGACCGGGTCGAGGTGCGCGTCGTCGACCGCGGCCCCGGCGTCCGCGCGGAGGACCGGGAGCGGATCTTCGCGGCGTTCCAGCGACTCGGCGACACCGACAACACGACGGGCGTCGGGCTCGGGCTCGCGCTCTCCCGCGGGCTGGCCGAGGCCATGGGCGGGTCCCTGCTCCCCGAGGACACCCCCGGCGGCGGGCTCACGATGCTGCTGGTGCTGCGCGCCGTACCCTCGGCCCCGTGACGCGCATCCTCGTCGTCGACGACGAGCCGCAGATCCTGCGCTCGCTGCGGATCAACCTGCGCGCCCGCTCGTACGACGTCACGACGGCGGCGACCGGCGCGGAGGCGCTCGCGGCGGCAGCGCGCACCCACCCCGAGGTCGTCCTGCTCGACCTCGGCCTGCCCGACATGGACGGCGTCGAGGTGCTGCGCGGGCTGCGCGGCTGGACCGACGTGCCCGTCATCGTGCTGTCGGGGCGCAGTGACTCCCTGGACAAGGTCGAGGCGCTCGACGCGGGGGCCGACGACTACGTCACCAAGCCCTTCGACGTCGACGAGCTCCTCGCCCGGGCGCGGGCGGTGACGCGCCGCGCGACCCCGAGCGGCGCCGAGCCCGTCGTGCAGGTCGGCGGAACCCAGGTCGACCTCGCGGCCCGCACCGCCGTACGCGACGGCGAGGCCGTCCGGCTCACGCCCACCGAGTGGCGCCTGCTCGAGGCGCTGGTGCGCCACCCCGGCCGGCTCGTCGGCTCGCGCCAGCTGCTGCAGCAGGTGTGGGGACCGGCGTACGGCGAGGAGACCAACTACCTGCGCCAGTACATGGCCCAGCTGCGCCGCAAGCTCGAGCCCGACGCCGAGCGCCCGCGCCACCTCGTGACCGAGCCCGGGATGGGCTACCGCTTCGTGCCCTGAGCGCCGCCTCCCCTTTTTTCCCCGTGATCATGCACGTCCTGAGGCACCCCCAAGATCTGCATGATCACGGGGAGTGGGGTGGCGGCGGCCTGAGCGGTCGTCCTGCTGCCGTCCGGGTGGTCCTCGGCCCGCGCCTGCTCCGGGCGGATGGTCC